>SLOM01000152.1 GCA_007132505.1 Candidatus Sumerlaeota bacterium
CGGTGTACGGGCGGAAACATGGGTCGCCCGGAGTGCCGCTGCACCCAAAGAAACGACTTGAACGACACCTCATGCCATCCCAATGCCCGCGCCAGATCAAAGCGAATACACGACAAGAATAGCAGGTGTCAGGAGGTGTAGACCTGACGGGACCCAATAGAGCCTACGATCGAAATGTGGTTGTATGCTCCTTACTCCGACTTGCCGTGGCTTCAATGATGCAAGAGATCCGCGGTCTCGAGATCGGGCTCCGAAGATGCTTGTTCCCTTCTCCCTTTAGTCTATTTTTACGTTCATGTCCAAGACTCTGGGCGCCGGCTAGCAGCCGGGCGAGGTGCCTTGGCAGGACTCTATTTGACCTTCGGGGACTGCGTGGGAGCATACTCAACCTTTTGATACTCCCGTGGCGGCTCAAGGCATTTACGCAACGGAAACAGGCGTGTGCCACGTGACGCCGCCAACCTGGTGGTGGTCAATAGCAGCTCAGGGGCACTTGGTTGGCCCAGCAGGTGGACGGAATGAGGTGCGGTCGCGCGGCAGTGCCCCTCTCCCGGCGGTTCCACAGGACCCCATGGCGCTTGACGATGCAGTGGCGCCGATGCTCCAATTCCCCGGAACCACAAGGGAGCAGCCAACCATGAACAAGCAGACACGCAGACAATTCCTCAGCAGCATGGCATTGGGGTCGGCCGGGCTGGCCGCCGGGGCGGGACTGAGTTGCGCCGCCGTGAACGGCCGGCCACGGATGGACAGCCTGCCCCGGGACGAGGGATTCTACTTCGTCCACATCACCGATCAGCACGTGCGCCGCAAGCGCCGCGGCGACGAGGGCTACCGAGCCTGCGTGGCCTCGGTGAACGCCCTGCAGCCCCGCCCCAGCTTCGTCCTCATGGGCGGTGACATGGCCTTCGACGGCCTCTACACCGAGCGCGATGAGTTCGAGGACCAGATACAGCTCTACAAGTCCATCAGCGACACCCTCCGGATGCCCTACTACAATTGCCTCGGGAACCACGACCTGCTTGGGCTCAGCGCCCGCCGCAAGGTCCCCGTGGACGACCCGGAAATCGGGCACAAGATGATCCTGGACCGGCTCGGCATGGAGAATTCCTACTACAGCTTCGACCATGGGGACTGGCACTTCGTCGTGCTGGACAGCATGGAGCACGTCGAGACGTCCTCGGGCCCCACCTACCGGGGGCAGATCAGCGAGGAGCAGCTCAACTGGCTGGCGCTCGACCTGGCCAAGGCGGGCGACAGGCCGACCATGTGCGTGCAGCACATCGCCGCGTTCAACAATCTGGCGCAGGTGTGGAACGATTTCGACCTGCCCGCCATGTACACCCGCTATGTGATCCGCAACAACAGGGACCTGCGCGAGATGCTCCAGCGCCACAAGGTGAAGGCCCTCCTGCAGGGGCACTCCCACCGCGGCGAGGACTACCGCTACAAGAACGTGTGGTATATCACGAGCCCCTCAGCAAGTGGCGCCTGGTGGGGAGGCAACTGGCACGGGGATTCCACCGGCTATACAGTGCTCCACTGCGTCGGGGACCGGTTCACGTGGGAGACGCGGTACTTCGATTGGGAGCATCACCTCGAGCCGGAGGACGATCTCGAGCGGGAGCGCATCGCCGAGCGGGAAGCCCACGAGGAGGAGCAACGGCGCCTCCTTGCCGAGGAGATGGCCGCGGCCGAGGCACTTCAGGAGAGCCGCTGAGCAGCCGCCGCTTACCGTCCTTGCCGCGCGGGGCCTACTTCCCGACGGCGGCCGGCTGGTCCTTCGGGTCGTAGGCCAGGACGGGAGCGAGCCAGCGTTCCACTTCCTCCACCGGCACGCCCTTGCGCGCGGCGTAGTCCTCCACCTGGTCGGGCGCGATCGGTGACACGCTGAAGTACCGGCTCTCCGGGTGTGCGAAGTAAAAGCCGCAGACGGCACTGCCCGGGTGCATGGCGAAGGATTCGGTTAGGACGATGCCGGTGCGTTCCTCCGCTTCGAGCACGCGGAAGAGCAGCGGTTTTTCCGTGTGGTCGGGGCAGGCGGGATAGCCGGGAGCGGGCCGGACGCCGCGGTATTCCTCGCGGATGAGCTGCTCCGCGGTGAGGTCTTCTCCCCTGCCGTAGCCAAAGATCTCGCGGGCGCGGCGGTGGAGCAGTTCCGCGAAAGCCTCTGCGATGCGGTCCGCAAGCGCCTTCACCATGATGGCGTTGTAGTCGTCGTTGTCCGCCTCGTACTGCGCGGCCAGCTCGTCGGCCTCGGCTCCTGCAGTGACAGCGAAGGCGCCGGCGTAGTCAGTCCGGCCGGAGTCCTTCGGCGCCACGAAATCGGCCAGGCAGTAGTTTGGTTTGCCGTCAGTGCCCTTGTCCACCTGCTGGCGAAGGAACCGGAAGGTGGCCAGGACGCCCGAGCGATCCTCGTCCGTATAGACAACCATGTCGTCACCGATCGAGTTCGCGGGAAAGAACCCGAAGACGCCGCGCGGCCGGAGCTGCGCCCCGGCGATCATCCGGGAGAGGAGCTGCCGGGCGTCGTCATAGAGCGAGCGCGCCTCCGCACCGACCTTCGGGTCCTCGAGAATCGCCGGGAACCGGCCGCGCATTTCCCACGCATGGAAGAAGGGCGACCAGTCAATGTAGCCTGCGATTTCCTCGAGCGTGACGTCCTCCACGGTGCGGAGACCGAGGAACTCCGGCCGCTCGATGGGCGCGGCGGACCAGTCCGGGGCGAACCGGCGGGCGCGGGCCTCCTCCAGTGGGATCAGCTTCTTCGCCACGTCCCGGTTCCTGTGGTGCTCGCGGAGGCGCTCGTATTCGGCGGCGACCTCCGCGCGGAAGTCCCGGGAGCGGCGCTTGTCCAGCAGCGAACCCACCACGCCAACGGCGCGCGAGGCGTCCAGCACGTGCACCACCGGCCCAGTATAGACGTTGTCTATCTTGACCGCCGTGTGCATCCTGCTGGTGGTGGCCCCGCCTATGAGGAGCGGTATCCGGAAGCCCTCCCGCTCCATCTCCGAGGCCACGTGGACCATCTCGTCCAGCGAGGGAGTGATGAGGCCGGAAAGCCCGATGGCGTGGACGTCCTCCTTGCGGGCGCGCTCCAGGATGCGCTCGCAGGGCTGCATGACGCCCATGTCTATCACCTCGTACCCGTTGCAGGCCAGAACGACACCAACGATGTTCTTGCCGATGTCGTGGACGTCCCCCTTGACGGTGGCCATGAGGATGCGCCCGTTGCTGGCCTTCCGGCCCGCGTCCGCCTTGCGCTCCTCCATGTGCGGGATCAGCAGCGCGACGGACTTCTTCATCACGCGGGCGCTCTTCACCACCTGCGGAAGGAACATGCGGCCCGACCCGAACAGGTCCCCGACGATGTTCATCCCCTTCATAAGGGGCCCTTCGATGATGTCGAGCGGGTTGTCGTAGTGCGCCAGGGCCTCCTCCATGTCCTGCTCGACGAACTCGGTCAGGCCCTTGATGAGCGAGTGTGATATCCGCTCGTCGAGCGGTTCGTCGCGCCATGCGGCGGTCTGGGCGCCGGAGTCCTCCTGCTTCTTGTGCTTGATCCTCTCGGCGAACTCGATCAGGCGCTCGGTGGCGTCCGGCCGGCGGTTGAGCAGCACGTCCTCCACCAACTCCAGCAGGTCTTTGGGGATTTCCTCGTACACTTCAAGCATGCCGGCATTCACAATGCCCATGTCCAGCCCGGCCTTGATGGCATGGTAGAGGAAGGCGGAGTGCATGGCCTCCCGCACGCGCTTGTTGCCACGGAAGGAGAACGAGATGTTGGAGATGCCGCCGCTAACCTTGCAGCCCGGAAGCCGCTCCTTGATCAGGCGGACGGATTCGATGAACGAGCGCGCGTAGTCGTTGTGCTCCTCCATGCCGGTGGCGACGGTGAGCACGTTCGGGTCGAAGATGATATCGGTCGGATCGTAGCCAAGCTCGTCCACAAGGATGCGATAGGCGCGTGTACAGATTTCGATGCGGCGCTCCGTCGAGTCCGCCTGGCCTTCCTCGTCAAAGGCCATGACGACGACGGCGGCACCGTAGCGGCGGGCCAGCCGTGCCTGATGCTTGAACTCCTCCTCGCCCTCCTTGAGGCTGATGGAGTTCACGACGGACTTGCCCTGGAGGCAGCGCAACCCCGCCTCGAGGACGCTCCACCGCGAGCTGTCCACCATGATCGGCACGCGGGCGATGTCCGGCTCCGCCGCGAGCAGGTTCAGGAACCGAACCATCGTCTCCTCGGAATCAATGAGCCCTTCGTCCATGTTGACGTCGAGCACGTTTGCGCCGTTGGCGACCTGCTGCTCGGCGATGGCCAGCGCCTCGTCCAGGTCTCCCTCGCGCACGAGGCGGGCGAACTTCGGCGAGCCGGTGATGTTGGTGCGCTCCCCGATGGTGACGAAGCCGGTGTCGGCGTCCACGCGCAGCGGCTCCAGCCCGCTCAGGCGTGTGACCTTCCCGGTGCGTGGGATCGGGCGCGGGGGGAAGCCCTTCACCGCCTCGGCGATGGCGCGGACGTGTTCCGGCGTGGTGCCGCAGCAGCCCCCCACCATGTTCAGCCAGCCGGCCTCCGCGAAGCCCCGGAGCACCTTCGCCATGTGCGGGGGCGTGTCGTCGTACTCGCCGAACTCGTTCGGCAGGCCGGCGTTCGGATAGACGGAGATGTGGCAGTCAGCAATGCGCGCCAGCTCCTCCACATAAGGGCGCATGTCCTCGGCACCCAGGGCGCAGTTGATGCCGACGGAGAGGGGCTTGATGTGCTCGATGGAGTACCAGCATGCCTCGATGGTCTGGCCGGAGAGCGTGCGGCCGGAACGGTCGGTGATCGTGATGGAAACCATGACGGGCAGCCGGCGGCCGGTCTCCTCGAAGCACTGCTCAATGGCGAAAAGGGCCGCCTTGAGGTTGAGCGTGTCGAAGGTGGTCTCCGGAAGGATCAGGTCCACGCCGCCTTCAATGAGCCCGCGGACCTGCTCGTGGTAGGCCGCGCGAAGATCCTCGAACGTGGCGGCGCGATAGCCGGGGTCATTGACGTCCGGCGACATGGAGGCCATGCGGTTTGTGGGGCCGAGCGCGCCCGCCACATAGCGTGGGCGGGAGGGGTCCTTCGCCATCACCGCATCTGCGGCGCGGCGCGCCGCGCGGGCCGCCTCCAGATTCATGGCGTGGACGTAATCCTCCGCCGCGTAGTCCGCCTGGGAGATGCGGTTCGCGCTGAAGGTGTTGGTCTCCACGACGTCCGCGCCGGCTTCCAGAAACTGCCGGTGGATGTCCTCGATGATGTCCGGGCGGGTCAGGCAGAGGATGTCGTTGTTGCCCTTCAGGTCATGTGGGTGACCGGCGAGGAGGCTGCCCCGGAAATCCTTCTCCTCGAGAGAACAGCCCTGGATCATCGTTCCCATTGCGCCGTCAAGAATGAGGATGCGCTCGGAGAGCTGCTGTTCGATCGGAGGGGGATTGGTCATGGGGTTCTTCCTGGACTTCCAGTGGAGTGTTTGTTGCCGGGCGCGGAGGCTTGCGGGGGGAGTGACCTCTGGGCAAGGGCGATGGGTCGCCCGGGCGGGGCGGGGCCATATCGCCGCATCACAATATCATGATATGGCTCCCGGGAGTGGGTCAAAGCAAGCGCTTATTCCGCAAGTTGTGTGAAAAAAGCAGCAAGGATGTGGCAGAAGGCTTGCAATCGGGCGGGCGGGCGCTCCAAGTTATTTCTCCAAGAGTAAGAGGGAGGGTGATGATCCGGCCAAGAGTTCTTACCATCGCGGGCTCCGATTCGGGGGGTGGCGCCGGCATTCAGGCGGACCTCAAGACGATTGCTGCTCACCGCTGCTACGGTATGAGCGTCATCACGGCCCTGACGGCACAGAACACCCGCGGGGTGATGGGCGTGCTGGACGCCTCGCCCGCCTTTGTGACCAGCCAGCTTGACGCGGTCCTGGAGGACATTGGCTGCGACGCCGCCAAGACGGGAATGCTCTCGCGCGAGCCAACCATCCGGGCCGTGGCCGCCGCCGTGGAGCGCCACCATGTGCCAAACCTGGTCGTGGATACGGTCATGGTATCGAAAAGCGGGCACCGTCTCCTGGCGGAGGAGGCGATTGATGCGCTCGTGACGGCGCTTATACCCCTTGCAAAGATCATTACGCCGAACCTTGGCGAGGTGCAGGAGCTGACGGGGAAGCTTCCCGGCAACTTGCCGGAGATGGAGGAAGCCGCACGGGAGCTGGGGCGCCTTGGCTCGGCGGCAGTGCTGGTGAAGGGCGGGCACCTGCCGGGCGAGAAGGCCGTGGATGTGCTCTGGGATGGATCGCAGATGCGGCGCATCGAGAGCGAGCGCGTGGACACGCCCCACACCCACGGCACGGGATGCACGCTTTCGGCAGCGATTGCCTGCGCCCTCGCACGGGGGGAGCCGGTTGAGGTTGCTGTCAGGTCAGCAAAAGCTTATTTATTTGGAGCCATGAAGGCCGCCTATCCAATCGGTGGCGGAATAGGCCCGGTCAATCACCTCTGGGAGATTGAAGCCGCCGGAACAGGGATTAGCCAATAGAGCCGGAAGACCGGCTTGGACATAGGAGTGAACAAGAAGCCCAAGGGAGGGCAGAAACATGGCAAGACCAGTCCGCATGAAGGGCGCCATCGAAAGAGCGGCTCTCGAGTTGTTCGTCGAGAGGGGAGTGGACGGCACGAGCATCCGCGAGATCGCCAGCCGTGCCGGTGTGACCGAAGGCGCGCTGTACCGTCACCACAAGAGCAAGGATGACTTGGTCCGGGCGCTTTTCTTTGAAAATTACCACCTTTTCGCGGCAATGATCAAGAGGGTGCGGGCAGCGCATGACGGGGTTGAGGATCTGCTCCCCGCCCTCGTGGAGGCGTTCTTCGGGCTCTATGACGAGGACCACTACGTCTTCGAGTTCATCATGCTGGTCCAGCACGCCCTGCTGGACGAGGTGAAGACGGACGAGGCGAACCCGGTGGAGCTCGTGAGCCGCATCGTCCGCGAGGCGATTCGCAAGCGGCAGGTCCCGAAGCAGGACGCGAACCTGACGACGGCGCTGCTGGTCGGCCTGGTCATCCAGCCCGCGGTCGGTGTGCGCTACGGCCGGGTGAAGCGCCCGCTCGTCCGCCACGCCCCGTTTGTCTCCCGCGCGTGTCTTGAGCTCCTGCAGCTCGGTAAATCCTAGCCACAAGAACGGTGGGACGTTCGTTGTTCAACTGGGGCGGGGCTTCACGGCTCCGCTCCGCCGGCAGTGGCCTTCTCCGTCTCCAGCAGCCGGTCAAGCAGCCAGAGCGCCGCCTGCTTGGTCTCGCCGCGCTTTTCGAGCTGTGCCCCCACGCAGGCGGGGCAACCATGGGGACAGGGGCACTCCGTCACCATGCCACGCGCCGCGCCGAGCAGGGTCTCGTACAGGCGGTAGGCCCTGCGCGAGATGCCGATCCCGCCCGGGTAACGGTCCCAGACGTATATCGAGGGCAACTGGTCGAACGGCGCCCGCAGCATCGAATAGACGGAGAAGTCCCGCGGGTCGCAAAGCACATAGAGCGGAATGGTGTGCCGAAGGAGCTGCGCCACTCCCCGGAGCGCCGGGGCGAGGTCCTGCCCTTCCGCGCGGAACCGTGCGGCGAGGTCCTGCCGGAAGCTCAGCCAGAATCCCTCCGTGGAGATTTCGAGCTGCGGCACGCTCACCGGCCCGTAGCCGATGGACTCCTGCGTCTCGAACTTCACTTTCTTGAACTTCGCGATGATGGTGGCGACGCTAACCTCGCCAAACCGGCGGGCCGCCAGGACGGGTGATTCGCCGGGCACTTCCTCCTCGTCCACCTGGAGCACCTGCACGTTCGAGGAGGACTCCGCGTCCGTGTAGTAGTCCACGATCTTGTGGCGCACGTAGGCGGTGCGGCGGTCCCAGTCCAGCTTTTCCACCAGGTAAGTCTTCGCGTTGTGGATATACACTGCATCATCGTGGATTAGGAACGGCGCGGAGTCGTAATCCACCTCCGCGATGACCTTGTTGCGCCTTCCGGTGTCGAGGACGATGAAGTTCTCCCCCGCCGCGCTGCGCAGTGACACGTCCTCGGCCGGATAGACATCGCTGGAGTAGTACCACCTGCCGCTGCTGTGGCGGAGCAGGTTCTCGTCCTCAAGGAATTGGAGGATGGGTGCCGGATCCGTGGAACCGAACGCCTCCCCGTCCTCGAACGGCAGCTCGAAGGCGGCGCATTTCAGGTGCGAGGAGAGGATCGCCACGTTCTCCGGGTTCACCAGCCCCTCCTCGGGGTTGGAGCCGAAGAAGAATTCCGGGTGGTTGACGAGGAACTGGTCCAGCGGCGACGAGCCGGCGATATAGACGGCCACGGAGGTGCCCGCCTTGCGCCCCGACCGCCCGGCGCGCTGCCAGGCACTGGCGATGCTCCCCGGCCAGCCCGCCATGATCGAGACGTCCAGCGAGCCAATGTCTATGCCAAGCTCCAGCGCATTCGTGGAGACCACGCCCAGCAATTCGCGCTTCTTCAGGCCCTGCTCGATGGCCCGCCGCTCCGTGGGCAGGTAGCCTCCGCGGTAGCCGGTCACCGCCTGCGGATCACGGTGAAGCCGCGTCATGCCGCGCTTCAGGTAGGTCGTCATCACCTCCACGTCCAGCCGCGAGCGGCCGAACACGATCGCCTGGCAATTCCGCGCCAGAAAGCGCATGGCGATACGGCGGGCCTCCAGCCGGACATTCCGCCGCACACCGAGCTCCCGGTTGATGACCGGGGGATTGTAGAACACGAAGATCTTCTCCCCCGCCGGAGCGCCGCTTTCCGAGACGATCTCGAACGGCTCGCCCGTCAGCGACTCCGCCAGCTCCCGCGGGTTCGCGATGGTGGCGCTGGAGCCCAGGAAGACCGGTTTGCGCCCGTGGAACGTGCAGAGCCGCAGCAGCCGGCGCAGCACATTCGCCAGGTGGCTTCCGAAGACGCCCCGGTACTGGTGCAGCTCGTCCAGCACGACGTAGTCCAGGTTCTCGAACAACCGGATCCACGACGTGTGGTGCGGCAGGATGCCCGTGTGAAGCATGTCCGGATTGGTGACGATCAGGTGTCCCGCATCGCGCAACGCCCGCCGCGTGGCGGGGGGCGTGTCACCATCGTACGTATAGACCTTGATGTCCCGGCCACAGGCCTTGGACAGCTCGTACAGCTCGCCGTACTGGTCGTGGCTGAGGGCCTTGGTCGGGAAGAGATAGAGCGAACGGGACGAGGGGTTCTTGAGGATCGCCTGCAAGACCGGGACGTTGTAGCTGAGGGACTTGCCGCTGGCGGTCGGGGTCACGGACACAACGTTGCGCCCCGCAAGGGCGTGACGGGCCGCCTCCGCCTGATGGGACCACGGCCTGTCTATACCCCGCGCGGCAAGCGCCTCCCGCAAGGCCGGGTCAAGGTCCTCCGGCCACTCTCCATGCACGGCTTCGCGAGGGGGAAGCCGTTCCACATGGACGATGTTTTCTCCGATGCCGGGGTGGCCGAGTAATTCCCGGACAAGGTCCTCCAGCGTGCGCCCCTCCACGTGGCGCTCCCCGCCGGGAGGGATGACGGGTTCTTCAGGGAAGGAACGGGTGCGGCGCGGCAACGGGAGACCTTTCGGGCGGGGGGAATGGACCGCGGAGTCAGGGCGTGGGCAGCTCCGGCAGATCGGGATAATCGAATTCCTGAGTCTCCTCGGGCCGGGGGAGTTCCGGCATCTCCGGTGCCTCCGGCTCGGGGGGAGCGTCCGGCAGTGGCATGTCCGGGACTCCGTTCGCCTCCTCGCCCGGGGGCGGCAGGACCAGCCGCCAGGCGGGATTGGCGAAGACGAGCCGGTTCCAGACCGTGCGGGCGACTTCCTCCTGACCGACCTCCTCCAGCACGGTGTAGGCGTAGAGCTGGTGGGCCAGCAGGTCCGGCCGCACGTCCGCCAGCACTGTGGCCAGACCGGCCTGGAACTCCGGCACACGGGAGACGCGGCCCTGTTCCGCGGCCACTTCGATTTCCATCAGCAGTGGGGCCGCCGGGAAATTCGACAGGATGAAGTCGAGGTCCTCCTGCCATTGGCCGAACTCGCGGGTGCGGGCATGGTGGGAGAGGCGCTCCACGCGCAGGCCGGGAACATCCGGCCAGATCTCTATGGCCCGGTCCAGCATGCGCAACGAACGTTCCGGCTCCTGGAACCGTCCCGCCAGGGCCAGCGCGGGCGGGAAGCCCGGGCTCTCCCGGAAGACCTCTGCCGCGCGGTCCAGCCGGATGCGGTTCACCGATTCGGGCGAGCCGGTGATCGTATAGCCGCCCATTTCCGCCTGAGCCCCGTCGCCGATGCGCCCCACCTCGACCTCGACATCGGGAGGGAAGCTGTAGCGGGGAAGGTAAAGACCCGACGCGAGGAACTCCTCGAGCGTGATCTCGTCGTCCTCGCCGAGTCCCTGTGTGAGGGCGAGGGCCTCCATCGCGGCGTCCATCCGCCGCAGCTCCTCCTGGAGCCGCTCCGCCCGGCGGACGAGCGGGAAGTTGTAGTGCTCCAGCAGGAACTCCCGCAGCAGGATTTCCCGGCGGAGCCACTCCGGCGCCTCGGGATCCTCGTAAAGACGCTTCCAGCGGGACCGGACGAAACTGTCCGGCTCCAGAATGCGGCCCCGGATGCGGTCGTAGCCCTCCAGCAGCAGCAGCACCCCTGCCTCGGGCGCGTGCATGCCGCCAAGGCTGCTGGTGAACATGCCGAGGTCGTCGTCCCAAACGTACTCCTCATCCTCCGGCGCCTCGTGCAGGTCCGGCAGGAGGCCGCGCATTTCCAGCCCCGAGAGGGTGACGGGCCTGTCCGGGTTCTCAGCGCGGAAGCGCACCGCTGCCGCGTTGATGAGCTGCAGGTTCAAGCGCGAGGGCCCGGCGGGGTCGTCCGGCGAGATCTCCACGACATAGAGCCCCTCGGCGCCGTAGCTCTGCTCGAAGCGCGCCAGCCAGGGGCCGGCCTCCACGGCCGATTCCGCCCGGATGGCAAGCACCGGCAGCGCCAGCAGGGCTGCCAGCAGCACGGGAAGAACGAGGCCGGGGCGGTTCACGCCAGTGCGGAAATCTTCTTCAGGCATTGGATGGCCGTCTCGCGGATTTTGCTGACCTTCTCCATCTCGCTGATCTCCGGGTGGATATACGGGTTCCGGTAGTGCTGCAGCGAGACGAGCAGGTGGGCGAAATGCAGAGTCTCCTCGTCCGAGGAGAACGCCTTGATCCCCAGCGGATTGGCGATGCGCTTCTTTGCCTTGAGCGTGGGGACTTCGTAGGTGCGCCCGAAGCAGACGATCATGATGCCGAGCGCCTTCAACCCGTCCGGCTTGTAGCGCGATTCGTGCTCCAGGATGCGCTGGAAGACCTGACGGACGTTATCAATGGTAAAGTCGAACTGGATGTTCTGCTGCAGGCGCAGCAGTGCCTGATGGTAGAAGAGGTCCAACTGCCCGGTGCGCGAATCAATCAGGTCCCGGATGAGCTTGATGCTCCCCGAGTCGGAGAGGAAGCGGTTCAGCTTGCGGCGCAGGCGCGCCTTCGCCTCGTTCTCCACCGCAAAACAGTAGGAGAACCCGACATTGCGGGAGAAGTCCACCTCCGGCTGGGGATGATCGCCACCCTGCCGGCGGAAGAAATACTCGGCCGTCTTCAGTTCCTTGACGGTCTCGGGCGCAAAACGGGACAGGTCCGGCAGTTCCTCCTTTAGGGACGCCTCTATTTCCTCCATGCTGACCTGCCCGCCCTCCTGCTTCTGTATTTCCTCCTCCAGGGCGCGCCGTATTTCACGGGTGTTGGCGGCGGTCAGGACGTCGTAGGCCTCGGCGAGTAGCAGCGGATGCTGGCCCGGCGTGGCGATGATTTCCCGGAGGCGTGCGATGGACTCGGCGGAGGCGGCTTCCGGATCGCCTGCGATGGTGTCAATCTGCCGGCGGACCTCGCGGTTCCGGGCGCCCGCGCTCTTGGCCTGTTCGATGGCCTTGTAAAGCTCCTCAAGCTGCTCGTCTATACGCTGCTTGGTGAGGACCTTCTCCGCGCCGAACTCCTTGGCAAGCGACCCCTCCTCGAACGTGCCCACGGCGGAAATCATGACCACCGGGATCAGCGGGTCCACCTGCTTGATCGAGCGGATCAGGTCGAGCCCCTCCGTCGGCGTCCTCATGCTCAGGTCGGTGACGACGATGTCGGGATTCTGCTCCTCGTGGACTCGCACGGCTTCCTCCGCGTTCTCCGCCTCCACAACGTCGTAGTTCTGGATCATCAGGTTGCGGCGGAACGCCGTGCGGTAGAGCTCATTGTCGTCAACGATCAGGACTTTTGTGGTCATGTGTGGCTTGGTTGGGCCTCTTTGGGTTGGGAGGTGGACTGCGCATCCACTCCATTCTGTTCTGCGGGGGGGGCATCGGCGGGTACAAGGGGCAGACGGATGGCGAAGCAGGCGCCGCGTTCCCGGCGGTTGTAGGCGATGATGTCGCCGCCGTGGAACTCGCGGACGATGGTCTGCACCCAGTTCAGCCCGAGCCCCTCACCCTCCTGGTTCTGCTTGGTGGAGTACCCGAGCCGGAAGATCTCCGCGATGGCGTCCTGCTTGAGGAGCCTGCCGCTTTCGTCGCGGATGCCGGTGCCGGTGTCCTCGACGCTGATTTCCACCTGCTCACCATGGCGGCGAAGCCGCGCCCGCACGGTGATCGAACCGGCGGGACTGTCCGCGGAGGTGGCCTGCTTGATGGCGTCGGTTGCGTTCGTGAGCAGATTGAAAAGCGCCAGGCGCAGCAGCCGGGGCTCCACCCGGACGGAGGCAAGCTTATCCGGCACATCCGTTCCGATGTCAATGTTCCGCGAGAGCGACAGCTGGTAGAGCTGCACCACGTCGCGCACGAGATCGGCGATTTCCGCCTCCTCGAACTTCGGCTTCTGCAGGTAGCTGAAGCTGCGGTAAAGGTTCACGATTTCCTGCAGGAAGCGCGTGTTGTTCAGCAGTGCTTCGAGTGACTCGCGGAAGAGCCTCGCCTTGGCGGGGGAATCCTTCACCGCCTCGGGGGTGAGCGAAAGGAAGGCCTTCACCGACATCAGGTCGAGCTTGCTCGTGGCAATGATGTTGGTCAGGTCGTGGCCCAGGTTGCGGGAGAGTGAGATGTTGGCCTTGGACTTTTCCTGCAGGATGAGGCGGCGCTGGTCCTCCACGCTGCTCAGCGCATAGCGCAGTTCCGTCGAGATGCGCGTGTAGAAATCGGCCTTCCACTGCGTGAGGGGCGGAGCGCCTTCCGGTGCCGCGATGACAAGGAGGGAGAAGCGGTCCGAGCTCATCCGCAGCAGGTCCACGAAGCAGGGGGCGGACTGGCTCTTCCCGCCGAGGGTGGGCTTCACCCGCGCCGACCACTCCTCGGGATGGTCCACGGGGTCGTGCTTTGCAATGGCCTTCAGGAGGGGCTTCTCGAGGCTGGTGGCGAGGTCCTTCCCGCCGGGGATCGTATAGACACGCTCGGCCTGCCACTGCGAGGTCGAGACGCGCTGGCTGAAGGTCCACACCTGGCACCCGTCCACGCCGGTGAGCCGGCGCACAAGGGAGGGGACCTGCTCCAGCACCGGGTCCGCGTGGGAGAGGCCGCTGCTGCTGATCAGGTCGCGCAGTTCCTTTGAGAAACGCGTCAGCGTGGCATCCCGCGCCAGGAGGTTATAGACGCGCTCCAGGAAGGACCGCGGGTCATCAATGATCGGGGACTCGGAACCTTCTCGCCCCTGCATGGACCCGATCACCCGCGTCACGGGCAAGAGCACGAAATACAGCAGCGCCCAATAGACAAGCGTGATGAACACCACCGACCCGATCATCGCGAGCCGGTAACGGGCCGTGACCGCCTCGATCTGGGGGAACCCGCGGGCGGTGGTGACGTGAATCTGAATGATGCCGAGGGATTCGAGCTCCCCACCGACCTCCCTGGTAACGGACTGGCGGGCGGTGCGCTCGAAGTCCCGGGTGAGCAGACTGTTGCTGAAATCGTGCTGCGCGCGGATGCGCTCGCGCCGGTCAACGGAAAGAAGAACCTCCTCCCCATCCCCGTCCAGGACCGTGACGGCAACGATGTGGTCGTGTCCCTCCGCCTCGACGAGTGCCTCCATGGCCATCCTGGCGTTCTCCCGTGCCTCTTCGATCTGCGGGGCGGGACGGGCGGCCGCGCGGCGCACGACGAACTCACGCGCAAGGCGCGACATCGTGGAGGCACGCCCGCGATCGTAGTAGTCGCCATCAGTCATCAACTTCTGTATGACGTCCCACTTCGCCGGATTGTAGTAGGCTTGCTCCAGTGTATAGAGCGTGCCGGCCATGGCGCCGAGGTAAAGGATTGTGGAGACAGCCAGCAGGCTTGGACCCAGCAGGCGAGTCGGCAGGGTTGGTCGTCTCGATTGCTGGCCGTCGCTGCTCATGATACCTGCGGGGGAGGGGAGATGCTTGTCAGAAGAGGCGCAGCTCGGACCCGCGAATACCCGCCCTGTCTATGATGGGCGGGGCGGCCGGCCTGGCCGGGTCTTCGTCGGGCTGCTCGAGTTCTCCCGTCAGCAACTGGAGGACGACCTCGCGGGCGAACTTGCGGTAGATCTCCTCCTTGCTGCGGGGTTCGGGATCGAAGGTGGTGCGGCGCGGGTCGGCATCGTAGTAGTGTTCGGCGCGGACGGGGCGGAAGTCGCCGATCTGGGGCCGGCCGGGGATGTTCTCCTCAACGAGGATGTCCCCGCGGATTTCGTAGAAGCGGTTGGTCGGAAAGCCGTCCACGTCGAAGACGAGCGGCCTGTCACTGAATTCGGTGAGGAAGATGCGCACATGGGCGTCGGCGCGCCGGCGGTTTTCCAGCCGGAGGCGCCCGTCCGCCATGATTTCCTCCTGCACGGCCACAACGATGCGTTCCTCGAGGCCGGGCTCGGAGGTGCGGTTGACGATCATGGGAACATGGACGGTGCGGATCGAGGGGGGGAGTGTCCGCTCGCGAACCAGCGGGGCACAGGCGCTCAGGGCACCCACGCCGAGGAGAAGGGTAAGGACCGCGGCTGTCCAGCGGACCGCCTGCCCGGCAAACGAGGTTGTCTTGCTCAAGGCGCTTCCTCCAAGGGGATTACAGCCGCGAACGATCCACTACGTCCACGTTGTCGGGCCAATCAAGGCGGAAGACGCTGTCCCGGATGCTGGGATTCACGCGCACCCGCCTGAGTTCGATGGTGATGATGGAGAGCCCGTCGTCGAGGACGATTTGCCTCGGCTCGACGTCTTCCTCGTGGAAATGGATCACGATTTCCTCGAATTCGAAACTCCGCCCGTCCTCACGGGGAAGGAACTCGATGGCCACCCAGCCGGCTTCTTCGGCTTCGGGGAGCATCCGCACGTTGAAGTGCTTTTCGATCTCCTCCACCTTGGCCCCGAACCCGAGGAGCCACTGGTGGAGGGGCGCGTCCTCGCCCTCGGGCTGCTCGACCACGTCCACCTGCCGCAGGTCGGGGATGTAATCGTACATTTTCCCGTCGCGAATCCAGATTTCCGAGTCGTGTTCGCTCCGCAGCGAGGCGCGGAACAGGTCCGGCGAGCGCCACCAGAAGCGGCCTTCGCTGCGGACTTCCTCAAGGAACACGGTGTCCTCGCGAAGCTGGACGAACTCCGCCTGCAGAGAGGTGGTTTCCTTGTGTTTTTCCTCCACCTTTGCGAGGAACTCGAACGCCGCCTCGCGCGCGGCATCGCCCTCCTCCTCCCCGGGCACGGGAGCGGCGGGAAGGATCAGCGCAATGAGGAAAACAAGGGTGGCACGAATGGTTGGCATGTGGTTCTCTCCGGGGGCGAAAATCCGGAGAACCCCCTATCAGAGCAACAGCAGAATCCCACGGGGGTCTCCTCCTTGATTGACTCCACCGGAGGTGTGCGGGTTTACCGCCCGCCAGCAATATCGTGCAGCGAGCTGCCACAGGGGAGGGCAGGGCCGCTTGGAAATCACCATCTTCACCCTTTTTCCGGACTGGTTCGGGACCGGGCCGATGGCCGGCTCGATCCTGGAGCGGGCCCGCGAGCGCGGGCTGCTGACACTGCGCCCCGTGGATTTCCGCCAATGGGCGCAGGACCGTCACCGCACGGTGGACGCGCCACCCTACGGCGGCGGGGGCGGGATGGTTCTCCTCCCGGGCCCGCTCGCGGCTTCCATGGACGAGACGATCGGTGCCCCCGGCACCCCCGGCAGGCCCCTGACCGTCCTCGCCAGTCCAAGCGGAGAACCCTTCACCCAGGAGACGGCCATCGAGTGGGCGAACCTGCCACGGCTGGCGATCGTTTGCGGTCACTACGAGGGCCTCGACGAGCGCATCGTCCGCACCCGCGTGGACCGGGAGGTGTCGCTTGGCGATTTCGTCCTCACCGGGGGGGAGATACCCGCCATGGCCATGATTGACGCCGTGGCCCGCCTGCTGCCCGGTGTGCTCGGCAACGAGACATCCAGTTCCAACGAGTCCTTCATGGAGGGCCTCCTGGAGGCGGGGCATTACACCCGTCCGGCTGACTGGGAGGGCATCGAGGTGCCGGAAGTGCTCCGTTCGGGCGACCACGAGGCGGTTTGGCGCTGGCGCGAGCAGGAGGCGCTCCGTCTGACCCGCGAGCGCCGACCCGACCTTTACGGGGCCCTGCTGGTGCACCCCGAGCAGCTCCGCCGGCTGGCCCGCCGCGCCCGCCCCTTCGTATTGTTCCGCCAACAGCCCGCCGGTGGTGGGCAGCCCGAGGTGCTTTTCGCCACAAGCGGTGTGTGCTCCATGCCGGGTTTCCCGCAGTTCCTCCCCCGCCTGCACTCCGAGCCGGGCCTGGTGCCGGAAGTCCGCCTGGCTGAGGTCCGGGAAGCGAAGGAGCTGGCCCCTTGGGGCCGGGAGCAACTGCTTGCGGAGGTGAGCTCGTGGCTTGCCCCGGTGGAACAGCTGCCCCCCGGCAGCCGCCCCCCGGCGCACCGTTTTGTTCGCAATTTGCGGCGCGAACTGCTTGCCCGGGTGGCCGCAGACGGCGCATGAACATGCCCATGGCACGCCGCCACCCGCAATTTTCAGGGGGGCAATACCACTTGACACCCTCACGATGGGAGCGGTGCCATTCGCCAGAAAGATGGCGAGAATACTAAACAAACGTCCCAGCACCCCTTGGAGGATTGGCTTGTGAAATCTCTCACGTTACTGCCCGCCCTGATTCTGGCCCTCGCTCTCGTTGCAGCGGGCTGCGGAGCTCCGGAACAACCCGAGCGGCCTGCGGCACCCCCCGACGTACCGCGCGACCAGCAGCAGCTCATAGAATCGCTGATCAACGAGGTGGAGGAACTCTCCCGCATCGTCGCGGACTTGGAGGCGGACAACGAAAGCCTCAGCCGCGAGCTGAGCACCGCCACCCAGCGCGCGGCCTCCATGCGGAACAACATCCGCACTGCCGACCGCAGGGCCACCGAGCTTCGCAACAGGCTCCAGGCGATCTCCCCCGAGACAATCGCCGCACCCCCGGCACCCACCGAGCCTGAACCGGCCCCCGTCGAGGAACCCACGCGCAACATCTTCAGCCTGATCCTCTTCATCATCGTCATCCTGGTCATCATCTTCATCGTCATCCGGCTGATGCGTTCCCGCAGCGAATTCGATGAGGAAGACGACGACTTTGACGACTTCGAGGACGACGAAGATCTGGGCTTCGATGAGGACGAGGAAGAGGAAATCACACCGGCCGAAGACAAGGACAAGAAGGACGACGAGGAGAAGAAGTAACCCCCCTCCTCCCTGACAGCGACCCAGGCAGGACCCCGACTCCCCCCGGCAGGCCCGGGGGGAGTCCGCATGCCGAGCCGCGGGGCCGTCGAATAGGGTTGTCCCCGGTCCGGGTGCCCGAGTACCCAAACGCGCCTGCCACGGACAGGCAACTGGGCAGCTCGAGACAACAAGAACAGGGAAGGGCAAAACGGTGACGGTAACCATCTTGGTCGGATGTCAGTGGGGTGATGAGGGGAAGGGAAAGATCGTGGACGTTCTGGCATCACGCATGGACGTCGTGGCCCGCTACCAGGGCGGAAACAACGCCGGCCACACCGTCGTCATCCACGGTGACAAGTACGTGCTTCACACCCTGCCATCGGGGATTCTCCACGAGGGCGTCACCAGCGTCATCGGCAACGGCATGGTGGTGGACGTCATGGGGCTGATCCGCGAGATCGAGGAAATCGAGTCCCAGGGCTTCGATGCACTGAACAAGCTGCTCGTGAGCGAACAGGCCCACCTCATCCTGCCCCAGCACGGGGTGCTCGACAAAGCACGGGAGCAGGCACTCGGCTCCGAGCGCATCGGCACCACCGGCAAGGGCATCGGCGCCGCATACGCCGAGAAGATGGCACGCCGCGGACTGCGAGCCTGCGATTTCCGCAACCGCGACCACTTCGCCTCGAAATACCGGGAATACGCCCGCCACTGCAACGAGGTGCTGACCAAGTTCTATGGCATGGAGCCGCTCGAGACAGAGTCCATCCTCGAGGAGCTTCAGACCTGTGGGGAGACCATCCGAAAGGTGCTCGGCGATTCGGTCAGCTTCCTCAACAAGGCAGTACGCGAGAAGAAGCAGATTCTGGCGGAAGGGGCCCAGGGCGTCCTGCTGGACGTGGACTTTGGGACCTACCCCTTCGTGACCTCCTCGAACCCGTCGCCCGGAGGCGCATGCACCGGGCTTGGCATCTCGCCACGCTACATTGACTCAATCACCGGCATCGTGAAGGCCTACACCACCCGCGTCGGCCAGGGCCCCATGCCAACGGAACTGCACGACGAGACGGGCGAAACGCTCCGCCGGGAGGGCGGCGAGTTCGGCGCGACAACGGGGCGGCCAAGGCGCTGCGGCTGGTTCGACGCTCCTGCTGTCCGCCGCGCCCTGCAGATCGCCGGATGCACGGAGATCACGCTCACCAAGCTCGACGTGCTCAGCGTCTTCGACGAGATCAAGGTCTGCACCTCCTACGAAACCAGCCAGGGGCCGATGGACCTGCTGCCCTTCGACCTCGAAGTCCTTAAATCAGCCCGCCCGGTGTACGAGACGGTGCCCGGCTGGGGAACGGACCTGTCCGAGGTGCGGGAAACGGGCGCCCTGCCGGAAAAGGCGGACGCCTACATCAAGAGGCTGCGGGAACTGCTCGACACACCCATCAACATGGTCAGCCTCGGGCCGGACCGTAAGCAGACGCTCTGCATCTAGCCCGCATTCCGGCCACCAGCCCCCAACCCATCACGGAGCCTCCTTCATGATCACCCGCCGAGGCGATCTGGAACAGGAAGAGAAAGGTCTGGCACCGTACGCCTGCCGGGCCGCCGAAAGCAGGGGGCGCGACAACCCGATCGCACCGGACCTCCTGCGGACAGATTTCCAGCGCGACCGCGACCGCATCATCCATTGCTCGGCCTTCCGGAAGCTGGAGTTCAAGACCCAGGTCTTCGTCACCACCGCGGGCGACTACCACCGCACCCGCCTGACCCACAGCATGGAGGTGGCCCAGATCGGCCGCACACTGGCGCGGGCGCTCGGGGTCAACGCGGACCTGACCGAGGCCATCGCCCTGGCCCACGACCTCGGGCACACCCCCTTCGGCCACGCCGGCGAGCGCGCCATGGCGGAGTGCATGGCCGAGCACGGAGGCTTCGAGCACAACTCCCAGAGCCTCCGCATCGTCGAGTACATCGAGGAGCGCTACCCCGAGTACCCCGGCCTTAACCTGACCTTCGAGGTGCGCGAAGGAATCATCAAGCACGACACCTGTCACGACAGCCCCGCGCCGGACCCCCGGTTTCTTCCCGAACTGCGCCCAACACTCGAAGCGCAGGTCTGCGACCTGGCAGACCAGATTGCCTACAACTGCGCTGACCTGGATGATGCACTGAAGATGGGCTATCTTGAGGAGAGAGACCTCGGCGAGTTGCCCTGGCTTCACGAGCTGTTCGAGACCGCCCGCCAGCAGGCCGGTGTCACCGCCCGGGACAAGTACGTGCGCTA
>SLOM01000130.1 GCA_007132505.1 Candidatus Sumerlaeota bacterium
GTGGGGGAGGCAGGAAGCTTGCCACAAGCGGCAGGTGGTCGGTGATCGCGGACAATTGCTCGATGCTGAGCGGTTTCGCCACGGCAGCCGTCCCGGAAATGTACCGCCGGTACATGGGCTCGTTGAACAGGATATGGTCAATCTTGCGGGTGGGTCCGGTCGTTGAGTGCGACGGCGGGTGACCCCATTTCGCGAACGGGTCGTGGAACCGCACGGCTCCCCCCTCCAGCATGTACTCGTACTCCACCGTGCCGGGCGTGAAGTTCATGTCCCCGACGACCACCATATGCCGCTCCTGGTCGAGGTCGGCCTTCTGTTCAAGGAAGCCGCGGAAGGTGTCTATCTGAAGCTTGCGCCAGAGCACGTCCTCCTCCCCCTGGCCGGCCTTCAGGTGCAGGTTCACGAGGAAGAAGGAATAGTCCTCCCGCGGGCGGACCTCCACAGCCATGACCCGGTTGTTGAACATGTTGGTGGTGAAGCCGGCGATTGGATTCTCCATTTCCACTTCCCGGAATGAGACGATGGGGCCGAGTGGAAACCGGCTCGCCACCGCCACGTTCTGGTACCAGTCCATCGCCGGGACGCAGGCGAAGTAACGATAGTCATGCCCTGGCAGGTAGGTGTCGAGAAAGAGCTTTGCCGCCCGGTCGCTCTCGATTTCCTGGAAGGCCATCACGTCCGCGTCCATCTTCCAGATCGCGCGTGCCATCTCGCGCAGGACGGGGTCGGGCTTCGCGGCCCCGGCGTCCTCGATCGGGTTATGGACGTACGGATCGTCGAAATGATCAACGAAGTGCTCAATGTTCCAGCTGAGGATCCGAACGGGGGTTTCCGGGCCGGCCAGCACCTCGGCCGGAAGCGGCTCGGCGGGTCGAGTCTCCCCCCCAAGGTGGACGCCCGTGCAGGCGGCCGCCAGAAGACACGCCGCAGCAAGCGGCGCAAGCAGCATGGAAAAGCGCATCATCGTTCCCTTCCCCCGGTGATCCTACGGGAGCCAGACGTAGTAGAAGACCGGGCTGTCATCGGGCCAGAGGCTGCGCAGGTCCACGTTGAACAGATTGATCGTGTTGCCTGAGGCGGATGCGCCGACCCGGGCCGGTTGCGGCAGCCCGCGCGTGTCGGACTCCGCGTAAACGGAATCGTAGCTCCGTTCGGCTGTCCGTCTATACATAACGACGCGGGCATCCGGCGCGCCCGTTTCATCGCGCACCAGGTCCAGCACGTCCTTCAGGTACTTCACGCCGTCGGTCAGGCCAATGTCAACGGACTGTTCCGCGGTATAGATGCGCCCGTCCGCGATGTCTCGGAGCGTGTCGCTGTCGAGGTTCGGCCGGCCGCTCATCACGGCCATCAGGAATCGCTCGTACAGCGAATCTATCATCCCCTGGAGGATTTCACGCTGCTCGTCCGTCATGTTGCGGAATCCGCCGGTAATGTCCTTGTTGTCACCGGACTTGAGCACCTCCACATAGACGCCGATCTTGTGCCCGAGGTTCTCGAACTGCGGGAACATGCTCACGACGCCGATGGAACCGGTCACGGTGGTGGGGTGGACGTATATCTGATCCGCCGAGGCCGCCACGTAGTAGGCGCCGCTGGTTCCCATGTCGAGCAGCGAGGCGTACACCGGCACACCCGTGTCCATCTGGTAGCGCCGGATTTCGTTGTGCAGGAGGTCGCTTGCGGTGACCCCGCCGCCGGGCGAGTTGATCCGCAGCACCACCGCCTTGATGCTCTGGTCATCCCGGGCCTTTGCCAGACGGTCTGCCACCTCGTTGACCGTGCTGTCACGCAGGCCGACCAGGGGCGCTTCGCGGCGGGCTCCCGAGGTCAGGAACCCGTCAATGTCGAGCAGGAGGATCTTCTCCCGCCGGCTCCCGTCCTGGATCAGCACTTCCTGATAATCGGCCGGAGGGAAAGTCAGCGGTATGTTCACAAACATGCAGCCCTGGACGGACAAGCCCAAGACCAATGCGAGGGGAAGAAAGAGGGTGCGTAACATGTCGGCTTGCAATTCCTGCGATGGACTCCAGCTTGGAAGGAAATCGAGGGGTGATCGCCTCCCTGCCGTGGCCCCCCGAAACCTCCCCCTGAGGCGGTTTGGCGCAATGGAAATCAGGTTCTGCAAACTCGAGGCAGCCGGCAACGACTTCATCGGCCTGGACGGACGGGAGGCGCCCCTGCCCGGCGGCGGGCACCTCCCAGAGCTGGTCCGTGCACTCTGCGATCGGCATCGTGGCGTCGGCGCGGACGGGGTTCTGCTCCTCGCACCTCCGGCCCGCGGCAAGGGCCAGGACTTCGCCATGAGATACTTCAACTCGGACGGCTCGGAGGGCGAAATGTGCGGCAATGGCGCCCGGGCCATGGCGGTCTTCGCCCGTGAAGCCGGTGCCGGCGGAGCCATCATGCGCTTCGGCACCCCGGCCGGGGAGTACGAGGCGGAGATTCTTCCTGCGGGTGTCCGGGTTGGCTTCCCCGCCGTGCGGGAGGCCCCGCGGGAAATGCCGGTCCGCACCACGCTGCCCTTCCGCGGCCCGGTCCACTTCCTCACAGTTGGTGTCCCCCACGCGGTGCTTTTCGTCACGGATGTAGCCTCGGTGGACGTCGCCAACCTAGGCCGTGCCCTGCGTCACGACGAGGCGTTTGCACCGGCCGGAACCAACGTCAGCTTTGCCCAGCAGCAGGGCGACTCCGAGCTGCTCCTGCGCACCTATGAGCGCGGCGTGGAGGCCGAGACCCTCGCCTGCGGGACCGGCTCCGTCGCCGCGGCCTGCTGCCTGCTCCACCGCGAGGGCCGGGAGGGCCCGGCCACCGTCCTGATCCACCCCACCGGCGGCGACGTGCTCCGCACCACCCTGACGCGGAGCCCGGACGGGTCCGTCTTCCGGAACATCAGCCTCGAAGGCCCCGCCCGGCTGGTTTTCCGGGGGGTGTATCCCTGGAATGGTGGCAGGTAGGTCCCCCCTCCGGCGCACAGCTCATTCGCCCGGTCCAATCTGCTATTGCCTTAGGGGGGAGCACGAGGGAAGCACTACCATATCATTCGGCAGGCAGGACCGGCTGCTGGGCTTCACGGTGGGACGATATCAATACGGACAACTACTCGGCCATGAGCGGTTCGGAAACCGTCAGTTCGGAGTCAACACACGCCATGGAGGAACGCCAGCCCTCCGGTACCCGCCACCTCCCCGTCCTTGTCCCTTTGGACCGCGATGACGCAGGCGAGTGGTTCCTCATCACCCGCAAGGAGAACCTCCTCGGGCGCGGACGGGACGCCGACGTCGTCGTCCGCGACGAGGCCGTCTCACGCTTTCATGCCCTGCTCCTCTACGAAAACTTCGGCGATCAGGCCGCCACGCCCCGCTGCCTGATCAAGGACTGCGGCAGCCGCAACGGCACCTACGTCAACGGACACCGCATCGAGGAAATGACCCCCCTCTCCAGCGGCGATCAGGTCTTCCTCGGCAACACCACCCTGGTCTTCCAGCTCCGCTCCGAGGCCGAGGTGAACGCCGACCGCCGCCTGCGCTACATGGCCACCACAGACGCGCTCACCGGCCTGCTCAATCGGGGGTCCCTCATCACCGAGTTCCTCCGCGAACTCGACCGGGCAAGGCGCTACGGGCGGCTGCTCTCACTCATCCTCATGGATATTGATGACTTCAAGTCCGTGAACGACACCCACGGCCACCTCGCCGGCGACGAGGTCCTCCGCCAGACCGCCGGCCTGATTGCCTCGCAGGTGCGCACGCACGACGTCATCGGGCGATACGGCGGCGAGGAGTTCGCCATTGTACTTCCCGAAACCGGCGCCGAAGGAGCCGTGGCCATCGCCGAGCGCCTCCGCGAATCCTTCGCCAAACACGATTTCTCCCTGGAGAGGGCTCACCTCAAGCTCACCATCAGTATCGGCGTGGCCGGGATGGACCCCGACAACGCGGACACCTCCGTTGAGTCGCTCCTGGGCCGGGCGGACGCGGCCCTGCTGCGCGCCAAGTCACGGGGGAAGAATCGCGTACTGCTCGCAGAGCCTCGCTCCTGAGACGGAGAGGAAGGCGCCAAAGGAAAGGCTCCCCGCGCGAACGGGGAGCCTTTTCAGTTCCGGCTGTCTCTGGGAGGAGAGACGGCGCGCCTACCTGCGGTTGTTGTTGGAGTTGCTGGAGGCCGTCCGGGTCGTGGAAGGGATGCGCTTGTCAATGCTGTACACTCCGACCGCCTTCTTCGTCTGGATGGCGAAGGTCCGGTGGTCATCAAGGAAGACCAGGTCCTGGAAGTCATTCTCCACGGGGATGGTCATCAGGCTGTTGAGGGAGTTCTCCCGCCGTTCCCAGACCATGATGTGTTTCTTCGTGCGCACGAGGAAGACCGGGCTTCCGGGGAACGCATGCATCTCACGAATCTCGTCCCCTTCCTCCTTGGTCTGGATGACGTTCAGGTAGCGGGCCGAATGCGTCACCGGCGTGGCGTTCCGCGCGTCGGCCGAGTTGTTGTTCTGGTTCTGTGCTTCCACCTGCTGGCCGCCGTGGAAGAAGAACAGCCCCACGAGGAAGGCGCAGACGAATCCGAGCGCCGCGGAGCCGAGCGTGTAGCCGGTAGCTTTCCTGTCCATATCCGTGCCCCATTCGATCGGAGCGGGATGGTCCGCCCCGTGAGTTGCTGCATTGCCACAATCCCGGCGATCCCAAGCTTCCCCGCCCCGGGTGTCAACCGGAGAGGGGCTTCCGCGCGCGTGGCGAAGCCTGTGAGCTGGCTGTGAGGGGCCGGCCCATCCATCCCAGGCCGAACGTCCAGACCATCACGCCGAGCGCCGTCAGGAAAAGGCCCATGCGGTAGGCGGGGGGACGGTAGGCCAGCTCCCAGCCGCCACCGGCGCGGGTGCTTGTGGCGTCCGCCGGCAGCAGGGCGTGGACTGCCGAGAGGAACTCCAGCTCCACCAGGCCATCGTCTCCGCGGACGACCCAGCCCGGGAACCATCCCATCGCCAGCAGGGCGTCCCCGCCGGCCGCCGGGGCGGTCCCATCCAGGGGAAGTACCTCCACCCGGTTCATGGTGGGCAGGCGGGTCTCGAAGAAGGGGCCATCCTCCGGCCAGGCGGTCAGCTCCCCCCACGGCACACGCTCGCCCTGATAGCCTGGAAGCGGGTCACTGCCCTGCCAGAACGGCCCGTCAATGCGCGCGAGGTCCGCGCCCTCCGCTGCCGCGAGCGGGAAAGCCGCGCCCTGCCAGCCCGGGTTGCGATGCCGAGGCGTCACGCCGAGCCATGGCTCGGCCGGAGGAAACAGCTCCGGGTCCACCGGCAGCTCGCCCGCGATGTGGCGCACGCCAAGCAGCGAAAGGAACTCTCCGTCCGGACGGAAGTCGCGGAAGTTGCGGTTGAACGCGTGCAGGAAGTCCTTGAACCGGGCTGTCGGGACGAGGCCCTCCTCGTACCCGTCCACGAGCGGTACGTGCTGCGGCGCGTTCAGATGCGGCTGGAGGGCGACGAAGCGGTTCGCGATGGGGTTGCCGGCGGCGAAGGTGGTTTCGCGGTGGCGCTCGGCCACGAGCCGCGCGTCATCCGCCGTGGTCAGGCGGAAGTGCCGGTTGTCGAGTGTGCGTCCCTCCGGGCCCGGCGCCATCAACTCCTGCAGGGCCGAGACGCGCACCGGATGGTGGAACTTCTCCTGCCGGCTCGGTAGGTACAGTGCCGCGAGGACCGCCAAACCGATCAGCACCGGCAGGCCCCGCCGCAGCGGGCCGCCCGGCACCTGCTCCACAAGGTACCTCGCCCCGCACGCAGCCAGGGTCAGAAGCGAGAACGTGGCAAGGATCGAGATGCGCGCGGGCACGCGGAAGCCTTCCGCAAGCGGGAAGAGGCGCAGGAAGAGCTCGTGGAGCGAAAGGCCCGGCTGGGGGAACTCGGTGAACTCAAGGGCAAGGATCCGCCGCGGGTCCGTGTTTCCTCCCATCGCCAGCA
>SLOM01000186.1 GCA_007132505.1 Candidatus Sumerlaeota bacterium
GACCATGCAGGACATGACAAACAATCCGCCCACGGATTTCCGGAAGACCCCGGGCCCGCGCCAGGACGAGCGCCTTCCGGGGAATCCAAACCGCCGGCGTTATATCCACCTTGCCGTGCTTGCCGGGGTCGTGATCGGCATGTTCGGTTTTGCCTACGCCAACGCGGAATTCTTCATCATGGTGTGCCAGCGCGCCGGGCTGCTGTCGGAGGACCCCTCCCGTCTGCGCACGGAAATCGTGGAGGGAGAGCCCGGCCGGCCGCTCGAGGTCTATTTCTCCGCCAACGTGGCGGACCGGCTGCCCATCGCGTTCAGCGTGGACAACTCCTACCAGCGCACTCGTATCAACCAGCGCGCCATAAACGACTACCGGTTTGTCAACCTTTCGGACCGCACGATCTACTTCCGGCCCGTGCACGACGTCTCGCCGGTCCAGGCAGGACGTGACAGGGTGATGGAGCTGGAGAAGTGCTTCTGTTTCGAACTCCAGAAGATCGGCCCGGGTGAGTCCTACTCCCTCCCGGTAGTCTATCGCTTCACGGACGAGCTGGACGAGCGCACGCGCACCATCCGCATGAGCTATACACTGTTCGAGAGCGACAAGGCCAGCTACGACGCCGCCCAGCGGGCAATCGAGGCGGGTCTTGACCCCAAGGTGAGTTCACACTGAGCCATGGCAACGCGCAAGGATGACGAGCCCCGAGTCGAAGCCCTCACGGAAGAGGAGGAGGAGGAAATCCTGCGGCAGCAATACCGCCGGAAGGTCCTCTTGGGCACGGTCCTCGGCGTGGTCGTGATTCTCCTCGTCATCCTGACGATGGTTTTCCTCGGTACAACGGACCTGGTGCTCTTCGAGGATCAGGACGTTTTCAAGAGTCCCTGAGCGAGAGAGGCAAGAGAGTTGGCAACCCCCACCGAGCACAACGAAGAGGAAATCCACCTCCCCGAACCGAGCATCTGGCCCCTGATCGTGGCACTGGGATTTGGCGTGGTTCCAGTCGGCCTGCTGTTGCACGTCTATGGACACGGCCTTGGGATCGGCATCATGGGCGGGGGTGCCCTGATCGGCATCATTGCCTCGGTGGCGTGGGCCAGCTCCGTCATCAAGGAGAAGGCCTCCATTGATCAGAAATGGGGTGCAGACTCGCTGTCGCTGGGATGGAAGCTTTTCCTGATATCCGAGGCAGCCATTTTCGGGGCCTTCTTCGCGCATTATTTCTATATCTGGTGGCGTGACGTGGAGACCTGGCCTCCGCCCGGCACGCCGAGCATTGACCTCATGCTGCCGGCCATCGGCACGCTCGTGCTGATTACCAGCTCCGTCACCTGCGAATTCGCCCACAAGGCGCTCATCCTCAACCGGCGGGAGGCCACCAAGAACTGGTTGCTCCTGACCATTTTGCTGGGCCTTGCCTTCCTCACGATCCAGGCCTACGAGTGGGGTTATCTGATTTATTCCTACGATTTCACTGTTGCCACGAATGTCGTCGGCACTTCGTTCTACCTGATCACCGGCTTCCACGGGCTGCACGTTGTCACCGGCCTGTTGCTGCTGATCCTGGTCTATTCGCGCCTGGAAATGGGGGCCTTTGACCGGAAGCGCCATTTCTCCATGAACGCCGCGTCCTGGTATTGGCATTTCGTGGACGTAATCTGGCTGTTCGTCTTCCTGACTGTCTATATCGGCATCCAGACCTGACGGAGCCCGGTTGTCATCCCGGCCATGAGGCCGCTCCGCGCCAGCTCCCATGATCCGCAGAAGCTCTGGAGCCGCGCTTTCCCGAACCCGGGAGAGCCCCCTGAGAACGCCTTGCGCGGTTGCCCCCGCCGGTGAGACGCCGTTGATTGCGGGCGGCGGCAAGGGCACCAGCCAGCCGCCCCGATCCTGTGTTGCGGGGACCACCGTTGAAGGCTGACGACTTTACGTTCGACCTGCCGGAGGAACTCATCGCCGCGCATCCGGCGGAGCAGCGGGATCGCTCGCGCCTGCTGGTTGTGCCGCGGCGGGGGAGCTTTCTCCATCGCAGCTTCCGGCACATCGGGGAGTTTCTCCGGCCGGGAGACCTGCTCGTGCTGAACGACTCGCGCGTGATTCCCGCCCGTCTCTTCGCCCGGCGGGGGACCGGCGGGCAGGTGGAGCTGCTATTCCTCGAGCCGGAGCCCGATGCGGGCGGGGAAGTCTGGCGGGCGCTGGTCCGTCCATCAAAGAAGCTCCGGGAGGGCGAGGCACTCCGGGCCGCCGGGACGGAGCTGACCCTGCGCACTGCACTCGGCCGCGGGGAGTGGGTGGTGGCTCCCGGACCGGGCGGGGAGGGCATTCGCTCGCTGCTCGGCCGCGCCGGGGAGATGCCCCTGCCGCCCTACATCCTCAAGCGCCGCTCCGCCCTGCACGAGGGCCGAACCGCGCCCGAAGACCCGGAGCGCTACCAGACCGTGTACGCCCGTGCGGAGGGCTCCGTCGCCGCGCCGACCGCCGGCCTTCACTTCACCCGGGAGCTGCTGAAGGAACTGCGCGGCCGGGGTGTTCGCACCGCGGCGGTGACGCTTCACGTCGGGGCCGGGACCTTCCTCGGCCTGGAGGAGGGCTCGGATGTCGAAAGCCACCTCATGCATCGCGAATGGTACACCATTCCGGAGGAGACAGCCGCCGCGGTGGCCGGGACGCGGCGTGGGGGAGGGCGCGTCGTGGCGGTGGGGACGACGGCCGTCCGGGCGCTCGAGTCCGCCTGGGACGAGGCGGGAGGTGCCCCGCGGCCCGGCCCGGACAGCACCCGGCTCATGATCGCACCGGGGTACCGCTTCCGGGCCGTGGACGCCATGGTGACGAACTTCCACCTTCCCCGGTCCACCTTGCTACTCCTCGTTTGTGCCTTTACGGGGCGGGAGCGATTGTTGCAGGCTTACACGGAGGCCGTGGCAGAGCGTTACCGGTTCTTCTCTTACGGTGATGCGATGCTGCTGCTTCCCTGAGAGCGGCGTCCCCCCCGGCCGCCTTTCCAACATCCCCGGCGAGGCTTCGTCCGAACATGAATGCAAGACACCTCTTCACCCTCCTGGCTGCCGCTCTGATGCTCTCACTGCTTGACGCGCCGGCCCGCGCGCAGAGCAACACGGAAACCTCCGGCGTCGCTGTGGTGAACGTCGGCGGCATCATCGGCGAGCGGGGCAACCCGCTGCAGCTCTTCGGACCGCGGACGAAGCCGCTCCGCCGGCTCGTCGGCGCCGTGGACGCCGCGGCCACAGACGACAACATCGAAGCGCTCGTCGTCCGTTTCGACAACCCCGTCTGGGACATGGCTCAGGCCATGGAGTTCCATGACGCCCTCATGCGCTTCCGCGAAAGCGGCAAGCCCTCCTACGCCGCCTATACACACGGCGGCCTGACCACCTATGTGGCCTCCACCGCGGCGGACGAAATTATCCTCCCGCCACTCGGAATGCTCACCCTCACTGGCGTTTCCTTCTCCATGTACTACGTCAAGGACCTGCTGGACAAACTCGGAATCGAGGCCGAGGTCATCCAGTTCGGCGAATACAAGGACGCCGCGGAGCCCTTCACCGCCAGCGAGCCCTCCGAACCAGCGCGCCAGCAGATGGAATTGTTCGCGAACGACCTCTACGTGACCATGCGTGATCGCATCGCCGCCGGACGGGGCATCTCCACCGAGGAGGCCTCGTCCATTCTTACAATGGGGCCATACAGCGCCGAGCGGGCGCTTGCCAAGGGCGCGATAGACCGCATCGCCTATCCGGAGGAAATCGAGGAGCTGCTCAAGGAGGACCTCGGCACCCTCATCGCCATGCAGCGCGAATATGCGCGGGAGCCACGCCGGCAGGCACAACCACCCAGCCTCATGCAGCTCCTCACCGGCGGCGGCCCGGGTACCCGGGGAAGGGCGCGCACCGCCGACCCCACCATTGCCGTTGTCTATGCGCTCGGCATGATCGTGGACGGGTCGCTTGACGAGACGGATATGCTCTTCTCCGTGCCCTTCATCGCGGACGAGGACTTTACCAGGATGCTCGAGGAAGTGGCGGCCGAGGAAAGCACAAAGGCCATCGTGCTGCGCATCAACTCACCCGGCGGCAGTGCCAGCGCCAGCGATCGCATCTGGAACAAGATAGAGGAAATACGTGCAAAGGACATCCCTGTCGTCGTCTCCATGGGCGGTGTCGCGGCAAGCGGCGGATATTATATGGGAATGGGTGGCGACCACGTCCTTGCAGAGCCCTCCACCATCACGGGCAGCATAGGCGCCATCGCCATGAAGGCCGTGCTTGGCGGCACCTATGAGAAGATCGGCGTGAACACCCACAGGTTCGGCGTCGGAGAGAATATCGGAATTCTGGATGAATCACGCCGCTGGACGGAACGCGAGCGTGAACTGGTGGAAGAACTCCTCCAACCGATCTACGATGACTTCGTCCGCAAGGCCGCACAAAGCCGCGGCATGGAATTGGAAGACATGGAGGAATTGGCCGGAGGGCGCGTCTGGAGCGGCCTATCCGCCAAGGAGAAGGGACTCGTGGACGATCTTGGGGGCCTGCAGCAGGCCATCACCGTCGCCCGCGAGATGGCGAACGCACCGGACGCCACCATCCGTGAATATCCCCGCGAGCTGGGCTTCTTCGAGATGATAGAGAAGATCTTCGCCGGCGAAGTCACCGCACCCCGCGGACTGACAGGCACCGGGACCCTCGGCACAATGGAGCCGGCCGTTCGGGCTCTCCTACCGGAGAGCGCCCTCGGCGTGCTTGCCTATCTCCACCATGCACGCGCCTCCTCCCGGGGGCCCTCGGCCATGCTTGTCTCGCCATGGCTCATCCAGCCGGACTATTGAAAATCCGGCACGAACGCGAGGTCCAGTAGCAATGGCTTTCCAGCAACCCCGCAAGGAACGCATCCAGGGCCTCTCCAACCTGTTCATGCAGGAACTGGAGAAGGCCCGGGGTGTTGAAATCACCGACGCGAACAAGGCACGCGCCGTCTTCGTCAATACCATCCTCGAGAGTCTTCGCGAGGAGGAGCAACTCGAGAAGGAGGTGGAGGAGACGCTCCGCCGTCACGGCCAGAAAATATACGAAAAGGGCGCCGATTTCCAGAAAATGCTCCACGATGGCAAGCGCATCCTTGCGAAGAAGCGCGGCTTCGTTCTCTGAGCACCCGGTATGAAGACAGGCGACCGAGGCGCGGATGCAGTCTCAAACAGCAGGGGCTTCACCACGAGAGGCACGGAGGACACTGAGACATTGCATTATGGGTTTCTGTAAGCTTTTCAGGACGGAGAGATTCCAGGCCGTACGAACCACGAACCGAAGGCGTCACCCGGGAAGCTCTCCGTGCCTCCGTGTTTATGTCTTTCTTCTGCCTCATGGTTATCTATTAAAGGATTTCACCACGAGAGGCACGGAGGACACAGAGACATTGTATTATAGGTTTCTGTAAGCTTGTTGAGGCGGAGAGATTCCAGGCCTTGCGAACCACGGACCGGCGGCGTCACGCGGAAAGTTCTCCGTCCTTCCGTGCCTCCGTGTTTATATCTTCCTTCTGCCTCATGGTTCTCTATTTAAGGATTTCACCACGAGAGGCACGGAGGACACAGAGACACTGCATTATGGGTTTCTGTAAGCTTGTCAGGGCGGAGAGATTCCAGGCCGTACGAACTACGAACCGGCGGCAGTATTGCTGCTCCTTCCCGCGATGGATGCGAGGCGGAATGGTGGGAGTGCACCCTTGGGCCAGAACGCCTGCCGGCCGGGACTGCTGAGAACGGAAGGGCCCTGACCCTCGGTGGCCCTGATCTTTCAGCCGTTCGGTATTTGTTTGGGGGTTGCCATCGAAGAGCACTGATTTTGCTTCTGTTACGGGTGTGACAAACTCGAACAGAGAGGCTCTTCGATGGCGAGACGA
>SLOM01000031.1 GCA_007132505.1 Candidatus Sumerlaeota bacterium
CCATGTCGGCCATCAGCTCCGGCCCGTCCTTGGCATTGGGGAAGCCGGGAAAGTTCTCGATCTCGGTGGTGGTGGTGAGCTGTCCGCCGACCTCCGCCCCGGTATAGACGACCGGGGAGAGGTTGGCCCTGGACAGGTAGATCGCGGCGGTCCAGCCGGCCGGACCGCTTCCGATGATGACGGCCCGTTCCACCTCGCGCTTTGCCTCGTTTTCGGCCATTGAAACTTTGCTCCTCACGGAATTGTCACTTCAGGTAAGCAAAGGAGCTGCCGGGCCGCGGGGGCAACCGCGGTGTGTGGCGGAGGCGGATGGCGCCGGTGGAGAGGCTCAGGCTCCGAGTTCGCGGGCGTAATGTTTTTCGAGCACGCGGATTGGTGCGGCTTCGGGGGCCACCCATGCCTCCGGCGGGATGAAGAAGGTCTGCTCCAAGGCGTACTTCCCGGACATGACGGCGTGTCCGACCCCGTCGGTGTAAACCATCCAGGTGGTCATCGGCTGGAAGTCATGGCTCTCGGCCGCGGTGTTCTCCTGGAAGCTGGAGTCCTCCTTGAGCAGGTCATGCAGGCGGAGCATGATGGCGTCGTATGGTGGCCTGTCCACGAGAGGGAGCCCTGCGGCGGAGCCAGCACGCAGGAGGGTGCGTTTGAGGCCCGCCAATGGCCCCTCGTAGCCCCGCAGGATGCGGCGCAGGGACTCGTCTTCGGCGAACTGGGGGACCAGCTCGGAGAAGGGCGGTGTTGTGCGCCATTTGCGGGGTTGCTCGGTGCTGATGTTGGTGAAGACGCGGAGGATGCGGCTGCCCCGGGTCGGACGGGTGGGGAAGGAGTCCACGTGGAGCAGGTCATTGCGCTTCTTCAGCGGCAGATCGCGCCCCTCCTCCTCGAAGGGGCGGTAGCTGGCGTAGTCGAGCCGCATGTGAGGAGCGTACGGTGCAAGGAGAGCAGTAACCAGATCCACGGTCCGGCGTGAGAAGTTGCGCATGATTTCCTGAAGCCGGTTCTTCTCTTCCTGTGCACCGGTTTCGAACCCGCGCACGGTGTCGCTGGCTGGCCGGTAGGAGATGTTCTTGTGGAATCGCGAGGCGCTTTGGCGCTGGGAGCGCAGGAATTCCAGGTCCTCCTCGGAAAGCTCATAGGGGATGCCATCGAAGGCGAGGACACTTCCTTCTTCGAGTGCGCGGCAGTATTCGCGGGCGCGGGTGGCGGGATCGGTTCCTTGCGTCCAACCACCCGGGTGGGCATAATCGGCAACTTTGACAACGGGCATTCGCAACTCACCTCCTGTGCAATTGCTGAGGCAGGAGATTTCGCTGTGGGTGGAAATCTAAGGCAAGGGTGATCAAAAGGCCACGCGCGGACAGCGGGGCGCCAATTCCCTCCTTGCCCGGACAGGCCGGGGTGCGTATCGCGCATGCCCCCCTGCGCCGTTTTTGCTCGCCTTGGGCGGCTCTCCGGCGCTTAGTTGATCCTCGACGTTGCGCTCCGGCGCCCATCCCCCAGAGGAGTTGCCCTCCGCCCATGATGTACGACGCGTTGGTGGAAATCGTTGAAGGAAGCGACCGGGGAAGGCCCTGCCCGCGCCCCGAGTTGCTCAAGGAAGCGGTGCGCATCGTCATGAGGGGTGAGGCGAAGCCGGCGGAAATCGCCGCGCTGCTGACCGGTCTGCGCTGCCGCGGCGAGCACGCCGAGCACCTCCAGGCCGTCGTCGAGGCCATGCTGGAGCACTCCACCCCCTTCACGGCCAACCACAACGACTACCCGCTGTTCGACACCTGCGGGACGGGGGGCGACGGACACGGGACGGTCAACATCTCCACGGCCTGTGCGCTCCTTGCCGCTTCCGCCGGCATCCACGTGGCCAAGCACGGCAACCGCTCCGTGAGTTCCAAGTCCGGCAGCGCCGACGTGCTCGAAGTCCTCGGACTCAAGATTGACGTCCCGCCCGAGAAGAGCGCGCGCCTGCTCCATGACTACAACTTCTGCTTCCTCTTCGCTCCGATGTACCATCCCGCGATGAAGCACGCCGGCCCCGTGCGCAAGGAACTGCGATTCCGCACGATCTTCAACCTGGCCGGACCGCTCTCCAACCCCGCCAAGCCAAGCCACCAGCTCGTCGGCGTGGCCGAACCCCATCTGATCGAGCCGATGGCCGTGACACTCAAGCTCCTCGGCAGACACCGTGCGCTGGTCGTCCATGGCGTGAACGGAGTGGACGAGATCAGCCTGACACAGGTCACCGAAGGGCTCCACCTGCGCGAGGATGGGCGGCTCGAGACCTTCCGCCTGAACCCGGGGGACCTCGGGCTCGAAATGATCGAAATGGCAGAGCTGGTGGCCCAGGACCCGCAGGACAGCGCCGCGAAGATCAAGCGCGTCCTGGAGGGCGAGCCAGGCCCCATCGCGGACGAAATCAACATCAACCTCGCCGCCGTCCTCTGGCTCGCCGGAGAGGAACCGGACCTCGAGGAAGGGTTCAACCGCGCACGCGAAATCCAGCAGAGCGGCGCAGGGGCCCGCATGCTCCAGGAACTCATCCAGGCCACCAATGGGGACTGAGCGCATGGCCCCGCCGGACATCCTCCGCACCATCATGGAAGCCAAGCAGGCGGAGCTGGAAGTCCTGCGGAGGGCCGGATTGCCGGAATTCCGATCCCGGGCCCGGGACGCTCCCCCGCCGCGCGATTTCCTCGCGCCAATTCGCGCCGCCGCAAAGGACACCTCACGGCCCCCGGCGCTCATCGCAGAAGTCAAGAAGGCCTCGCCCAGCAAGGGCGTCATACGCGAGGACTTCCACCCCGCCCGCATCGCGGAGCAGTACGCCGAAGGCGGCGCCTCCTGCCTGTCCGTCCTGACGGACCGGGAATTCTTCCAGGGCGGCCTTGCCTACCTGCAGCAGGCACGCGATGCCGCTCACCTCCCGGTGCTGCGCAAGGACTTCACACTCGACCGCATCCAGCTATACGAGGCACGCGCGGCGCAGGCGGATGCCATCCTCCTGATCGCGGCCTGCCTCGACCCCCACCACCTGCTCGACCTCCGCCTGGAGGCAGAGGAGGAGTTGCGCCTGGCCGTGCTCGTCGAAATTCACGACATTGCGGAATGGGAAGCGCTCCTCTCCGCCGGGCCGGCACCCGGGCTCGTGGGCGTGAACAACCGGAACCTGCGCGACTTCACGGTGGAACTCGAGACAACAGAGGAGCTGGCCCCGGCCGTCCTCGGGCAGGGAGCCCTCCTCGTCGCCGAATCCGGTATCTTCACCCCTGCCGACGTGGCCCGGCTCCGCCACGCTGGCGCCTCCTCGATCCTCGTCGGTGAATCCCTCATGCGGGAGAATGATATCGCCCGGGCCACACGCGAGCTGCTTTCACAGGACGGCCGGACTCCCGCGCACGAGCCGTAAACCCCCACGCCCGGTCTCCCACTTTTGCTCTCCGGTGAGGGTTCCATTTGAGAAAGGCTTCTGGCGCCACTGCTTGACATCCCGGGCCGGAGTGGTGCGGGATTGGGTTATCTTGGAAGCGGAAAGCTGGCCGCCATGGCTTTCGCCGCAACGCAGATGATCAAGAGGAGCTGCCTCCGGGGCACACTGCGCTCCCGCCGGATGGATGCCGGCAGTGGGGTCAAGGCGCTCCAGACTTGGGCTGGCGGCCTTTCGGCCACGCCACTGGCCGGGGCCGGATGGGGGCACAGACCCGATCCTTCGCCCTGTTTGGTGAAGAAAGCTTTTCCAATACTTGGAGCAAGGAGTCTTTGAATGCTTGACACTTCACGCCTATTTTTTGCGCTGATTACTGCCACGCTTTTCCACAACGCGCCCCTCGCCTCACCCCAACTTGGCCACGAGGCTGCACAAGAGTCCGCCGGGCATGAGGAGTCTGGTTGGGTCGCAAGCACGGAGCGATTTCTGTCTCATGAGCTTTTCGATATGCTGGTCGACCTTGCGGACATCGCTGACGAACAAGAACGACAAGCGTTTGCATCAACTCATCTTGAGGCAGTATGCGAAGACCATCGCCAATATATTCGTGGGGAGCCGATGGATCGCGCCCTGCTAATCGACGCGCTCTTCTTTCTGGATCACGCAACAGTGAATGGTGAGGTAAATGAATCGCCAACGGATTGCTTGGAAGAGGTTCTCAATAGCCTGCATAAGACGGACTCAGGGTTTGTTGTTCCACGTGCGATGCTCGGTGCCCGTGTCGCAAGACATCACGCATCCACGGGAGACTCAGCTGAAGCAGAATACTGGTTACTCGCTGCTTGGCTGGACTTGGCACACCACATTGCCCACGGTCCCGGCGATCCAGGAGACGCCGAGATTGCAGATTGGTACTATGAGAGGCAACGGGACGTCACCAAAGAGATCGGCATCGGCCAAAGGCATCGCCACGAACTCATTCCCGGCACACAGCTCACGGTCAAGGGGGCGTTGGGAGTCGTCTACTTGTCCTCTGCCATGGATAAAATAGCGCTTCACCAAAATGAATCACAGGGGCTTGCAGAATTGCTGAATGCCCACGAAAGCAAAGTCAGCGTAGAGGGCATTTCCAGTTCTACATTAGGAGTCTATGATAGGCTGGACAGGTACTTGCACGAAAACCCTGTTTCGGCTGAGGACAAGAAGCGGATCGAGGTTTTTTCTCGCAGTTACCCTCTGAGTACCAAGGGGTTTTTCGAATGCCGGACTGCACATTTTTTCCACGCCCTGATTGCTAGCGAGCTGAGGAATTTCTAGCCGATGTGCGAGTCTACGATACTGGCGCGGATTGGTGCGGGATTGGGCTACTCTGGAAGCGGAAGGTTGACCGCCATGGCTTTCGCCGCAACGCAGACCATCGAAAGGACGCGCTTCCCGGAACCGTCCCGGCTCCGGCGGACGGGCGCCCACCCCTTTGGCAAGACCATCCCATCCCGATGTTCCGCAGCACAAGGCGCCGGAGTAGGACTCCTGATCTGGCACCGCAGAAGGGAAGGGCACGGTGCACAGGCTGATCTGGAACGGGGACTGGAGATCCGCAACTCGCAACATGAATGGTGCGGCAGCGCTGTACGAGAAGAAGCAAACTCACAGGAGTGGTCCGGTAACAAGCCGCTCAAGGAGCCAAGAAACCGGGGGCGACAGTTGATTCCGTGAATTACAAGAGAGCGCTTAATTCCCTGCTCCCACACGCCGCCTTGTTCCTGGGACTATCCGTCTTGGTGGCGTTTCTTGGCGTGCCGCTCTTCCTCGTCCTCATGGTTCTTCTGACGGGGGGAGCTTTCTATATTTCGTCAAGAAGTAAGCGCCTGGCCGTGCAACGCCGTACCGTGGTTGCGATCGTCGTTATCGTTTCAAGTCTTCGACTCGCTGGAGAGGCCGCACTTTTTCTTGAGGTTAACTCGGTTCCCTTCCGTCCGGACTCCAAAGGCGACTTTGTCCTCAGAAAGCTTCCGTTCTCGCTTTATGTGATCGGGCATTTGCACCACCTTGACCGTGAGGCAGAGAGGCGCTTTCTTGCAATCCGGCACGCCGCTCCTGACACGGTCTTGTGCACTCCAAGGCCCGGCGCGTGGGACCCTTTCGGGATTCGTCAGTGCATCACCGTCGCATCTATTGACCCGTTTACGGGTGAACCCTATCTGGCGAAAGGAGTGGCACTATACAGCTTGGGCCCAGACGGTGTGGACCATCATGGTGCGCTGACATATGACCCGCAGAACGGCACGTTCAGGCCGGGGGATATTTTGCTCGATAGGCTTCACCCCCCACCACTTCCTGGGACGCAGTCCAGAGTAGGCGCGGCGTCAAGGCTTCCATGCGGAGAAGGTGCGCCGTGGCAGCGATGCGGCGCGGTTACAACACTATCGAAGGCGCAGGAGATTCCGGATAGCAAGGGCAGATGCGGAAAGGGGAAAGCATGACTGGA
>SLOM01000120.1 GCA_007132505.1 Candidatus Sumerlaeota bacterium
GACACGGTCCATGTCCACACCGAAGGTGGTGGCCAGGGCGCGGGTCGCCTGGGCGGCGTCCTCCACGAAGCCGGGCGTGTGTATTGACGGGGCGGTCTCCGCTCCGGTCCGCTCCACCCGCAGGACGGCGATTCCGCGGGACGCAAGCCCGTGGGCCAGGTCCCGCTGGTAGAGGTTCGGCCCGATGGCCCCATCTATACAAGGCGCCTCCAGGTCCGGGAGCAGGAACACGGCGGGAACGCGCTCGCCCGCCTCCGCCTCGCGGGGAATGGCCAGCCGGCCGGACCAGGCGCCGCCGGTGGCCGGAATGCGGCGCGTCACCTCGCGGAATCGCCCGCGGTCAACGTACTCTGCGTCGGGCCGTTCCCCCCAGGGTGTGGTGTCCAGGGCGAAGTCCTGCTGCCCGGGCCCCCGGCGCGGTACCGGGCGAATGCGCAGCTCACGGAGCACCCCCTCCTCCCACTCCCCCTGCCAGCCGAGCAGCAACTCCACCTCGCCGCGTTCAAGCAGCACCGGCACGCGGGCATTGCGTGCGCCACCGGGCGAGAGGTCCGGGGGTTGCATCCATTCGGCGGCCTGCATCAGCCGCACCCCGCCTCCGCTGCGCAGGAGCAGTTCGCGCTGGTCCGCCAGCCGTGCGGGCGGGATCTGGCGCCGGAGCGGGGCGGACATGGCCTTCTCCACAGCCTCAAGGTCGCCGTCCAGGAACTGACGGGCGAACTGCTCGGCAGCGCGCAGCTCCCGCAGCGAGTGCAGGAACGCCTCGCGGCGGGCGGCGCGGTCCTCCTCCGTCTGGACAAGGCCGGGCACCATCAGCAGTCCGAGAAAAAGCAGCAGGGCGGTCAGCCGCATTCGCGATCATCCTCCTCCGCCGGGTCTTCTCCCGGCGGGACATTCCCATTGAGCCATCCCCTCTCCCCCCCGAACAATCCCATTCAGACGGGCTCACTCCATCGCAGAAGGATCCTCATCGTGTCATCCACCCATCTCCAGCCCCGGCTGGGTATTTTCCTACTCATACTGATGCCGCTCGCGGCCGTGCTGGGCGGGTGCACCGCCAGTCAGCGCTCCCAGAGCCTGGAGGGGCACCGCCTTCCCACCCGCGGGGGCGACCTTTCGGCGGAGGTCTGGCAGGCCGCCCGCGAAGAGCCCCGGCGTGTGCACGAAATGTCCTCGATCCGCTTCTGGGCGCTCCCGCTGAGTCTGTACGTGAGGCAGTTCCGCCTCGACGAGAACACCGAGCGGGCACAGGGCTCCAACCTCAGGTGGAACGACCTGTCCAGCCCGATCTTCCTCACGTTCCTGCCCCTGCGCGTGCATTACTCAGAGCACTACTACACGGAGGAGTCGGAGGAGCCGGCGGGCCGGATGTCCTTCTGGTGGAACCCGCTCTGGACGGGGTCGAACGTGGAGCCGGCACCGGGGCAGGAGCGCGTGCCGGAAATAAGGGCTGTCGGCGTTCCCCTGCTCTTCTCATATATACGTGGCAGCGGCGAGCCGGCCCACGAGCCGGTTCCCGGTGTGCCGCAGGAACTGCAACAGCCCGGCGGCACCATCACCGCCTTCACCTCGCTCTGGACCCTTGGCCCGGCGGCCTTCACAATGAAGCAACCCGGCGTCAATGGCCGCCTCCAGGAGAACCGCGGCTACGTGGCCATGCCCGTGCTGCTGGGCGGTGCACTTGGTGCGTTGCTCTGGACGGACCGGATGTTCCGGATGGAAATGCTGGCGGCCGACGGGGCGCCGCAGTCCGCGGACATGTACGAGACCCTGCCCGGCGAGGACGAGGTCCGAGAAGCCTACATGAACACCCGCGAGCAACGGCGCTTCGTCACCGGCCACGGCCCCGTCTTCGGCTACCTGGGCTACTATCACAACAAGAGCGTGAGTGTGCTGCGCAACGGCGACCTCCATCCCGACGACATTGGGCTGGATGAGCCCTACGGGGGGCGGTCGGAGCGGTTGGTACTCGGCGGAATCCTGTGGCGCGATTTCATCCGCCGTGACTGGGACGGCGAAGTTGTCTATTCTGGCCATGGCCCGCTCTGGGGCTTCATTGGCTGGGGGAAGCGGCAGGAGCGCTTCTCGCCAAGGCTCTTCTGGGTATCCTGGTAACCCTGCAGGCGCAAGGCCGCACCACTCACAGCCCCCTATTCCAGGCCCGCGTATAGATCCCTGTACGCGTCGAGGAACCTTGGCAGCCCGAAGTGACGCTCTGCACAGGGGCGTGCGGCGCTTCGTCGCTCCTCGTAGCGGCTGCGGAGGGCCTCCACGGCGTTGGCCAGCCCTTCGGGCGTGGGCGGGAACGTCACGGCGGCTCTCTGCTCAGCCAGGAAGGGCGCGATCCCGACCTCTTCCGAGGCGAGCACCGGCCGGCCCGAGGCAAGGGATTCAATGAGCGAGTTGGGGCAGGACTTGTTGAACAGGCCGGCCCGGAAGGGCGCCACGGTGGCATGGCAGTCCGTATAGACGGCGTGCATGTCCGCATGGATGGTTGTTTCGATCTCCAGGTTGGCGGGTCCGCCGCGGCGGACCTCCTCCACGGCGCCGGGCACGTAACCCCGGCAGAGCAGACGGAACCGGACCTCCGGCATGAGGCGGGCCGCCCCAAGCACCACGTCGAGCCCTCGGGCCTCCGCGTAGCCGGGCAGGAAGGGCACACCTGCAAAGACGACGGTGAAGGGCTTTTCCGCCGGCGGCGGGGGCGCCGGGTGGAACTCGTCGAGGTCCACTCCGGGAAGAATGCACCGTAGCCTCTCCTCCGGCCATCCTGCGGCAAGGGCCTGCTGGTGGACGCGCGGGCATTCGACGGCGAGAAGGCGGACCGTTTGTGCCGTCGCGCGGTGATCCCAATCCTCCGGCAGGGCGGAGATGCACGTCATGACGGTGCGGCGGCCGCGCAGGCGTGCCAGGAAGGGCGTGGGAGGCCATCCGTGGAAGATGTGATGTACGGGCCTGCCGCGGTCGAGCCACCATGCAAGCGGACGCGCGGCGGCCCTGTATGTACGCGGCCGGAGCCAGCACGCACCGGCTTCAGCGATGCCGGCCGGCCGGCCCTTCTCCGTCAGGCTGAGGACCCGGGAGTGGGGAACCGCCTGGCGCAGGGCCCGGATTTCCCTGGAGATGGCCTCGCAGCGCGGGTCGTAGTGCGCCGTCCAGAAGACTACCGTTTCCGGCCAAGAACCAGCCATTCGAGAGGCTCCTTGCCGGGGATGCGCTCCATCAGGCGGACAATGCCGCGGCGCAGGCCGCCAAGGCCCCAGCCGGGCTTGCGGTCGAACTGACCCTGGAGGCGGGGGTGGCGGATGTTCGGCCTGATCTCCAGCGCATCGAACCCCAGCGCATCGAACTCTGCGGCAATCTCCTGCGGTGTAAGGCGAGCGTCGTATATCCAGCCGGCGGGTGTCCGGTCTCGCGTTTCCTCACCGGTGTCACCGGGAGGAGCGTGCTCGAAATCGGAAAGATAGACTCCCCCGGAGCGCAGCACACGCCGGATCTCTGCCACCACTGCAGAGCGTTTCTCCACATGGAAGTGACGGACGAAACGGAACGTATAGACGGCGTCAAACGCCGCATCCGGAAAGGGAAGGTGGAAGCAGTCCCCCCGTACAAGCCGCCAGCGTGGTCCGGCCGCGCTGCCACCGAGCCTGCCGCGGGCGATCGAGAGCATCTCGGGGCTGTAGTCCATGGCCACGCCGTCGAAACTCCCCCGCATGTGGGCCGTGAGCCGTGCCGGGCCCGGGGCCAGTTCGAGCACCCGCTGGGAGCGGGTCCGCTCCAGCACGCGGGAGACCCAGGCCACCTGCTGCTCGTGCTGCACGCTGCCCATGGGCCGTGCGAAACGCTCGGTCACGTACCCGGCTGCTAGTTCCGGGTCACGGTAGGCGGACTGGATGTCTTTCTTGTCTTCGATGGGCATTTTGCCGGGCCTTGCCCCGTCCGGGCGACGGCGCAAGTTCGGCCCCGCGGTGCAGCCGGGCAAGGCGATTCACCCCTCCGCGGTGCCGGGCAGTGATCCCGGCGGGACGGGCCGCGGGTCCAGCTCGAGCAGCTCACAGAGATGGCGCGCAAGCTCCTCCTTCACCGTGTTCATTGTGGGGCACGCCGCGCCAAGGAGCTTTTCCATCGAGCACACCCCCCGATCGCGGATGCCGCAGGGAATGATCAGCCCGAAGTGGTTCAGGTCCGTGGTGACGTTCAGCGCCAGGCCGTGCATGGCCCACCACCGGCGCACACGGATGCCCATGGCGCAGATCTTCTCCTTCCCGACCCAAACGCCGGTCCGGCCGGAGACGCGGTAGCCTTCGATCCCCCAGCGCGCGATCGTCCTCACTACGGCTTCCTCCAGCAGGCGCATGTACTCGTGCAGTCCGATCTGCTCCACGTTCACGAGCGGGTAGGCCACGATCTGTCCCGGGCCGTGGTAGGTGACCATGCCACCGCGGTCGGTTTCGCTCACGGAGACGCCACGGGCGCGGAGGACACGCTCCGGTGCGACCACCTCATCCGGGGTTCCCCGCCGCCCGACGGTGATCACGGGGGGGTGCTCCACGAAGAGGAGCACCGGTCCCAGATGCCCCTCGATCTGCTCGCGCTGAAGGCGCTGCTGCAGGGTGTAGGCGGCCTCGTATTCCATCCGCCCGAGGTCGGAGAGCAGGGCGGATTCCGGCTGCTGTGCGTGGGTTTCCGGCCGGCCGTCCTGCCGGGGGGGCGTGCCTGTGGTTTCCATCGTCTCTTGCTTGTCCTTTGTGGCGGCCGTGCTCCGGGCGCGTCGGTCTTCTCCTGGGCGGAGCGGTTGCCGTGCCGGGCATTTGTCCCGCCCCAGGGCGGTGGCGGTCAAGACCCCGGGGGAGGGCAGCGGGCCGAGATAGAGCGGACCCCGGGCAGGTTGCCCGGGGTCCATCCTGAGGTTGGCCCACGGCCGGTGGCCTCCGGAGGGGTCAGAGGCTCTCGATGTTCGTGGGCAGCGGGACCTCCTTGCCGCTATGGTTGGTGGCCTTTGCGGGGTTGATGGCCTTCTGGTTCCGGTCAATCGCCTTGTTCTTGCGTTCCTTGATCTGGCGGATGACGGACCGGAGCGCCTCGTCGAAGGCCCCGCCCTCGTTTTCGGCCTCCGCCTTTGCCACGCAGTCGAAGTGCCCTGCGTGGAAGGTTATTTCGCAGATCCGGCGGTATTTCTGAGCGGTCAGGACCACGTCAATCTTGTCAACGCGGTCGAAGTACTTCTTCAGCTTCTCTGCCTTCTTCTGGAACAGCTCGTGGAGCTCGGGGGCCAGCTCGAGCTTTCGGCAGGTGATTTTGACCGGCATATCGCGGACTCCTTTTGGGGGTAGTCGCCAGCGCTCTATGCGCCGCCGCGGGGTGGAAATCCGGACCCGGGAAAGGGGGATAACCCGGGCCTGATCTCCACTCCGCACACCAGAGACAACACGGAGCCGTCCAAGACTCAACCAAAACCGGGAGCCCCCGCGCGCCCGGGGTGTATCCCCCGACTTCGTAGGATGGTGTCCGTGACCCGCCTGACAACGCTCAACTGAGCCCCGCGAGGTCTGCCCGGTCTCGGAGGGCCGGGTAGAGGCGAAAAAACGCACCAAAACAGAGAAAACACCCGCGGATGCAGACCCAATCGCAGGAAATTTCCCTTCTGCTGTTCGGCCGGATGGCGTGCTCCGGTCGGAAGAAATCATCCGCTGATTCACGCCGATAAGGGGCGGTTGCGTTTCATCCCGGGGGACCCCGACCCCGGGCAGGGGTCGCAGCCTTTGCCCACCGTTACAGAAGAAGAACTCACCGCGGAGGACCGGAGGCGCGGAGGGAACGAAAGGTTCCATCACAGGCACCGTTGTGCCGTGGCGTGAGTTCCATGAGAAGGAGGAGCACGCAACGGCGCTACGACGC
>SLOM01000134.1 GCA_007132505.1 Candidatus Sumerlaeota bacterium
GGATAGACAGAGCAGGTCTCTCCTGCCGCGGGCGGGCCCGGACATCGTTCTTACCAGGCGCTGCTGAGTGTCCCCGGGATATACAGAAAAGCCCGCCGGGATGGCTTCCCGGCGGGCGCGTTGGCATTCGGTGAAGTGCGCTGATCAGCGCTTCAGGTTGTAGAACGCGTCCATGCCGGCGTAGGCGGCCGCTTCCTCCAGCTCCGCCTCGATGCGAAGGAGCTGGTTATACTTCGCGACGCGATCGGAGCGGCTCGCCGAGCCCGTCTTGATCTGCCCCGCGTTGGTCGCCACCGCGATGTCCGCGATCGTCGCGTCCTCCGTCTCGCCCGAACGGTGGCTGATGACGGCCGTATAGCCGGCGCGCTTTGCCATCTCGATCGCGTCGAGCGTCTCGGTCAGAGTCCCGATCTGGTTCACCTTCACCAGGATCGAGTTCCCCACACCCTCGTCTATACCACGCTTGAGGAACTTCGTGTTGGTGACGAACAGGTCGTCGCCCACGAGCTGCACCTTCTTGCCGATCCGGTCGGTGAGGATTCTCCATGTTTTCCAGTCGTTCTCGTCGCAGCCGTCCTCGATGCTCAGGATCGGGTAGGCGTCCACCAGCCGCTCGAGGTGTGCCACGAACTCCTCGCCGCTCAGCTCCGCGCCGGAGGACTTCTTCATGACGTACTTCTTCTTCTTCTTGTCGTAGAACTCCGAGCTGGCCACGTCGAGCGCGATGAACATGTCCTTGCCCGGCTTGTACCCGGCCTTCTCGACGGCCTTGAGGATCGTCTCGATGGCTTCCTCCGGGGTGGCGATGTCCGGTGCGAAGCCGCCCTCGTCACCGACTGACGTATTGAGGCCCTTGCTCTTCAGCACGCTCTTGAGCGCATGGAAGGTCTCTGCGCCGGCCCGCAGCGCCTCCGCGAAGTTCGGGAAGGCCACCGGCATGATCATGAATTCCTGGAAATCAATCGTGTTGTCGGCATGGGCGCCGCCGTTCACGATGTTCATCATCGGGACGGGGAGCGTCTTCGCGTTGGTGCCGCCGATGTACTGGTAAAGCGGCAGGCCAACGGCTTGGGCGGCCGCGTGCGCCACGGCCATCGAAACGCCCAGCATGGCGTTCGCCCCAAGGTTCTTCTTCGTGTCCGTGCCGTCGAGTGCCAGCAGTGCCTTGTCCACGATCACCTGCTCGGTGGCGTCCAGCCCCTCGATGGCGGGGGCGATCTTCTCGTTCACGTTCTTGACGGCCTTGAGGACGCCCTTGCCCAGGTAGCGCTTCTTGTTGCCGTCGCGAAGCTCGAGCGCTTCGTGTTCGCCGGTGGAGGCGCCGGAGGGGACTGCGGCCCGGCCGGTGGCGCCGCTGACAAGGAGGACTTCCACCTCGATGGTGGGGTTGCCGCGCGAGTCCAGGATTTCCTGGGCATTGATGGCCTCGATGGTGCTCATAGACGTGCTTTCCCGTTGGTTGGAAGTGGGCGCCGCCGGTTGCCCGGCAGGCGAAGAGGAGAGTTCGGTCCTCAAACGGCGCGAAGTGAACCCGCCGCGGGCGCCTGCTGTCAAGCATTCGGGGGCTGCTGAGCCCTGCCCACGGCCGGATCACTCCCAGCAAAAACCCCGGGAGCGCGGTGGCTCCCGGGGCAGTCATGGTGCGTGGTCCGCTGTCTGGCGCTGGTTACAGCTCGAAGTCCACCCGGCTGGCCAGTCCGGCTTCCACTTCCACGTCCTGCAGGTGCACCGACCCGTCCGGCATGACGACCCGGACCGCGTTGGTGCCCGGTGCCGCACGGAAGAAGCCGTAGAAGCCCGTCCCGTCGGTGAGGAGCGTCTTCGTGGCGGCCCCGTTGAGCGTTACGACGGCGCCGTCCACCCACTCTCCGTCCTCGAACACCTGTCCGATGACCGCGCCGTAGACCGGATCATCCTTCCAGGGGCGCTCGGAGGGCGGGACCTGCTCGGTGAAGAGCTCCTGGCCGAGGCGCTCGAAGAACTCCGTCCGGGGGACGCCGTCCGTGTTGGTGTTGGCGTAGCAGTAGATGTTGATGCCGTCCGCGCCAGCCTCGACCGCCTCGCGGATGAGCCGCCATGTGTCCTCAATGCTGTTCAGGTACCCGCCCGGCCCCATGATGGCGTGCCGGTCGAACCGCGTGGCGAGGGCAAGATCCATCCAGTCGCCGTAGCGGTGCGGCTGCGCGTCCTCGCGCGTATAGTTCATCAGGACGTTCAGATCCAGGGTGCCTTCGTGCATGAAGTTCACCCAGTCCTGATGGGCGTTCAGGCGGGGACTGGAGGTGAACCATGCCCACGGGTCCATCTCAAGCGCCCAGTTGAGCGTTGCCGCGCTGACCAGCACGTTCGGGTTGGCCTCGAGGACCTCGCCGTACACGCGGCGGACGAGGTCATTGACCTGCGAGCGCCGCCAGGCCTGCCAGCGGGGGTCGTCGTTCTCGGGCGTTCCCTCGAAGCCGGTCCGCTCGCGGAAGCGCTGCAGGCTGACCTCATTGTGCCCCCAGTTGCCGTCGTAATCGCCGGGGTAGCGCACGTAGTCGTGGTGGATGCCGTCAATGTCGTAGCGCTCGGCCACGTCGCGGAAAACCCGTGCCGTCCACTCGATGGTCATGGGGTGCCCGGGATCGGCGAACATGGACGTGCCGCCGAGCTCCTCGCCCTCGGCCGTCGTCATGATTGTGTCGGGGTGCTCGTAGAAAAGATGTCCCGGCGGGGGATCGCCGAGCCGCTGGTTCCACATCCGCAGGGTCACGAGCCAGGCGTGCACCTCGATGTACTGCTTGCCGTCGGAGGTGTCGTGGCAGAGGTCAATGAGGTGCTGCAGCGGGTCCCAGTCCTCCGGCCCGTCAATGTTGTCGGCCATTGGCTCCAGGCCGTTCAGGTAGTACGCATCGCCGACCTTCCGGACTTCGGGGAAGATGGCGTTCAGGTTGGCGGAGCGCACCTCCTCCACCAGCGTTTCCACCTGTTCGGGGGACAGCATGCCCGGGTTCCAGGTGTCAATCCACACTCCGCGGAGCATCGGCTGGTTCACGTCCACGACCTGCGCGGACACCCCGTTCACGTTGATTTCGTCCGCCGCGGCGGGCGTGGTTCCCAGATGGAGCGCTCCCCATGCGGCCAGACTGACCGTCAGTGAAGCGGCCGCAGTTCTCATGGCGGCGCGTTGCCAGAACTTCATCGCGTTCCCTCCTGTGATGGTTGGGTTGCTGATGTACCCTCTGGGGGCTGATGATAAGTGTTCGGCGGCGGTGGACAATCGCAAACGCTCCAAAAACGGAAAAGAGGTGATCCCCCCCTACTCCGCGCGCACGCGCTCCCCGCGGCCGTAAAGGACAAGGTGGGCGCTCCGCATGTCCCAGTGCGCGCTCGGCAGAAGGCGGGGGAAGCGGACCAGTTCGCCGTACTCGGTCTGGAAGCGCTCGTTGCCGGCCATCTCGCCGTCGGCCTCCCAAGCGGGCCACGGCCCGTCCACCTCGTCCACCCACGTGAGCGCGATGAAGTCCGGCTCGCGGGAGAGCACATACTCCGCATCGAACTTTTCGTGCAGGCCGCCGGGCAAAGCGGCCAGGTGTGCGTCCACCAGTCCCAGCATGTCCACGAACTCCAGGCCTGAGCGGTAGGGGAGCATCCCGGCCTCCGAGCCCGCCAGCAGCCCCTCGCCAAACGAGTGGCGCCGCAGCCAGTCCCCCGCCTCCGCCAGCGGCTGCACCAGCAGCTCGCCACCCGCCTCCTTCGCCGCCCAGCGGCACCAACGCAGCTCCGGGTCCTGGCGCGCCTGCAGCAGTCCTCCCGCCAGGAGGAAGAAAATCACCAGCGCCTGGAGCGGGGGAAGCCACCGCCGCAGTCCCACCGCCGCCACCACGCAAAGCGCCGGCAGCAGCGGCACCAGGAACCGCGAGCCCGGCATCCAGTCCCCCCCGACTGCCACGGCAAACGCCCCCTGCAGCAGCACGATGGCTCCCATCGCGGGCACAAGCCCCGGCGCGCGCCCGGGGGGCACGCGGCTCCCCTCCACGACCGCCTTCCGCCAGCGCCAGCCCGCCAGCAGTCCCAGCAGCAGCAGCACGGAGGGCGGCCCGCGGAAATAGTCGTACGCGTAACCAAGACCCTCCAGCGCCCGGCCGACCGGCCCGCCGCCAACCTTGGCGCTCACCGTGTTCGGCACGATCGTCCCGAACGTCTGGAGCCGCCAAAGTGTATAGACAAGGTACCCCGCCCCGAACACCGCCACGGCCACCGCCGTGCCGCGCCAGCCCTCCGCCGTGCGCCGCCAAAGCGGCACCAGCACGAGCAGCGCCGCGAACATGGCGCCCTCCGGCCGGCTCAGCCCGAGCGCCAGCAGCAGCACACCCGCCACCGCTCCGCGCCGCGCCTCCGGCCGGTCCATCAGACCCGCCAGCGCAAACCCGTAAAGCATCACCAGCAGCGTATGAAACGCCGTCTCCAGCCCGCCAACGCTCCACACTGCCAGCGGGTAGCACCCCGCCAGCAGAATCGCCGCCCGCCGCGACCGCGGGATGTAAAGGACCGCCTCCCTGCGCCCGAGGCCGAACGCCAGCAGCCCCACCGCCCCCACCGCCGAAAGCCAGCCCGCAAAACGCGCAAAACCGAGCGGCTCCACCCCGAGACCAAGCGGAACAAGGCTCAGCAGCACCCAGAGGAAGTTCGAGTACCCCTCCAGCGGCTCGCCCGGGTTAAACGCCCAGCCGTTCCCCGCCAGCAGGTTCTGCGCGTACCGGAACGTGATCCACGGGTCGTCCATCACCACATAGCGGTGCCACCAGGCAATGGCGCTCAGCCAGGCCATGGCGAACAGGAACACCACCATGCTCCGCCGCGAAAACGGCAGCGGATCGGTGCGCAGGGGATAGGTTCCGGAGGCGGGACGTTCCATGGAGTGGGATATGCGCCCGGCGCCCCTCCCGGAGCAATGGGAGCTTTCCCCTTCACCCATCCGCAGAAGCCAGCGAAATCCAAGAAGAGTGTGATCGAGGGTTCTGGCAGGGAACACGAGTAGAGCAGCGCTCCCGGCTGAATCGAAGCCTCAATACTCCGGCAGGAAGGAAGGTTGAAAATCTCCGGGGTATTCGGCGTCCAACGACTCAAGCGCGGACATGAGACTCGGATACCTTGAGCGCGCCTGCCCGAGATTGACATGGACAAAGAAGCCCGTATAGGCGCTTCGCAGGGCAACCAAAGACAATTTCTTGAGGGGGCCGGACGACAGCGCGACAATAGCATCTGCCACCTTCTCTTCCGCGAAGGGGGTGAGGTGGTCACCAAGCAGATCTCCGGCCATCCAGGGAGCCAAATCATCGCTTGTCGGAGGCTCAACAATATAGGTATGTAGCTCGGAGAGAAGCCAGTCGAGCAGGTAGTCCTGTGATTCGGGAGGGCTCATTTCCAAGAGCGAATCCATATAGCAAAAGGCTGTAAAATGAATTTCTGGCAAATCCGATCGCAGGATTGCTTCCAGGTGGCTCGCTGAGTGGGGCAGGCAGCCAATTACGGTGGCAATGTCCGTGCTGTCTATAACGGAGTCGTGCATTAGTCGTGCACTTGCGGACGATGCGAGTTCGCTCTTCTTCCAAGTATCGGCCTCCAAGGCTGATTCCATTGCGGCTTCCATAGCCTCGGGATCAACATCATACCTGAGGTGCACAAAACAACCAAATCTGTACTGATATTCAATATGGATGTCACCTCCGTCTATCTGGGCCAGGAGGGCAATCAATTCGGCCTTCATACAGTAGTCAAAATGCGTGTCTTCTGATTGGACCAGTATCGAGCATCTGGCTTCCGCTATCCGGGTTCTTGATGTCTTGATGAAATCAACCAGCCGGCGCAATTCAGGGA
>SLOM01000133.1 GCA_007132505.1 Candidatus Sumerlaeota bacterium
CCGCTGGCCCACTCAATCGGGTGCAGCCTGTAGGCGGAGTTCGTCACATGAGTCTGCGCCATCGTCTTCCCGCACGTCAGCAGGTTGCGGACGTTGTGCGAGGTAAGCGCACGGTACGGAATATAGAACGGCGCGGGCTGCCCGATCTGCGGGGCAATGCCCGTGCTTCCGATGAGCGGCCGCATATCCGCTGCGTAGTTCCCAATCCCGATGCTGTCGAAAAAGCGGAAGGACGTCTCATTGTTGTATCCCGGCGCCTGCGTGTCCACCCAGTACCGCCCGGTGATCCGGAAATTGTCCAGTCCCACCATGCGCCGCGTCCCGCGTATATACGGGAACTTCGCCAGCCCGTGGGCGGTGCCCATCATGTTCAGGTCGTCGCCGCCGCGCAGGTAGCGCGTGTCCTCCGTTGGGAAGTTGCCCGGCAGGCGTTCCTTCAGCCAGAAGTACCATGCCACGGCCTGTTTTTCCGCCTTGGCGATGGTCTCAAGGTTGATTCCGCCAACCCAGTTGCCGCTGGCTGCCTGTGCCCCGGTCTCCTCCATGTCCAGCAGCCACGGTCCCTGTGTATAGTCGTTTCCGGGATGCCAGTTCTGCATGGTCACGTCGCCCGGATTGATCACGTCCATGCTCATGCTGCCGCCGGCCGGCACGTGCAGGCGCCGGTAGCTCCAGACGCGCGTCCAGGAGTGGGCGCCGAGGCTGAAGTAGTTCTGCGTGCGCTCGGCCAGGAAATCGTCGAACCCGGGCCAGGGCGCCTTGATCTCCTCCTCGCTGTCCGCCTGTTCCGCCGTCGTCATGACGAACGGATAGACGAGCGCCTTCGGCTGGTCGTCGTTGATCTCAGGAAGCGTCCCGTCCTCCGCCACCCTCTCCGTGGAAACCTCGCGGCCCTGCGTATATCGCGCGCCGCTCAGCACCATCACGTCCCCCTGCTCGGATGCCTCGATCACCACCATGCCGCGCTCCGGATCGCGCGGGACCACCGTATGCAGGGCCTTCTCGAAGCGATCCGAGTCCTCCGGGCTGTACCAGTCCGGCAGCTCCGCGGAGAGGAAATCATCGTGCGGCGTATAGCCGGGTTTTGGCGTACGTTCGATCAGCGAGAGCGACTCGATCCGCAGGCCCTCGCCGTGCTCGTCGGAGACAGGGACTGCGGCCACGTCCTTCACCACGGTGAGCTTCAGCACCGTCAGGTTCGGGAACTCCGACGCCATCCCGGACAGTGCCCAGGCACCCGTGCGCGGATCGAACTGGTGGCGGGAGACCCAGCCGGTCTGCCCGGCGTAGCCCTCGCCCGGGGCCCCCGGGGTCGCGTTCTTCATGCGCTCGATCCAGTCGAGATAATCCGAAGGATAATAGAGGGGCTCGTTTTCCCGCATGATGGCCGCGGCGGGCGCGTGCCAGGCGTTGTCTATCGCGGCGACGCCCTGGCTGGTAGCCTGTCCGCCGAGCCAGTCGGTGGGCTCGATCAGCAGCACCTTCGCCTCCGGATTCGTCCGTGCGGCCGAAAACGCCGCTGCCACGGCCGCAAACGAACCGCCGCTCACCACGATGTCATACTCAAGCTCTGCCGCGGGAGTTGTCTTGCCAAGTGTCATGAGGAAAAGCACCGCGAGGGCGGCAACTGCCCGCCCCGTAAGATTGTGGGATTGAAAACCCATTCTGGCCGGACTCCAAAAGGAAACTCCCGGCCACCAGTTCCCGGAATGGCGGTGAAGGCCACCATCCCGTTCCGGCCCCGGGTCACTCTTCCCCAACGGTCTGCGCCACGGAGAGCGTCTGTCAATGCTTTGGGGGGTCCTCTCCGCGCCCGCTACTCCACCAGCCACACCTCGAACTCCCCGAGGTCCTCGACCAGACGGGCGCGTTCGGGGAAGTCCCACTCCGGCAATGGCTTGCGCAGGAAGAACCGTGAATTGTACCGGGCGTTCTCCAGCCGGTCGAACAGGCTGTCCTCCCTGCCCAGGTAGTAGAATTGCCGCGGAGAGTGGGAATGATAGAGGAGCATCATGTACTCCACGTGGCCGCGGTCGTTGTTTTCGCGCGGTCCGGCCCAGAAATAGAGCCTCTCTCCCGGCGGGTGCAGCCGCGTATAGCCAAGCGACTCCCGGCTCCGGTCGTTCTCCCGTTCAAGCCTCGTGATGATCTCCAGCCAGTCCGGGTTCACGGCGAAGGCATTGGGGTAGTACTCCACCGCCTTCACCGCCGAAGCATAGACGGACAACGCAAGCACGGCGATCACTGCCAGACGCACCAGCCAGCGCGCCCGGCTGCGCACGCTTTCCCACAGCACTCCGAGCGGCCCCGCACCGATCACCAGCAGCGGCAGCAGGATGAACATCGTATAGCGCGCCCGCGTGTTGGAGCCGATGCCGCTCTGGCTCGTCACTGCCATCGCAAAGAGGAAGATTGTCAGGGTCGTGAGGATCATCGGCAGCGCCCGCCGCCAGCGGTCCGGGAAGAAGGCAAGCACCAGTCCCCCCGCCGGCAGCGACAGCCACATCCAGTGGTCGTCCCAGAGCGCCTCCGGGTAGGTGAGCAGTTTGCTCCAGGCGCTTCCTGTGTCATAGAACAGGTTCGTCGCCTCGTTCATCGCCGCCGCGTCCCTCGCGAAGGCCAACGGTGACCCAAGGTAAATCCACGAGGAAACCATCCATGCCACCGGGTAGGCGGCGATGACCGCGCACGCCACAAAGCAGCCGAAGGCCCGCCGCGCGCTCTCGCCCTTCACGATCATCCTGAGCAGGCGTATGGACAGGACGATTCCCAGCAGCACCCCGGCGTACCACATCTCGAACCGGAACATGGTCCCGAGCCCGGTCAGAAGGGCCGCCAGGAATAGCGCCTTGTCGCGCCTGGCGAGGCTCTCCGGCGTGTCAGCCGGCTCCTGCCATGCGGCCAGCCAGCGCTCCATCGCGAGCAGCAGCGCCGGAAAAAAGAACACTTCCGCCAGAGGGTTCGCCGACGCCCAGAGCATGATCCAGTGCCCCGCTGTCAGCACCCCCGCCGCAATGCCTGCCCCGGAGGAGGCCCAAACGCGTTTGGCCAGCAGCGCCGCCCCCAGGACCGTCAACAACGAGCCCAGCAGGCTCGTGACCGATACGGCAAACATCAGATTCTGAAAAAGCCGTGACACCGCGCCCAGGATGTAGAACTGGCCCGCCAGCCAGATGTGGTCGCTCGGCGCCAGGAACAGCGTGCGGGACCAGAGGTACCCGTAGTGCGCCCGCATGTACTCGTCGCCGCTGATCAGGAATGGCGTGTGTACCCGGAAGAGCGCGTAGGCCATCGCGGAGCCGAGCATGAGGGCCAGCAGCGCAATGGGCCAGCCGCGCGGGGGCGGCTGCTCAACCTTCTCGGCGAAGGCCGCCGTGGGCGGGATCGTCCGTTGGAAAAGCAGCCGGCCCACCGCTACGACAAGCGCGAGCCCCGCGGCGCCCCAGCCGGCACGATAAACCCAGATGTCCAACCAGCCGTCGGGAAGCACTCTCGATCTCCGGATTGCGCGGTCTTCTTGCGGGCCAAGGGGCGGGTGTCTGCGCCCCTATGCCACGCTGTTGGGCGGGAACAGCTCCTCAATCTTCTCAAGCAGTTCGGGCGGGATCGTCTTCCCGGATGCCCCGCAGTTCTCCTTCACCTGCTCGGGCTTCGTCGCGCCGACGATGGCGGAGCTGACCCCCGGGTGACGCAGGCACCAGGCGAGGGCCAACTGGGCCATCGTCATGCCCGCCTCCTTAGCGATCGGTTCCAGCTTCAGGATGCGCTCGAGCAACTCCTTGTCGCGCACGCGGTCCTTGATGAACTGGTTCTGCTTGTCATCAGTGGCGCGGCTGCCGGGAGGCGGTTCCTTGCCCGGCCGGTACTTGCCCGTGAGGACCCCCTGTCCCAGCGGCGACCACACGATCTGCCCGATGCCCGCGCGGTCGCAGACCGGCAGCACCTCCTCCTCGATTTCCCTCCAGATGATGCTGTACTGCGGCTGGCTGCTGCGCGGCTGGTCGTAGTTGCGTGCCCCGCAGAGCAGCATCGCCTCGCGGATGCGTGCGGCCGGCCACTCCGAAAAGCCCCAGTAGAGAATCTTTCCCTGCCGGACGAGGTCATTCAGTGTGCTCACCGTCTCCTCGATCGGCGTCCCGTCGTCGTAGCGGTGGCACTGGTAGAGGTCCACGTAGTCGGTGCGCAGCCGGCGCAGGCTGGCGTGGATCTGCTCCGTGATGTGCTTGCGGGAGCATCCCTTGTCGTTCGGTCCGTCGCCCATGGGGCCGAAGACCTTCGTCGCCAGGACGTAATCCGAGCGCGTGTAGCGCTGGAGCAGTTCGCCCCAGAGTTCCTCGCAGGCTCCCTGCGCATAGATGTTCGCGGTGTCGTAGAAATTGATCCCCTCGTCGAAGGCCGCGTCAATGACCTCGCGCCCGGCGTCGCGTGCCAGGGCGTTCCCGAAGGTGAGCCAGCCTCCAAGGCTGATCTCCGAAACCTTCACTCCTGCGTCGCCGAGTCTTCGGTAGTGCATAACACTCTCTCCTTGCTGATTCTGGACTGAGTCTCCGCTCCCGGCGCTCCGCGGAGCAAGCTGGTTGTCCGCGCCGGACCCTCCGCCGACTGGCCCCTCATGGGGGAGCGGGGATGGTCACAGCTCCATCATGACAACCTTCGGCGGGTGGACCATCATCTCGAGGTCGTGCTCTGAGAGATGGGGAATATTCCGGCAAATTGGATGGTGGTACGCCTTGCCACTCAGCCCGGAGGTCCGTCTTCGGGGCTCCCGGCCCGTCATCCGGGCCGCGTAATCCCGTGTCGTGCGCCCAAGGCCTGCCGAAAAGGCCAGCAGCGCCGCAGCAAAGGACTTCGCACTGGGGCCCCGTTTCTGCTCCATCCGGGCCAGATCGGCCAGGGCGAACTGCACCCCCGCCCGGTCGCGGATGATTACGCGCGTGGCCACGTTCAGGCGCGAGAGCGGGCGTGCCTCCTCCTCCTGTCCGATACGGATGAGAAGGTGAATCCGGTAACTCTCCAGCCGTGCCGCGCGCAGCAGATTGCCAACCCCCCGGCAAAGGACCTCCATCGCTCGCATCTCCATCGCCACACCTTCCGGCTCCGGGTCCATGTGCATCCTGGCCACGTGATGAACCTGATGCAGCCAGAGGGCCCCGGGGCGCAGGTCGTCCGCCGGAATCCCGCCCACTTCCTCCCGCAGTTGCTCCATGATGGACTGGACGCCCGGGAGGTCGCCCCCCTGGTAAAGGTCGGAGATCTCCCGGTGAAGGCGCCAGGCACGAAGCTGCCGGGCCTCATCGGTCATGCCCCGTGCACGAAGCTTCGCCTCGCCCTCGCGCATGGCCCCACCGACCTCGCTGACACGCGGCGCAACATGACAGAGGGCCCGGACACGTGCCTTCCACAGCCGAAGCCCCGGCCCTGTTCCCCTCGGGGGGCACCGCAGCTCCGGCAGGTCAAGCCGCCCGTTCAGCCGCGACAAACCCACCGCGTTCAGTGCCTGCGCGCGGATTGCCCGCGCCGCATTCCACTCCGGCGAATTCTTCCGGAAGTGGGCCATCGCCTCCGATGTCGTGCACAGCACGTCCTCCCCCATGCCCCTCCGGAAGAGCCGGTCGGCCCTCCAATCCGGGACGCCCCCTTCAACAAGGCGCGGCGGGCACAGTGGCGGGAGTTCCCCCGTGAGGAAGCTCATCAGCTGTCCCGCCCGGACTCGCGACCCGATTCCCCCTCCCACGAACCGGGACATCATCACCTCACCGCAGGACAGCAGGTGGGGATTTTGATCGAGGTACACGCCCTGACG
>SLOM01000092.1 GCA_007132505.1 Candidatus Sumerlaeota bacterium
CGCCCTCCCAAGGCGGCACGGAACCCCGCGCCCCACTCCTAACGGCTCATCCAGCCACCAAGGCCCCAGGCAGCCCGTCACGAGCAGGATGAAAGAACTGGGCCGGAAGTCCGGCCCTTCTCTGTCCTTGCGTCCCGGGCTCCGGTCAGGTTTACCGGCAGGGAAAAGCGGCAGGCTATTTCCTGGCGGGGTCCGGCCAATGATACGCGAGAGCCTGGAGACGTGGTGGGGCGGTCTGCTTTACCCCGGGCGTGCGGGAGAGTTGATCGTGCAGCGCCGCGTGCCGGCCGGTTTTGATGCCGTGCTGGTGGTGTGGTGTCTCGTTCTTCTGGCGATCTATGGCGCGAGCATGGGGTTGTTCAGCGGCCCCCGTGGCGCCCTTTACGCAGCCATCAAGCTCCCCCTGCTCTACGGCGTGTCGCTGGCCGTGTCCTTCCCGGCCCTCTACGTGGCGAATGCGCATTTCGGACCCCGCCTTCGTATAGACCAGACGGCGCGGCTGCTGCTGATGGCCATAAGTGCCAATGTCGTCGCCCTCGCGAGCTACGCCCCCGTCAGCTACTTCTTTGTGCTCACCACTTCGCCTGCGGGGTACGAGTTCCTGGTGCTGATGCACGTGGCGGTGTTCCTCCTGGCCGGCCTCGGCACGGTCATGGTGGTCATCCTGCTGTTCCGCGCCACGTGCATGGAGGTGGGTTCCCGCCTGCGCCCCGGCTTTGTCCTGTCCTGGGGCATCCTGTTCGGACTGGTGGTGAGCCACGCATCGTGGGTCCTCCGCCCGTGGGTTGGCGCGCGGGAGATTGAATATACGTTTCTGCGCACGCAGGAAAGCTCGTTCCTTGAGGCAATCGCGAGACTTGTCTGGCCACATCTTGTGGGTTGAGGCGGGACCATTTCCCCGGAGGGAACCACGATCATGAGCGACGAGGAGAAGACCAAAGGTCAGTCCGGCCCGCAGGACGCACCGCCCCGGGAACCGCAGCCACAAGCGCCACCCCCAACGGCGGCCCCACCCCCGCCGCCACAGCCCGGGCCGGCCCTGCCCATCCCGCGGGGCCTGCTGGCGCGCATGGATTTCCTGCTCCAGCAGCCCGAGCAGGTCATGGCCCGGGTGCGCGAGGGCCGCGACCTGGGAGTGCTCTGTGTTCTCTTCTTCCAGGTGGCTCTCCTGAACTCTCTCATCTACGGCGCGGTGATGGGGGCCAGCAATCTGCTCCAGGGCGCCGAGATGGCCATGCATCACAAGCTGGCGCTCATCGGCATCACCGCCCTGAAGGTCCCGGTGCTGTTTCTTCTGACGCTTGCCATCGTGTTTCCGCCGATATACGTCTCGAACGCTCTGGCGGGGGCGCGGCTTGGTGCCCGGCAGATGGCCGCGGTTCTGTTGGGCGGCATGGCGGTCGGCTCCACGCTGCTGGCAAGCCTTGCCACAGTCGCGTTTTTCTTTGCTCTGACGTCGGTCAGTTACGACTTCATCAAGCTGCTGCACGTCGCGTTTTTCGCCTACGCGGGTTTCGGTGGCTTGTTGTTCGTCATCAAGGTGTTGACCAAGCTGAGGGGTGCGCACATTCGCCCGACTCCTCTTCACCTCCAGGTTGCATGGCTGCTGCTATACGTGTTTGTGGGTACGCAGTTGGCCTGGATACTCCGGCCGTTCATCGCCTCGCCGGACGAGCCGTTCGAGGTGTTCCGCGACCGTACCGGCAGCTTCTACGAAGGAGTTCAGCGCTCGGCCGTGCTCTTCATCCGGGGTCAGACGGAGTGACCTCCCCCTGCGGGGAGGCCTCAGGTCAGGGAGTGCTCTTCCGGCATTCCGCGCACACCCCGCGGAGCAGCACTTCGTGGGACTCGAGCCGGAAGCCACGCGGCGTCATGCGCCGGAAGTCACCCGGGCAGTGCTGCACGGCGAACACGCGGCCGCATTCCCGGCAGTAGAAATGGTGATGGTGGTCCTGGCGGACAACCTCGTAGCGGGGCGGTTCACCGGGTATCTCCACCGGTGCGAGCCAGTCCGCGTCCACAAGCTGCTTCACGGCGCGGTAGACCGTGGCGATGCCCATGCCGGGGGAGTGGGCCCTGGCCTCCTCGAGGATTTCGTGTGGGCTGAGGGGCCGTCCGGCTTCGCCGAGGGCCTTCTTGATGGCTTCTCTTTGTTGTGTGCGGCGTTGCATGTTTTCCGGTCCGGCGCGCTAAATGATAGCCTGCTATCAAACCCGTTGACGTCCCAGACTGCTCGCAGGCCATACTTCACACGCACCGGGACCGGGGTCCAGCGGTAAGAGTCAGCCTGCCGGTTCTTCGCTGGCCGGTGCCATTTGCGCTCGCGGCGGTGGGTCGCGATCGCTATCCATGCTGGCCGGAGAATGCGATGAACAGGGTTTCGGGCGGCTTGTCCGCGGGCAGACATCTTTTTCTGTGGCTGGGAGCGGTCCTGGCGATGTCGCTCGCCGCTTCATGCGGTCGTGGCTCGGGAGACGGGCAGGACGAGGCGGAACGGACGTTCGCCGTCACCATTCATCCCCTGCAGGCGATCCTGGAGGAGATGACCGGCGATCGTGCCGCCGTGGTGCGCATTCTGCCGCCAAACGCTTCGCCGCACACCCACGATCCGCGGCCTTCGGACGTTCGCCGGGCCGAGCGCGCCCTCGCCCTGTTCTACGTGGATCCGCTGCTGGACGGTTGGGCCGCGCGGCTCCGCCGCGACCGTCTGGTCGCCGTCCTGCCGATGATTGACCCGGAGGTGCTTCTCGAGGAGGCCGACCATCATCACCACCACGGCGACGAGGACCACGAACACCACCATCATCACCACGACCACGAGTTCCGCGAAGGCATCACCCTACCCGACCCACATTTCTGGACCGACCCGATGGTGGTGCGGAGCGTCCTCCCCTCCCTCCTTGAGCAGCTCGTGCGCTATGACCCCGAAGGCGAATCGGAGTACCGCGCCAATACGGAGGCGTTCGCTGCCGGGCTGGAGGAACTGGACTCCGAGTTGGCGGAGATACTCGACCCCGTTCGCGGGGAGAAGGTGGTGCTCTTTCACCCCTCCTTCCGTTACATGCTGGACCGTTACGGGCTCGAGTACGCCGGCGTGATCGAGCCCTTCCCCGGCCGCGAGGCCACGCCGCGCTACCTGCAGGAGCTGATCAACCGCTTCGAGGATGAGGGCATCAAGGCGATCTTCTCCGAGCCCCAGCTGCCACAGCGGGCAGCGGAGGTTGTGGCGGAGGGAACCGCCCGTCCCGTGTACCTTCTTGATCCGGTGGGCGGCGTGCCGGGGCGGGACACCTACGTGGAGCTGCTGCGTTACAATGCGCAGGTGCTGAGGAAAGCCCTGGAATGACCGTGATGGCCGTGGAAACCGAGGGTCTGGAGGTACGGCTGGGCAGGCACGTGGCCCTGGAGGGAATCGGGTTTCGCCTGCCGGAGAACGGCTTCCTGGCCATCCTTGGTCCGAACGGCGCCGGCAAGTCCACGCTCATCAAGGTGCTGCTTGGCCTGCAGACGCCCCACGCGGGCAGCGTGCGGGTTTTCGGCCATCCGGCCGGAAGAGGACCCACCCGCGAGGTGGGCTACATCCCTCAGATCAAGACACTCGACCGGCAATTCCCGGCACTTCCCCTGGAGCTGGTCGTATCGGGCATCCGGGGAAGCTGGCCATGGCGAATCCGGCGCGAGGAGCGCGAGCAGGCAATGGAGGCACTTACCATTGCCGGGATGGACAGAAAGCTGGGGACCCCCTTGGGGCAGCTCTCCGGCGGGGAGCTGCAGCGTGTCTATCTGGCCCGGAGCTTCGTGCGCAGGCCACGGCTGCTCCTGCTGGACGAGCCGGCGACCGGCATGGATGCGCTTGGCGAAGCGGACATGTACCGCCTGCTCGAGGGCTACCGGTCGCACCACAAGGCCACCATCATCATGATCACGCATGACTGGGACGTGGCACGGCACCACTCCAGCCACGTCCTGCTGCTGAACCGCCGGCAGATTGGTTTCGGCGAGGCGCAGGAAGTGCTCGTCGGCGAGGCACTTCGCCAGGCCTACGGCCACGTCGGGCACGCCCACCCCATGACGGTGCAGGACAGCTCCCGTGATTGAGATGCTTCAGTCGGGATTCATGCAGCGTGCCTTCCTGGCAGGCGTGATGGTCGCGTACCTGGCGGGTTTTTTTGGTGTCTTCGTGGTGCAGCGGGGCCTGAGCTTCCTTGGCAACGGGCTGGCCCACGCGGCCTTCGGGGGGGTGGCGCTGGGGATCCTGCTGGACCGGGAACCGCTCTGGATCGCCGTGCCCTTCACCGTGGCCGTCTCGCTCGGGATCGTCTGGCTGACAGAAAGGACGCGCCTCGGGGCGGACACCTCCATCGGCATCTTCTTCGCCGTCTCCATGGCGCTGGGGATCATCTTTCTGTCGCAGACCGAGCGCTTCACCACGGACGCCTTCGCCTACCTGTTCGGCTCGATCCTGGCCGTCCGGTGGAGCGACATATACGCGGCAGGCGCGCTGGTCCTGCTCTCCGTGGCCGTGTGGCGCTGGTGGGGGCACTGGGCATATGCGACCTTCGACCGCGAGCTCGCCCAGTCCGACCACGTGCCCTGTCTGCGGGGGGACTACCTTCTGGCCGTGTCTATTGCCGTGACCATTGTGGTCTCGATGAAGCTGGTGGGGATCACGCTGATTGCGGCCTTTCTGGTGATTCCGGCGGCCACGGCCCGGCTGCTCGCGGTGACATTCCGCGCCATGACCGTCATTTCGATTTGCATTGGCGTGGCCAGCGTGCTGCTGGGGCTGGTCTTTTCCTGGGAATATGACCTGCCGAGCGGCCCCTGCGTGATCCTGACGCAGGCAGCCGTGTTCACCCTTGCCTTTGCATGGAAGAGCCTGCGCAGCGGCTAGACAAGACGGTCCATGCCCGCCGGCAATTTACCACAATGCACCCATCTCAGGGCAGTGGCAGGAACTCGTGTCCGTATCCATCCGGGGCGACCAGGACCCGGCGAAGACCGGGCGGCTGATCCCCGAGCGGAGTCCCGAGCGAGGACGTCACGATCATCTCGATGTCACCGTAAAAACCGCCCGCCTCGCGGTGATAATGTCCGGCAAAGACGGCGTCCACCCCGTGCTCCTCGAAGAGTTCGAAGTATTTCGCCCTCGTCTCGGGCTGGATGTTGAAGTAGGTGTTTTCCTCATCCGGGCTCGCCAGGAAGAAGGGGTGATGAACGAACACGAAGATGTTGTCCGGATTGAGCTCACCGGCGGCCTGCAACTCTGCCTCCAGCCATTCCCACTGCTCCTGTTCTTCGTCCGGCATGCGGTCCTTGAACTCGATCATGTTGCTGTTGAGCAGGATCAAGTGGGTGCCCTTGTGGGTGACCGAGTAGTAGTCGGGGCCGTGGAGCTCCCGGTAGAAGGCGAGTCCCTCGGCGGTCGGTGGGTGGTCGTGGTTGCCGGGCTGTAGATGGACAACCGTATGCTGCTCCAGCTGCTCCACGAACTCCTTCAGGACAGCGATCTCATCCTGGTTGTTCCACGTCTCGACCAGGTCTCCCCCGATCACGACGAAATCGGGCTGGATCTCCTCTACAAAAGCCACGGCACGGGCGAAATCCCGGATCTCGATGCTGAAATCCTCCGCCTGATCGAATTTCTTGTACATCCCGACCTGCGGATCGGTGATGTGAACGAATACGAACGGCTCAGGAGTAGCGGCCTGGCCCCGGGGGACGGTCTGGCAGGCTGCCAGCCAGATGGGCAGGGCGGCCAGAAGGGACAGCAG
>SLOM01000064.1 GCA_007132505.1 Candidatus Sumerlaeota bacterium
ATCATGATGTCGAACCGCGCCCTCGGAATGCAGCTCATGGACGATTGTATAGACGGCTACCTCCAGAAGGGCCTGATCTCCGGCGTCGAAGCCTACATGAAGGCAATAGACAAGGAACGCTTCCAGCAGCACGCCCCGAGGGGTGCGGAATGAGCCCGCTGACAGACGCTCCGAGACGGGCCCTCGCACCGGTGCTGCGGCCGCTCCGCCGCACCGGGGAGAGGCTGTTCCGCCGGCAGCCCTCCCAGGGCACCCAGGAGGAGAAAAAGAAGAACCCGCCCATCGTCATGATTCACGGGCTCAACGTGCCCCGGCACCTGATGATGCTGCTGGCGCGCCGCCTCTCCGCCAAGTACCACCGCGAATCGTTCCTCGCCCGCTTCAATACCTACTACCGCGACCTGCCGCAGTCCGCCCTCCACGTGACCCGCCAGATCGAGGAGCGCGGGTACACGGAGTACGATGTCGTGACGCACTCGATGGGCGGTGTGATTCTGAGGTGGGCGGTGAATCACTGCGGCCTCAAGGGTGTGCGGCGTGCCGTCATGATTGGGCCGCCAAACGGCGGGGCGTGGGTGGCGAACCACCTGATGGAACGGTACGGGCGGTTTCCGCCCTGGATATTCGGCGAGGCGATGCTCCAGCTCCGTCTTCCTCCCCACGGGCTTACGGACCATGCGGGCCTGCTTCCCGGTATAGACACCGGCATCATCGCCGGCGGAAGCGGCACACCCCGCGGCGAGCGCAACTGGTTCGGCTACCCCGGCGACACCGATGGCGTGGTGGGCGTCGCGGAAACCATCCTGCCCGGGATGAAGGACTTCGTGCTGCTCAACCACAGCCACACCATGCTGCTCTTCTCCGCGCAGACCGCCCACATGACGAACCTCTTCCTGGAGCATGGGGTCTTCCGCCCGCGGGTTCAGCCGGCGGACCCAACGGATGAAGCCGCCGAGGAAGCGCAGCCGGACACCGCCGAGGCCTCCGAAGCCTGAGCCGGTCCTCCGCGACGGGTGGCGGATTTCTTGCTCTGCCTGTGCAACTGATCTCAACGGACAAGGCCTGCCCGATGACCCACTCCCCAAGACCCGGAAACGACTCCCCCGTCCTGACGCTCGGGCACTCGCCCGACCCTGACGACGCGTTCATGTTCCACGCGCTGGCCACATACGCGGTGGATACGGAGGGCCTGCGCTTCGAGCACATCCTTCAGGATATCCAGACGCTCAACGAGCGCGCCACCCGCGAGGAGCTCGACATCAGCGCCATCAGCATCCATGCCTATGCGCACGTGCTGGACAAGTACGCGCTGCTCCCCTGTGGCGCCTCCATGGGCGACAACTACGGGCCGATGATCGTGGCCCGGGAGCCCTTCCCGGCCGCCGACCTGCCGCAGAAGCGCATCGCCGTGCCGGGCCTGATGACGTCGGCCTTCCTGGCGCTCAAGCTGTTCCTCGGAACGGACCAGTTCGACTATACAGTCGTGCCGTTCGACCGCATCATGGACGAGGTGAAGGCGGGCCGCGCCGACGGCGGACTGCTCATCCACGAGGGGCAACTCACCTACGAGGCAGAAGGGCTTCACAGCATCGTGACTCTGGGCGAATGGTGGTACGAACGCACCGACGGGCTGCCCCTGCCGCTCGGGGCGAACGTGGTCCGCAAGGCCCTCGGGCCGGAGATGCTGCGCCGCATCAACCGCGTGCTGCGCCGGTCCATCGAGCATGCGCTGCAGCCGGAAAACCGCCGCGCCGCCGTGCAGCATTCAATGCAGTGGGCCCGCGGCATGGGCGAGGACCTGGCGGATGAGTTCGTCGGGATGTATGTGAACGAGCTGACGCTGGACTTCGGTGACCGGGGCCGCGCCGGCGTCGAGCGGTTCCTGCGCGAGGCGCATGAGAACGGCTTTCTTCCAGAGCCCGTGGACCTCGAGTTCGTGGGCTACTGAGCCGACGCCCCCCGTCGTACAGACAATCGCATGCACGCCTGGGGGATTGGTTTCTCCCGGAATGGGGTGCGGCCGGTCCGGGCCGCGCCCGGGGCGTCAGTACGCCAGTGCGTCGTCCACGCGGGCGAGGAGCGATTCGAGGCGCTGCACGGCGTCCTTTTCCTTTTGCAGCTCGCTGTGCAGGCGCGAGGCGTCCTCCAGCACGTTGTCCGCCATGGAGAGATCAAAGGCGAACTGGAAGGCGGTCATGAGGGCGATTTTCGCGGGCGATGCGGCTCCGCCGGAGGAGGCCTGGATGCGCTCGAAGGTCTCGTTCACCTTTTGTGCGGCCCGCTCGATGTGCTCGCGCTCACCGGGCTCCGCGGTCAGGCGGATTTCGTGTCCTGCCAGTTTGATTTGAACGGTTTCAGGCGTTTCCATGTTGGGCAATCTCCACGGAGTCCAGGAGTGCTTCGGTTTCCTCAATCCGTTTGACGAGGGCGCCGAGGCGTTGGCGGTTCTGGTTGTCGCGCGCGGTGGCATCGTCGAGGCGCTTGCGCAGGTCCTCGTTTTCGGCCCGGAGCTTCCCGGCTTCTGCGCCTTCTGTTCCGGCCCCATTGGTTTCGGTGGCGAGCCTGCGGTTTTCTTCTTCCAGCTCCGCCAGCCTGCCACGCACCCGGTCCATTTCGTCCTCGACCTCTGCGATGCGGGTGTCCTTCTTCCCGATGCGGCGGCTGAGGTCGTCCCTTTCGGCTTCCAGTTCGCGGACGCGCGTTTCGAGGCGATCCCGGTCCGCTCCGTGAATACGGAGGCCATCCGCTTCCGCCTCGGCCTGTTTCAGGCGCACGCGCGTGGATTCGAGTTCGTCAATCAGACGCGAGACGCCGGTCTCGAACCGGCCCAGCAACTCTTTGGTCATGGAAATCCCTCCGCAGGGAACCGCGCGCCGCCGGGAACGTTTGGAGCTGGCGGCACGGGCCAACAAGTTGGACTCAGCAGCCCGACGCATGGGGCCAGCCGTGCCCGCAGGGGTGCCGCTCACCGGCAACACGGTCAATGCAAAAATTCGGACCTGGAAACTTCGAAACTCCGCGGGCCTTCCGTTCTGTGCTTGGGCCGCACCCCACGGGCTTCGCGGGATGGCACGATCCTCACTCCGGCAGCGGCTCTCCAGGCAGCGGAGTCAACGGCTCCAGAACAATGCGGACGCTGTCCTTCCCTTCTTCCACCGTCACGGACCGCGCACGCCACCCGGCCGCAACCGCCACGAGGCGCACATCCCCCTCCGCCGGCACCGTGACCGCGTGGGGTCCGGAGCCCTCCAGCACCGTATAGCGCCCCATCTCCACGTCCAGGATGACCGGCGAGATGCCAGCGCCGTCAGAATCCTCCACCGTGACATCCAGCCGGCGGGCCGTCTCCTCCACGGCAGGGCGCAGGACGGCACGGCTATCCTCCAGCAGGTTGACCCGGCTGGTCCAGTAGCCCGCCGCCCAGGCATGGTGCCGCGTTGCCGGATCCACACTGGCGCGGCCAAGGACAACAGTACCATCCGGTCCACTCCGGGTAAGCAGGCCTTCCACACTCTGGCCGAAGAAGTAGGCGCCGCCGATCGGGTCCCCGGCCTTGTCCTGGACGGTCACGGTGCGTGCTTCGGGACGGGCCGGTGCGTCCGTGCCGTCCTGCAACCCGCCGGTCAGATCAACCGGCAGCCTCCAGCCCGCCGCTGGTTCCTCCTCCCCGACCAGCCGCGCGGTGAGGCTCAGCTCGCCTTCGGGCGACTGCCGCACTGTGTCTTGCTCGAGGATGGCGAAGGCGAGACCGCTGACGGGATGGTGGTAATACGCGAAGGAAGGGAGGAGATTGCCGTTCCAGGAGAAGCGGACAGACTCGGGGTCGAGCAATGAGCCACCGGGCTGCGCCGCGCCCGGGACGCGCACAAGGCAGGAGACGGCCCTGCCGGCACGGAATGCTGCAAGCACCTCCCCCGCCGGGCCTTCCTCACCGGGGTCCGTTTCGATGACGGTGACCTGGAGGCGGACGTTCAGTTCCCCATCCGGAGGTGCTTCCTCCCCCGCCGCACCGGCCGCCGGAAGGAGGGCCGCCAGCACCACCGCGCCAGCGAGGGCGGGCGGGCGGATCATCGGCGCGTGTCGAGGTGCACCTGGAGTATCGTCCACGAGTTCCCCTCCTGCCTCATGCGGACGGAGACGAGTGCGGGCGGCCCGTCGCCGTCGCGGCCCTCGGAGGTCCGGCGCAGATTGGGATACATGCCGCCGGAAGCCGTCCAGTGGAAGAAGTAGTCCACCTCCAGCTCGCCACGGGCCGGCAGCTCGCGCACGACGGCGTCCTCCGGCCGGATGCGCAGATAGGTCAGCCGGCTGTGCGCCACGGCCATGTCGCCCAGGAGCCTCTCGCGCGTATAGACATCGGTTGTCCCGTCCAGCGTAACCGTCAGTGGATAGGTGAACCGATCGGCGAACTCCTCGGGCTTGTCGTCCTGGAAGTCGCTTGCCGCCCCGTGGATGAAGCGCACCGCGGAGGCCTCGCTCCCTCCTCCGAAGAGCAGGAATCCGATGCCGCTCCCGAGCAGCACGACGAAGCCGGCGGCGATCAGGGTGAGCCTCAGGTTGTCACTGTTTCCGGTTCGTGGCACCGGGCCGTCTCCCCTCCGGTTACTGCTCCCGGAGACCGTCCAGGATGTAGTCGCGGACTTTGTCTATACCAAGGCGCACCTGCTCCATCGTGTCGCGGTCCCGCACGGTGACCGCCTGGTCCTCCAGCGAATCCACGTCCACGGTGATGCAGTACGGTGTGCCGATTTCGTCCTGCCGGCGGTAGAGCTTCCCGATGGCTGCCGTGTCGTCGTATACGGCGTAGATGTCCTTCTTGAGTTCCCGGCAGAGGTTCCTGGCCATCGAAACCAGTTCCGGCTTGTTCTTGAGCAGGGGGAAGACGGCGGCCTTCACCGGCGCGAGCGAGCGATGGAGCTTCAGCACGACGCGCTTGTCGTCCCGCACCTTCTCCTCCGTGTAGGCATCCACCAGGAAGGCCAGGCAGGACCTGTCCACACCGGCCGACGGCTCGATCACGTAGGGGACATACCGGTCGTTCAGTTCGGGATCGAAGTAGCGCAGGTCCTTGCCGCTGTGCTCCATGTGCTGGCGCAGGTCGTAGTCGGTCCGGTTGGCGATACCCTCGAGTTCCTGCCAGCCGATGGGAAAGAGGTACTCGACGTCGCCGGTGGCCTTGGCGTAGTGGGCCAGCTCATCCGCCTCCTGCTGGCGGAGGCGGAGCCGCTCGGGCCGGATGCCGAAGCGCGTGTACCAGTTCATGCGCTCCTCGATCCAGTGGCGCAGCCAGTCCTCGTCGGTCCACTCGCCCGGCTTGCAGAGGTGTCCCGGCTTGCAGAAGAACTCGATCTCCATCTGCTCGAACTCGCGCGTGCGGAAGAGGAAGTTCCGGGGCGTGATCTCATTCCGGAAACTCTTCCCCATCTGAGCGATGCCGAAGGGCAACTTGCGCCGCATGGAGGACTGCACGTTCGAGAAGTTCACGAAGATGCCTTGGGCGGTCTCCGGCCGCAGATAGACCTTTGCCGCGCTGTCCAGGACCGGCCCGAGGTGCGTGGTGAGCATCAGGTTGAAGTCCCGCGGCTCGGTCAGCACGCCGCCATCGTCAGGCGAGAACCGCCCCAGCCGCGTCGAGCCTTCGACCTGTTCCAGCTTCACGCGCCGGCCCTCCAGGTTGAGGTACTTCTCCCAGTACTTCTGGTAAAACTCCTTCGCCTTCTTCTTGTTGGGGGCCCAGATCTCGCCACCCTCGACGGGAGCAGGCTCGCCCTCGGTCACATCAACGATGCGGTGGAGCGTGCACTCGGTCTCCTCGATGTGGTCGGCCCGGTAGCGCTTCCGCGACGGACCGCGCGTGTCGCAGAGCGGATCGGAGAAGGTGTCCAGATGCCCGGAGGCCTTCCAGGTGCGTGGGTTCATAAGGATGGCCGCGTCGAGCCCCTCGATGTCGTCACGCTCGTAGACGACCGAGCGCCACCAGGCGTTCTTGACGTTCTGCTTCAGCTCCGCCCCGACGGGCCCGTAGTCGAAGGTTCCCGCCAACCCTTCGTAGATGTCCGACCCGGGGAAGACGATTCCCCGGCGCTTGCAGAGCGAGACGATGGTCTCCATCGTGACGGTGGGCTTTTCGGCAGTCGTTTGAGTCATGGTACGGACGGGGCCCTTTCGGCGGGACGTTGAGGTGGTCTTCCGGCGGACCGCGCCGGAAAGGGGGGAAGCGTAGGCACACCCCCTGCGCGCGTGAAGGGGAAAGTCCACCTCCACGCTTGCGCACCACGCGGGGGAGCGGAACCGTACCGCTCCCAGCACTCCGGAGGCCGGCACCATGCAGGCGGTCGTGATCGCCACCTACAACGAGGCGGAAAACATTCCCTCCCTGCTGCGGCAGATCAAGGAGGCGGCGCCGGATGTGGCGGCCATCGTGGTGGACGACGATTCGCCCGACGGCACCGCCCGCATCGCCCGCGAGATGGGCCTGCCCGGCGTCGAGGTCCTTGTCCGCAAGGCCGAACGGGGCTATGGCCCGGCCGTGCGCGACGGCCTGCTGCATGCGCTGCGCCGGGGCGCCGGGCGCGTGGCGACCATGGACGCCGATTTCTCCCACGACCCGCGCGTCCTGCCCGAGTTGCTGGCGCGGCTGGACGAGGCCGACGTGGCAATCGGTTCCCGCTACGTGGGCGGCGTGCGGGTGATCAACTGGAACGCCAAGCGGCTCCTGCTGAGTATCTTCGCGAACCTCTATGTCCGGACGATCCTGGGCCTCGACACGCAGGACTGCACATCGGGCTTCCGCGCCTATCAGGCAGGAGTGCTCCGGAAGATGAAGCTGCGCACCGTGCGCAGCAACGGGTACTCGTTCCTTGTCGAGACACTCTGGCGCGCCGCGCGCCGGGGAGCCACCATCTCCGAGTTCCCCATCATCTTCGAGGAACGCCACGAAGGCGAATCCAAGATGAACAGGGGCATCATCTGGGAAAGCATCTGGACCCCCTGGCGGCTGAGGTTGAGAGGGTAGGCTAAAGAGTCGTATATACTCTCCCCTACGGCACGCTGTAGGTTCCTTCGACGCGGACGAGGCTGTCGCCGCCGTCGTCAGCCGGGCGATACTGGCGGCCGGAGAATGTGCCGGAGCCTTCAATACCGTCAAAGCGGCCTGTACCTGCCACGTAGGTGAACGTCCCCTCCTGCAGGTTTCCACCGTCCGGCAGGCGCTCGGTCACCTCGCCTTCAAGCCGGGCGAGTTTCGTCGAGCCGTCCTCGAAGCGGTACTCGACCCACCCGCCATAGCGCCCGAGGCCACGGTCGTAGTCGAGGGTTCCGGTGGCGGTGATGACGGCCACCTCACCGTCGCTGAATTCCGCAAGGCCGGTCATTGTCCAGACGCCGACAAGGTAGCGTCCCTCTTCGCCCGCGGCATGGACCTGGGCATCTGTGAAGCGCAGATACTCGGTCCACGAGATGGATTGCTCGGCTGCGGCGAGTGCCGGCGCCACCATCAGGGCAAACAAGAGGACGATTCCACGCAGAGTGTTGTGAATAGCCATCAGCTTGGTTCTCCTTTGGGCAGTCTGTTGCCTTCTTGTTCCTGGCCTGAATGAACACCGCTCCCCCGGCGTTGCTGTTGGCGCGGCCGGGGGAGCGGGGGTTTTTGTACAGCAGGGGAATGCGCGGCGGTTGCCGGGCTGTTACTTCAGCTTTGCGCGCAGGCTGTCGAGCTGCTTGGGAAGCTCGGGCGGCAGCTTCTCGCCGAGCTTCTTGTAGAACTCGTCAATGCTGTCGAGTTCCGCCTGCCAGCCTTCCTTGTCGAGGGCGAGGATCTGGGCCATCTCTTCCTTGCTGAAGTCCAGACCGTCGAGGTCAATGGCGTCCTCTGTGGGAAGGATTCCGATGGGCGTTTCCTGGCTCTTGCCGCTGCCTTCGACGCGCTCGCAGATCCACTTGAGGACGCGGCTGTTTTCGCCGAAGCCGGGCCAGATGAACTTGCCGTTCTCGTCCTTGCGGAACCAGTTGACGAAGAAGATCTTCGGGAGCTTCGCGGGGTCGGTGCGGCGCTCCATCTCGATCCAGTGCGTCAGGAAATCGCCCATGTGGTACCCGCAGAAGGGCAGCATGGCGAAGGGGTCGCGGCGCACGCCGGCAGCAAGGCCGATGGCGGCGGCGGTGGTCTCCGAGCCGGCGGCGGAACCGATGAACACGCCGTGTTCCCAGTCCTTCGATTCGTTCACCAGCGGGATGGTGGAGGCACGGCGTCCGCCGAAGAGGAACGCGTCAATGGGTACGCCTTCGGGCTTCTCCCAGTTGGGATCAATGACGGGGCACTGGGCGGCTGGTGTTGTGAAGCGGGCGTTGGGGTGGGCAGCCGGCTGGTCGGAGTCCGGGGTCCACTCGTTGCCCTTCCAGTCAATCATCGTGCTGGGGGGATCAATGCCCATGCCCTCCCACCAGATATCACCATCGGGCGTAAGTGCCGCGTTGGTGAAGATGGTGTTCTTGGTGATCGTGGCCATGGCGTTGGGGTTGGTCTTGTCGGAGGTGCCGGGGGCGACACCGAAGAAGCCGGTCTCGGGGTTCATGGCCCAGAGGCGCCCGTCCTCTCCGACGCGGATCCAAGCGATGTCGTCGCCAACGCAGCGAAGCTTCCAGCCCGGGAGCGTCGGGTTCATCATGGCGAGGTTGGTCTTCCCGCAAGCGCTGGGGAAGGCGCCGGTGAGGTAGTATGTCTTTCCTTCGGGGGAGGTGAGGGAAAGGATGAGCATGTGCTCGGCGAGCCAACCTTCGCGCTTGGCGACGGTGGAGGCGATGCGCAGGGCGAGGCACTTCTTGCCGAGCAGGGCGTTGCCACCGTAGCCCGACCCGTAGGACCAGATGAGGTCTTCCTCGGGGAAGTGAACGATGAACTTTTTCTTGAGGTCATGCTCGCAGGGCCAGGGCGCATCCTTCTCGCCAGGGGCCAGAGGGGCGCCGACCGTATGGATGCACGGGATGTAGGCGCCGTCCGTGCCGAGCTTGTCGAGCACTGCCTGTCCCATGCGGGTCATGATGCGCATGTTGACGACGACGTAGGGCGAGTCGGTGATCTCGATGCCGACCTTCGCGATGGGGGAGTCAAGCGGCCCCATGCAGAAGGGGATGACGTACATGGTACGCCCGCGCATGCAGCCGTCGGAAATCTTCGTAAGGTGCTCCTTCATTTCCTTGGGGTCGGCCCAGTTGTTGGTGGGGCCGGCGTCTTCCTTCTTGGTGGTGCAGATGAAGGTCCGGTCCTCGACGCGGCCGACGTCGCTCGGGTGGGAGCGTGCCAGGAAGCTGCCAGGGCGCTTCTCAGGGTTGAGGCGGGTGAAGGTGCCGCCCTCGACCATCAGGTCGCAGAGGCGGTCGTACTCCTCCTGGGTCCCGTCGCACCAATAAACGTCCGCGGGCTTGGTGAGCTTGCGGATCTCTTCCACCCAGGCGATGAGCTTCTGGTTTTGCGGCTTTCCGGCCATATTACTACCTTCCTTTCGGGGGATGTTGGACTGTGTAAGAAGTTTGCGCGGTTGCGCGCAAACTTTCCGTACGAGGTTGGCCATCTTCCTCGAACGATCCCGCCGCTCTCAAGTGCTCCCGGACGCGGCGAGGCTGTGGTCGTACCAAGGCCGAGGAGAGAATGTCTGCGGTCCAGGTAATCTCGGTTTCCGGATGGGAGCAGGGGAAAACGGGGTCAGATGGCTTCGGTTGGAACCGGCTGGTGAGCCTGACGTTCAAGTGGTGGGGAGGTGTGTTGCTGATCTGTTTCAGTTCGGTGCTGCCCGCGAAGTCGCTATCCGTAAGGCCGCATCGGACTTCCTCCTTCCTGCGCAACCATTGCCCCGGCTGGCGAAGGGGACACTGAGGTCTATAGGGCGGCCGTGGCAAACCGAAACGGAAGCTCTGTTCGATTTTTGGAGCAAGCGCTTGCCGAAAGCGGGCCGGAAGGGGTCAGGCGGTACCGCCGGGGGATGAATCCATGCGCCTGCCGTCCCCGGCATAGCGGAAGAACCCCTGTCCGGTGCGCGAGCCGAGGTGTCCGGCGGCAACGAGCTTCCGCAGCCCCTCGCAGGGGGCGAAGCTTCCAATTCCGGTCTCGCGGTGAAGGATTTCCAGGCCGGCAACCACCCTGTCCAGTCCGAGCCGGTCCGCCAGCTCCAGCGGCCCCATGTCCATGCCAAGCGTTAGGTGCATTGCCCGGTTCACCTCTTCTGCAGACCCCATCCCGGTCTCGATCATTGAGGAAGCTTCATTTACGAAGGACAGAAGAGGGCGCATCGCAGAGCTGGCAGGGGATTCGGGGGTGCCGAGAACCGAAATCCGGGCGGAGGCGAGCACGCGGCGCGCAAGCTCAACCGTGGCAGGCTCGGTTTCCTTATGTCGCACCAGCTCCGCTGTGCAGCCGCGCGGGCGGGGGAAGGGGATGCTGAGGCCAAGAAGACGCCCGGGCCGATCCGCTTTCCGGGCGGGCTCCTCCGAGGGAATGGCGGTGCTGGTGATGAGGATGGCAGCGGAGATCGGAAGAATCTCCTCCAGTTCGCGGAGCACCCGCTGCTTGTGGTCTGGCTCGTCCGGCGTGCACTCGAACAGGGCATCCACCCGGGATTCCCCAAGGTCTTCCGGCCGAGTGGCGGGCTGTATGCGGGCCAGGAAGAGTTTCTTCTCGCTGGCGGTCAGGGCCCAGCGGGCGATCTCCCGGTCCATGGCCTGTCCCACCAGCTCGACGGCGTCACGGGCCTTGTCTGCACTCGCATCAAGGAGAAGCACGTTGTGGCCGGACCCGGCAAGAAGCCGGGCGATTGCTTGGCCACGGGTGCCGGCTCCGGCGATTGCCAAGCGCACTGGTGGGCTTCCTCCCTTGCTGACGGGGCCGGTTCAGGCGCCGCCCAGGACGTCCTGGATGATCCGCCGCACGCGCGGCTCCTGAAGCAGGCGTTCCTCTGCCTCCTCGAAGGTGAACCGGCGGGTGGCGAGGAGAATCGCCATGGGGATGATCTTCGACCGGCCGGCAGCGCGCTGGATGATCGTGCCGACCGTTGTTTCGGCCAAGTCCTGATCGGTGGGCTGCTGCTTGAAAACCGCATGGTGGAGGGCCCGGCGGGCATCGTCCTCCGAGACTCCGGCCAAGCGCGCTACAAGGCGCCGCGAGCGGTCGTACAGCTTCGAGTTGGATATGCGCAGATCAATCATCACGTTCCCGAAGACCTTGCCCGCCATGATATGGGCGCCCGTTGTGGTGGCGTTCAGGCCGAGCTTGAGAGTCAGTTCCGCCTCATTGCTCATGGTGGGCAGGCACCCGGCACGGGGGACCTGCAGGATGCAGAGGTGGGTGAGGGTGTCGGGCAGATCGCTTGCGCGGGGCGGTTCGGTCGTGACCAGGAGCAACGCCGTCTTCGCCTTGTAAACCGCTGCTTCTTCCAGCAGCCGGGCCGTGTTGTCGCCGACCATGCCGACGGCCACGCCAATGACCAGGTCGCCCTTGGAGATCTCCGGCAGAATGTTCTGCTCAAAGTAATTGTGCGTGATGTCGTAGGCCTTGCCCTTGGCCCTCATGGCGGCAGTGCCGTAGCCGAGGAATTCCCAGCCCTCGCGGAGGTAGCCGCGCACGTCGTACAGGTCCGCACCGAAAGTGGGTGGGCATTCCGAGGCGTCAATGATGCCGAGCATGCCGGCGACGCCGCGTCCGAGGTAGTGAATCCTGCCGTCCGAGCGCAGGGCCGTGCCCGCCAGGCGGACCAGTTCGCTGAGTGCCGGCACGTTGCCATAGGCGGCTTCCACGGCTTCGCGGAAACGCGCGATCTGGTCCACAATGCGGCCTCGCAGCGCGATCAGATTGTCCTCAGAGACTTCGAAGGCGCGTTCGGAGGGGGACTTCGCTTCCTCCTGCACGATCTCCACGGCCACGAGGAACACCGTCTCCAGCACGATCTTCGTCATGCTGCCGCCCTTCATTCGGGTGGAGCCGGTAACCCCCTCCGGGCCAACGACGGGGTTGAGCAGCGTGAACCGGTCGGATTCGAGCGAGGCATCGAGGACATTCTTGACCGTCTTGTCCCATTCCTCGATAGGCGTCGGCCGGGCAAGGGACGCGGGATTGAAGGCCAGGACGACCGCGTAGGCGGATTCGTCCTGCAGGCAAAGCTCGGTCTGCGCGGCGACATAAGGCGCGGAAAGGCCGGCTGTTATGCCGATGAACATCTTGGTCCCCGACTTTTCCGCGGTGACCGCTTCCCAGTCCTTGGCGGCAAGCGCCACGCTGTCCTCGGCGGCTTCCTGGGCCTGGATCAGGGCGGTCTCTCCGCCGGCCATGAGGGGCTTGAAGACCTCGGGCAGGCGCTCGGCCCGCAGGATGCGGTTGAATTCGGTGGAGAGAAGGTGGGCGAACCGGCCGCTCGTCCCGGCGCCGCTCAGCAGGACAAGCGAATCCTCCTCCTTGAGGAGCCGGGAAAGGCGCCACGACACAAGCGCCATCGCCTCCAGCGTCTCCTCGTCCAGCAGGCCCGGCCAAGTGTCGAAGCCGGCGAACATCTGCGAGTCGGACTGGCGGAGCAGGCGGACAATGCCGACGGGATCTGCGATGTCCAGGTTTTCAGTCAGGCAGTTGCGCGTTTCCGTAATCGGAGCGTTCATGCAGTCATAATCCCTTTGCCGGAAGCGGCGATGCCGCCGCCGTGGCGTGTTTCACGCGGGGGGCTTTTTCTCCGTGGGCGAAACATGGAACGGAGGCCCGCCTGCCGCGGTCAAACGGAAAGCAAAGCGCCCGCTCCGCTGTGGGGCAGGGCAGGCGCGGGGGAGGGGCGATGGAAGCCGCGATGGCAAGGTTCTGCGACCGTGCCCGGGCTACTGGCTGCCGGATGGGGAGGATTCGGCCGGCTCGGACGGTTCCCGGCGGGTTTCCTGGGCGGGGGTGGCTTCGGGTTCCTCCTCCGTCTCTTCCACTGGACGGTCCAGAAACTCGATGATGGCCATCTCGGCCGCATCGCCGGGCCGCTGGCGCGAGCGAATGACCCGGGTGTATCCCCCGTCCCGCTCAGCGTAGCGCGGACCGAGCTCCTCGAAGACCTTATGCACCGCTGTCTTGTTCTGGAGCTTCTGGAAGGCCTGACGCCGGTGGTGAAGGGTTCCCTTCTTTCCGAGCGTGATGACGTTCTCCACGAAGGGGCGGAGCGTCTTGGCCTTGGTGGCGGTGGTCTCGATGCGCTCGTGCTCGATGAGGGCCGCCGCCAGGTTGCGGAGCGTGGCGGTCCGGTGGCCGGTCGGGCGGTTGAGCCGGGTGTGGTGCTTGCGGTGTCTCACGGTTGGTAACTCTTTCCTTGGGTGTCGTGCGTTTTGGGAGGTGGAGGCGTGAGCCGGTGGGGGGATCGCCTACCGGTCCTTGTCCTCGGAGCTGGGGATGGGCATGCCGCGTTCGTCCAGTTCCATGTTGAAGCCGAGGCCCATTTCCTTGAGCACGGCCTTGATTTCCGAGAGCGACTTGCGGCCGAAGTTCCGGTACTTGAGCATTTCCGTTTCCGACTTCTGGACGAGGTCGCGGATCGTCTTGATGCTTGCTGCCTCAAGGCAGTTGAACGACCGGACGGAGAGTTCCAGTTCCTCGATGGAACGGTCGAGCGTGCGCTGGATGTCGCTTTCGCTGGCGCCCTCGACGCCTTCCTGCTCGGCGCCTGCCGTGGTGTCGGCCTGCTGGTCCTCCGCGCGGATGAAAAGGTCCAAGTGGTCGCGCAGGATCTTGGCGGCGTAGCTCACCGCCTCCTCCGGCCGGACGGAGCCGTTGGTCGTGACCTCGAGCGTCAGCCGGTCGTAGTCGGTGCGCTGGCCCACGCGCGCGTCGCTGACCTTGTAGGCCACCTGGCGCACCGGCGAGAAGACCGCATCAATGGGGATGACGCCGATGTCGTCCTCGTCTTCCATGGGCGGATAGATGGCCGGCTGATAGCCGCGGCCCTGGGCCACGAGCACTTCCATGGCCAGGGAGCCGGATTCGGAGAGCGTGGCGATCGGCTGGTCGGGGTTCAGGACGGTGATGTGCTCGGGGACTTCGAAATCTCCGGCGGTGACCACGCCGGGTCCGTCCTTCTCCAGCGAGATGGTGGCGCGACCGTGCACACCCTCCATCTTGAAGACGACCTGCTTGAGGTTCAGGATGACATCCGCAACGTCCTCCATGGCACCGGGGATGCCACTGAACTCATGCCGGATGCCTTCAATGCGCACGCTTGTGGCGGCTGCGCCCTGAATGGAGGAGAGCAGGATGCGGCGGAGCGAGTTGCCGATGGTGTTGCCGAAGCCGCGCTCGAACGGTTCCGCGTGAAAGCGGCCAAAGGTGTCGGAGAGGGTGACAGGGTCGGCCTCGAGCCTTCCGGGGCGGATGAGCGGCTTAAGTTCCAGCTCCATAAGTGGGCAAATCTCCTTGCGAGGGTCGGAAAGCGGTGTGGCGTTGCGTGGCGGCGCGGAGGAAGGGTCCCCCGCAGGCCGGATCAGCGTGAGTAGAGCTCGACGACGAGCTGCTCCTTCACGTCTATGTCGTCCAGGTCCTCGCGTGAGGGCACCTGGAGGAAGCGGGCCTTCATGCTTTCCTTGTCGAACTCGATGAAGGGTTTGTGCCCGCCGCGGCGCGTGAGGATGTCCAGCGAGTCGTTCACCACCTGCATGAGCTTGGCGTTCTTGACTGCCTTCTCGCTCAGGGTGACCTCGTCGCCGGGCTTCACGCGGTAGGAGGGAATGTTCACCTTCTTCCCGTTCACCATGATGTGGTTGTGGCCGACGAGCTGGCGTGCCTGCCGGCGTGTGGAGGCGAACCCGGCGCGGTAGACGACGTTGTCCAAGCGGGATTCAAGAAGCTGAAGCAGCACGGTGCCGGTGACGCCCTTGTAGCGGTCCGCGGTGGCGAAGTAGCGGCGGAACTGGCGTTCGAGGACGCCGTAGGTCCACTTGAGTGTCTGCTTTTCGCGCAGCTGGATGCCGTAGGTGGAGAGCTTGACGCGTCGGCCCTGGCCGTGCTCTCCGGGAGGATAGTTGCGCCTCTCGATGGCGGTCTTGCCGTTGAGTTCGCGCTCCCCCTTGAGGTGAAGCTTCTTGCCGAGGCGCCTTTCAAGACGGCAGACAGGGCCGATATAGCGAGCCACGTTGGGTATTCCTCCTGAGGTTCGGTCGGGGTTTTCGGTTGCGGGTCTCAGACGCGCCGGCGCTTGGGCGGCCGGCAGCCGTTGTGCGGAAGGGGCGTTACGTCACGGATCGTGTTGACGGTGATCCCGGCGGCCTGGAGCGCCCGCACGGAGCTTTCGCGGCCGGGGCCGGGGCCCTTGATGAGCACGTCCACACTCTTCACGCCATGATCCTGTGCCTGACGGGTGGCGCGCTCGGCGGCCTGCCCGGCGGCGAAGGGGGTGGACTTGCGCGATCCCTTGAATCCGGCAGAGCCCGCCGACGACCAGCTGATCGTGTTCCCCGCGTGGTCCGCGAAGGTCACGATGGTGTTGTTGAACGTGGCGTGCACGTGCACGATGGCATGCGCGATGTTCTTGCGGGCTTTTCTCTTCGTGGTGGCCTTGGCCGCCTTCTTTGCCATGCGGAACGTCTCTCCTTCGTGTCGTATCTTCCTGCCGGCGGTTTGCCGCGGTTGCGGGGTGCCGCGCCAGCGGTCGAGTGGTGAGGGTTACTTCTTGCGGCCGCCGCCGACTGTCTTCGGGGCGCCCTTACGTGTGCGAGCGTTGGTGCTGGTGCGCTGTCCCCGCACGGGGAGTCCCCGGCGGTGGCGCAGCCCGCGGTAGCATCCGATGTCCATCAGGCGCTTGATGTTCTGGCCGGTGAGGCGGCGCAGGTCGCCCTCCACCTTGTACTTGCCGGCGATGATGGAGGAGATGCGGGTGATGTCCTCCTCGCTGAGGTCCTTGGTGCGTGTGGTGGGGTCCACGCCTGCCTCGCGCAGTATCTGGCGGGAGCTGGACGGCCCGATGCCGTAGATGTAGGGAAGGGCAAACTCGATGCGCTTTTCCCGTGGGAGGTCAATGCCGGCTATGCGTGCCACTTGTTGTGTACTCCTTTATCCTTGGCGCTGCTTGTGGCGCGGGTTGTCACAGATGACGCGGATCACGCCCTTGCGGCGGATGATCCGGCACTTGTTGCAGATTTTCCTTACCGACGCGCGTACTTTCATGAGCCTTGTTCTCCTGGGCCGGAGGGTGCCGGGCGCCCCGGCGCCCCGTCTTTCCTATTTCTTGCGGTAGGTGATGCGGCCGCGGGTCAGGTCGTAGGGCGACAGTTCCACCGACACGTTATCGCCGGGCAGGATACGGATGAAGTGCATCCGCATCTTTCCGGAGATATGAGCCAGGACCTCCATGCCGTTTTGCAGCTCCACGCGGAACATGGCGTTGGGGAGCTTTTCCACGACGACGCCCTCGACTTCGATTCCCTTTTCCTTGGCCATAACCTCTTTCGTGCTTGGTCGGTTGGCGGCACGAACCCCCCTTCGGTTCGCGACCGCAATTAACAATCCTGCACGCCGGCGGTGTCGGCGGTCAAGCGCAATCCCCACTCAGGCGGCGGCGCTAACCTTCCTCATCTCAGTGGTCTTCGGCCGAGGTCAGGATTTCCGTGCCCTCCTGCCCGATTGCCACTGTGTGTTCGAAGTGTGCCGACAGCGACCCGTCCGCCGTCACGACGGTCCAGCCGTCCGCCAGCTCCTTCGTCCGTCCGCTGCCGATGTTCACCATCGGCTCGATGGCCAGAGTCAGCCCCTGACCCATCCGCTTCCCCCGGCGCGTGCCGGTGTTGTAGACTTTCGGGTCCTCGTGGCACCGCCGCCCGATGCCGTGTCCGGTGTATTCCTCCACGACGGAGAACCCGGCCCGGGTGACGTGCTCCTCGATGGCCCTTCCGATGTCCCCCACTCGTCCGGCGTAGCGCGCCGCGTCAATCCCCCGGAAGAGGGCCTCCTCGCCGACCTGCAGCAGCCGTTCCGCCTCGGGGTCGAGCTTTCCCACGCCGACGGTCCAGGCGTGGTCGGCGAAAAAACCGTCCAAAATCAGCCCGCAATCAATCGAGACGATGTCGCCGCTCTTGAGCCGGCGCTTGTCCGGGATGCCGTGCACCACCTGTTCGTTCACGGAGATGCAGAGCGTGTTCGGGAAGTTGTACAGCCCGAGGAACCCGGGGATGGCACCGGCCTCGCGGATGCGGCGGTAGGCGAGCTTGTCGAGTTCGATGGTCGTCACGCCTTCGTCCACGTTTTCCAGCACTTCCCGTATGATGCGGCCCAGCAGGTGCCCGGCGCGGCGCATGACCGCGACCTCGTCCGCGCTCTTGAGGTATATCCGGTCCTCCTGGGCTTCTTCGGAGACCGGGTTGTTTGCGGCGGCGGACACGTTTCCCTGATCCTCAGCGATTCTCTTCGATGATGGAGGTGATCTTTTCGAACACTTGATCGGAGTCTCCAGCGGCGTCCAGCGTGTGAAGGCGTCCCAGTTCGCCGTAGTAGTCCAGCACGGGGGCGCTTTCCTCCTTATAAACGCGCAGCCTTTCGCGCACGGTATCCGGCTCGTCATCGGCGCGCTTGATGAGAGGGCCGGAGCACTCGTCACAAACGCCAGCCTGGCGCGTGGGCTGGAAGTGGATGTTGTAGGTGGCCTTGCACTGCCCGCAGATGCGCCGGCCTGTCAGGCGGAGCAGAAGGTTTTCCTCCGGCACGTCCAAGTTCATGACCGAGGGGTGGGAGAGTGAGAATTCCCCGCAGATGGTGTCGAGCTGCCTGGCCTGCTCGATGTTGCGCGGGTAGCCGTCGAAGAGGAAGCCGTCGCTCTCGCCCCGCTTTTGGCCGATGATCTCGCGCAGCACTCCGTTCACGATCTCGTCGCTGACCAATTCACCCTTTTCCATGACAGCCTTGGCCCGCAGTCCCACTTCCGTTCGGTTGCGAATCGCCTGACGCAGGGCGTCACCGGTGGAGAGGTGCGTCATGCCGTAGTGGCGTGCGATGCGTTCGGACTGGGTGCCCTTCCCGGAGCCCGGTGGGCCGAATATGACGAGGTTCACCAGCTCCTCCCGCCAAGGGTCACGCGGCTGCCCGGTCCCGCCTGGGCGGCAGGTGAATCTTTGTCCGGCCGGCTCACCGCGGCGTGGGCTTTTTGGCCCAGCGCTGTCCGCCGCCGGTCTGCCGGCGCGAGCGGAAACCGTCGTAGTGGCGCATCAGCATGCGCGACTCCACCTGCTTCATCGTGTCCAGCGTCACTGCCACAACGATGATCAGCCCGGTGCCGCCGGCGAAGTCCGCCAGCACGAACGGGATGCCAAAGCCCGCCATGACGAGCTGCGGCATGACGGAGACGCTGACGAGGAAGACCGCGCCGACCAGCGTGATGCGGGTCATGACCTTGTCAATATAGTCGGCCGTCTGCTTGCCCGGCCGGTATCCCGGCACGAAGGCGCCCACGCGGCGGAGGTTGTCCGCCACGTCCTGCGGGTTGAACACGATCGCCGTATAGAAGAAGCAGAAGAAGGCCACCAGCACCGCGTACAGCAGCGTGTAGAGGTTCGCCGCCTTGAGAAGGTTGAAGATGGCACCGCGCTCCAGCCCCAGCAGATCGTAGAGGTTGTAGCGGGAGGTCATGGAGAAGAGCTCGCCGAAGAACCCGAGCCCCGTGCCCGGCGTGGCTCCCACCCAACCGAAAATCGTGGTGGGAAGCGTCAGGATCGCCATGGCGAAGATCACCGGCATGACGCCCGCCGTGTTGACCTTCAGCGGCAGGTAGTTCGTCTGCGCCTGCTGCATCTTGCGGCCGACGACCATCTTGGCGTGCTGGATCGGGATCTTGCGGGCGCCTTCCTGCACGAGTACGATCAGGATCGCCGCGAGCACCATCAGGACCGCGATCGCCAGGACGGCAAACGGGGTGACCGCCTCAAGCCGCACGCTCGTGTACGTGGCGAGCACGTTCTGCGGGTAGGCCGCCATGATGCCCAGCGCGATGATCATCGAGATGCCGTTGCCGACCCCCTTCTCGGTGATCTTCTCGCCCAGCCACATCAGGAATGTCGTCCCTGCCGTAACCGCGATGACCGTGGTGAAGAGGAACAGGACCGGCGTCTCGCGCATGAAGGACATGATGACGGTGGGGTCCTGCATGATGAACAGGCCAAGGCCGAAGCCCTGGACGGCGGAGAGGAGGACCGTCCCATAGCGCGTGTACTGGGTGATCTTCTTCCGTCCCGCGTCGCCTTCCTTGGCGAGCTTCTCCAGCCTGGGCACAACGACCATCATGAGCTGGAGAATAATGGAGGCGGAAATGTAGGGCATGATACCCAGCGCCATGACGGACATGCGGGAGAAGTTGCCCCCCGTGAACAAGTCCGCCGCGCCGAACAGGCCGCCCATCGCACCCTCGGCCGTGAAGGCATCCCGAAGATTCTCCACGTCCACGAAGGGGCAGGGGATGTGCGAGCCGATCCGGTAGATCGCGATGATCATCAGCGTGAACAGGATTCGCCGCCGGAGATCCCGGATCGAGAAAAGGTTACGGAAGATCTGGAGCATATGCTTCCATTCGGTCCTGAGACGTCGGTTGCCTCCTCAGCGGGAGGCGCCGGGGAAGTTAGGAGTTGTCCTTGGCGGTTGGCAACTCGCAAGTCCCGCCTGCGGCCTGCACTTTTTCGACGGCGGACTTGCTGGCGGCGCCGACCTTGACTGTCAGTGCCTTGGTGAGCGAGCCGTTGGCCAGCAGCTTCACTGGCTTGTTGGTCCGCACGAGCCTTGCGCTCCGCAGCGCCTGCTCGTCCACGGTGGCTCCGCTCTCGAACTTCTTCTCAAGGCTGGAGAGGTTCACGACCTCATACTCGACCCGGTGCGGGTTCTTGAACCCGTACTTGGGGAGGCGTCGCTGCAGCGGCATCTGGCCGCCCTCGAATCCGGGCGTCTGCCGGCCGCCGGAGCGGGACTTCTGCCCCTTGTGGCCCTTGCCGGAGGTCTTGCCATGGCCGGTGCCATGGCCACGTCCGAGCCGCTTGCGCTTCTGCTGCCGTCCCGGATCGCCGGGCAGTTCATGGATCTTCATTTACTTCACCTCCTCCACCTCGAGCAGGTAGGAGACCTTGTCGATCATTCCCTTCACCGAAGGGGTCAGTTCCTTTTCCACTACATGGTTGAGGCGCTTGAGTCCAAGGGCCTCGATCACCCGCCGGTGGGTCTGGCGGGTGCTGACGGTGCTTTTCTTCCAGGTGATGCGTACTCTCTTCATTTCGCGGTCCTCGAGTTATTGACGGCGGCCGGCGCCGCGGGTCAGGGGCGTGGAGCGTCAGGACTGCTTCCCGCCGGACTCCTCGCTCTGGTTCTCTTCCTCGTCCCGCCTCCCGCCGGCGCTGTAGGTGCCGAGGCGCGCCTTGTCGCGGCGGTCGCGTTCCTGCGTGACGACGGTGTGGAAGCCGGTGAGGGCTTCCTCGCGCTGCTGGCGGTAGCGGTTGGCGGCCTTGCGGCCCATCATGTCCTCGAGCGTCTTGCCGCGGCGGGTCGCGACCGCCTCGGCCAGCTCGAGGTTGCGCAGCCCCTCGAAAGTGGCGCGCACGACATTGAGCTGGTTCTGGCTGCCGAGTGCCTTGGTCAGCACGTCCTGTACGCCGGCAAGCGTCAGGACAGCACGCGCGGGGGGACCGGCGATGAGTCCGGTACCTTCGGAAGCGGGCTTGAGAAGCACGCGCCCGGCGCCGAACCGTCCGATTGTCTCGAAGGGAATCGTCCGCCCCACGAGCGGGACACGGATGAGTGCCTTCTTGGCAGCCTCGACCCCCTTGGCGATTGAGTCGGGCACCTCGTTGGCCTTGCCGAAGCCGACACCGACATGACCGGCACCGTCGCCGACGACGACCAAGGCGGCGAAGCTGAAACGCCGTCCGCCCTTCACCACCTTCGCCACGCGGTTGAGCGCCACGACATCTTCCTGGAGGTTCAGCGTGGAGGGATCAATTGGGGCGCGGAAGATTTCCACCGCCTGGGAGATCTGCTCCGCCGATGAGGGGGCTTCGGGTGCCTGCTGCTGCGCCCGGGCGCCTTCCAGGCTGTCGTCCTTATTGAATTGCGGCTCGTTGCTCAACGATATGGTCCTTTCTTCTGCTTGCCAGTCGGAGGGTTAGAATTGGATTCCGGCTTCGCGCACGCCGTCGGCGAGCGCCTTGACGCATCCGTGGTAGCGGTATCCGCCGCGGTCGAAGACGATCCGCTCGATGCCGCGCGATTTCAGTTCCTTGCCGACGGTCTGCCCGAGCTGGCCCGCCTGCTCGATGTTGCGCATGTGCTTGCCGGCGGTCTCCTTGCTCAGGGTCGTGAAGGTGGCCACCGTGTGGCACCCCGTGGCGGGGCTGTCGTCGGTGATGGTGGCGTAAAGGTGCTTGAGCGTCTTGCGCACGCACAGGCGCGGACGTTCGTTCGTGCCCCTGACCTTCTTGCGCACGCTCAGATGCCGGCGCCGCCTCTTGTCGTGTCTTGTCAGTCTCATCTCTTCTTTTTCTCCTGCCCTCCGGGAGGCTACGCGTTGTAGCAGCCTCCAGGCAAAAGTGGAATGGTTGGCCGTTACTTGGTGGACTTGCCGGCCTTGCGGATTACGCGCTCGCCCACGTACCGGATGCCCTTGCCCTTGTAGGGCTCGACCGGGCGCACGGACCGGATCTCCGAGGCGGTCTGCCCCACCACCTGCTTGTCGACGCCCTCGACCACGATGGAGGTGGGCTTGGGCACCTGGAAGGTTATCCCATCGGGCGCCTTGTAGATCACTGGGTTGCTGTACCCCATGTTCATGCTGAGGTCGCGGCCCTGAAGCGCCACGCGATAGCCGACACCCTGGATTTCCAGCTCCCTTCGGAAGCCCTCGGTGACGCCGGTCACGCAGTTGCTGAGCAGGCGCTGGTAGAGCCCGTGGTAGGCACGGGCCTGGCGCGAGTCGTCGAAGCGCTGGACGACGAGGGCGCCGTCCTCGTTGGTCACCTTGACCCGGCCATGGTGCTCCATGCCGAGAGTGCCCTTGGGGCCCTTCACGGTGACCTGGGTTGGGGTCAGCTTGACCTCAACCTTCTCGGGGATCTTGATCGGGACTTTTCCAATGCGGCTCACCGCCGTTTCCTCCGTTCGCGTCGTTTGCGTCGTTGTGTGTCCAGGGTTTCGTTACCAGACGGCGCAGAGCACCTCTCCGCCGATGTTGCGCTGCCGGCACTCCCGGCCAGTGAGGATTCCCTGTGAGGTGGAGAGAATCGTGATGCCAAGGCCACCGCGCACGTGCGGGATGTTCTCGGCCTTCATGTAGGTGCGCAGACCGGGGCTGCTGATGCGGCGCAGGCCGGCCAGGGTGCGCTCCTTGTTCGGTCCGTACTTGAGGAAGATGCGGATCGTGCCCTGCTTGGTGTTCCGCACCACCTTGTAGTACTTGATGAAGCCCTCATCCTTGAGGATGCGCGCGATCGCGACCTTCATCTTGGAACTGGGGATGTCAACATGGTCGAGGGCGGCCATGTTGGCGTTCCGGATTCGGGTCAGCATGTCGGCAATCGGGTCGGAATTCATACTTCTGGCAGTCCTCCTGTGGATCGGGCCGGTCAGTTGCGGAATGGCATGCCGAGGAGCCGCAGCAGCTCCTTGGCTTCCTGGTCGGACTTGGCGTTGGTGACGAAGGTGATGTTCATGCCACGGGTGCGCGAGACCTTGTCGTAGTCCAGCTCGACGAAGATGAGGTGCTCGCGGATGCCCATGGAGTAGTTCCCGCGCCCATCGAAGCTGCGGCCGGAGATACCCCGGAAGTCGCGCACACGGGGCAGGGCTACGTGGACCAGACGGTCCATGAACTCCCACATGCGGGCGCCGCGCAGGGTGACGAAGCACCCGACGGGCATGCCCTGACGAATCTTGAAGGATGCCACGGAGAGCTTGGCGCGCGTGAGGCGGGGCTTCTGGCCGGTGATGATGGCCAGCTCCTTCTCCGCGGCGTCCAGCTCCTTGATGTCCCGGGCTGCCTCTCCCACGCCCATGTTGACCGTGATCTTCTTGAGCGTGGGGATTTCCATGGGGTTGCGGTAGGCGAACTTCTCGCGCATTGCGGGTGCGACTTCCTCGCGGTACTTGCGGAGAAGGCGCGGGAGTAGCGCAGGCCCGGGCGCGGGGGCGCCAGCGGTGGCGGCAGTTTCGGCTTTGTCAGTCATAGTCCGTTCTTGCTCCGGCTCTAAAGCTCCCGAGGTTTCGCCCCTGGACGTTGATCAGTCCAGGACGGTTCCCGAGGCGTTCTTTCCTTTGGTGACGCGGACCTTGCGGCCGTCTTCCTCGAAGCGGTAGCCGATGCGGGCCGCGCTTTGGGTCTTGGGGTCCACGATGGCGACGTTGCTGATGTCAATGGGCGCTTCGCGCTCCTCGATGCCGCCGGTCTGGCCCGCCTTGTCGCGGCGGACGCGCTCGTGGTGGGTCTTGTAGTTGACGCCCTCGACGACGACTTTGCGCCGCTTGACGTCAACCTGCAGGATACGGCCCTGCTTGCCCTTGTCGTTTCCGTTGATCACTTCGACCAGATCGTCTCTGCGCAGTTTTATGCTCATGGCGTTGGGCTCTCTGCTCCTCTTCCGCGTTGGCCCCGTGATGGGGCGGCGCCGGAGGGGCTACATGACCTCCGGAGCAAGGGAGATGATCTTCATGAAGCGGCGGGCGCGCAGCTCGCGTCCCACGGCCCCGAAGATACGCGTCCCCAGGGGTTCGTTCTGATTGTTGATGAGCACGGCGGCGTTGTCGTCGAAGCGGATGTACGACCCGTCCTCGCGGCGCACCTCCTTGCGGGTGCGGACGACGACGGCCTTCACGACGGTGCCCTTCTTGACGTTTCCATGCGGATCGGCGTCGCGCACCGAGCAGACGATCACGTCGCCGATCGAAGCGTAGCGCCGGCGTGACCCGCCAAGGACCTTGAAGCAGCGCACGCGCCGCGCCCCGCTGTTGTCCGCCACTCTGAGTACGGAATATTCCTGGATCATCGGTTTCCCTTAGCCTCGCTATGAGCCGGTTTGCTTACTTGGCGCGCTCAACGACGCGCACCAGCCGCCAGCGCTTGAGCTTGCTCAGCGGCCGGGTCATTTCCGCCACCTCCACGGTGTCGCCGATGCCGGCGGTGTTCGCCTCGTCGTGGACGTAGAGCTTTTTGCGCCGGCGGATGTACTTGTGATAGAGCGGATGCTTCATCAGCCGGTTGACGACGACGACAAGCGTCTTGTCCATCTTGTTGCTTGCCACCTGTCCCACGCGGACTCTCGGGCGGGGCTTGATCGTGGCCTTCTCTTTCTTTTCCGCGGCTTCGGCCATGGGGCCAAACTCCTCTGCTTACAGTAGGTGAACGGGCTGGTGTTGCGCGCCGTGGCGCGCGGTTTCATTCAGGACGGCTACTTGCCTGCGGCCTCGGCCCGCTGACGCTCGTTCACGACCGTCTGAATGCGGGCAAAGTCCCGGCGGAGGATCTTGATCCGGCTCGTGTTCGGGTCTTCCTTCGTGACCTGCTTGTGGCGGATATCGTAGATTTCCTTCTGGATTTCCGCCGCGCGCACGGCCAGTTCGGTGTCGTCCATCTCGCGCAGTTGCGCTGCTTTCAGTGCCATGATTTCAGTTCCTCGGCTTGGTGCCTTCCTCTCAGGTTTCGCTCGCGGCGGCGGCTTCCGCCATGACTTCCGGGCGCATCACGAACTTTGCCTTCACGGGGAGCTTGTGGATGGCGCGGGTCATTGCCTTGCGGGCCAGGTCGGGGGTGACACCCTCGAGTTCGAAAAGGATACGGCCGGGCTTGACGACGGCGACCCAGTGCTCGGGGTTGCCCTTGCCCTTGCCCATCCGGGTTTCGGCCGGCTTCACGGTGAGCGGCTTGTCGGGGAAGATGCGAATCCAGAGCTTCCCGCCGCGGCGGACCGTCCGGTTGATGGCCACACGGGCTGCCTCGATCTGCCGGTTGCTGACCCAGCCGCACTCGAGCGCCTTGATGCCGTAGGAGCCGAAGCTGATCGTGGCGCCACGCTGGGCTTTGCCCCGGCGCTTGCCTTTCTGGACTTTGCGGTGTTTCGGTCGTTTCGGTAGAAGCATGTTCGCTTATCCTTGGAATCGTGACGCGCGCGTGGTCCGCGTTATTTCTTTTCGCCTTCTTCCGGGAAGACCTCGCCGCGGAAGACCCATGCCTTCACGCCGATGACTCCGGACTTTGTCTGGGCTTCGGCGAGCCCGTAGTCAATATCCGCCCGCAGGGTGTGGAGAGGGACGCGGCCCTCGCGGTACCACTCGGTGCGGCTCATTTCCGATCCGCCAAGGCGGCCGGCGCACTGAATCTTGACGCCCAAGGCTCCATCCTTCATGCAGGCCTGTACGGTCTTCTTCATGGCCCGGCGGAAGGAGATGCGGCGCATGAGCTGCCCTGCGACGTTCTCCGCCACGAGCTGGGCGTTCAGGTTCGGGCGTTTCACTTCCTCGATGGTCACGACCACTTCCTTGCCGCCGGTCAGGTCCTTGAGGGCGGTGCGAAGTTGGTCAATGGATTCCCCCTTCTTGCCGATCACGATGCCCGGGCGGGCCGTGTGGATGGTGACCTTCGCCCTGCGCGTGGCGCGTTCGATTTCCACGTGGGAGATGCCCGCGTGGTGGAACTGCTTCTTGACGAGCTTGCGGATGGCGATGTCCTCGTGGAGCAGGTCCTTATACTGTTTCGGGGAGTAGGCGCGGGTCCGCCACTCCTTGATGACGCCGAGGCGAAAGCCGTAGGGGTGAATTTTCTGACCCAAAGTGTGTGACCTCCTGGTTTCCTTTCCGTGGAGAGAAGGGGTGCCTAGTCTTCCTGTTCCGTCAGGGCGATCTGGATGTGGCACTGGCGCTTTCTGATGCGCACGGCCCGGCCCATGGAGGCGGGGCGGATGCGCTTGATCATGGGCGCGTCGTCCACGAGTGCCTCGCCGATGACGAGCGACTCGGGTTGCGGGTGTGTCTCGCGCGCGGAGGCGATGGCCGCGAGCAGCGAGCGGCGGACGTAGGGCACGGCCGAGGGACGCTGGGTGAACTGCAGGATTTCGAGGGCCTCCCCGGCGGTCTTACCCCGGATAAGGTCCATCACGATGCGCGCCTTGCGCGCGGAACAACGGACGAAGCGGGCGAGGGACTTGCCCTGGATTTCCCTGCCGTCGTTGGTCTTGGTCTTTGTCACGCTCGCCATTTGCGAAACTCTCCTGGGTGTTCGGCGAATTCTTGGTTCCCGTGGCCTAGCGGGTGGCCTTGGCCGTCTTGCCGCCGTGCGAACGGAAGGCGCGCGTGGGGGCAAACTCTCCGAGCTTGTGTCCCACCATGTGCTCGGTCACGAAGACCGGCACGAAGGCCTTGCCGTTATGCACCGCGATGGTGTGGCCGATCATCTCCGGCGTGATCGTGGAGCGGCGCGACCAGGTCTTGATCGCCCGTTTCTCGTTCGTGGCGTTCAGCGCCTCCACCTTCTCCATGAGATGGTAGTCAACGTAGGGAGGCTTCTTGAGTGAACGGCTCATGCGCTGCTTCCTCTTTTGCGGTCTTTCCTGGCCTGTTGTGCGGCCCGCTGGGGAGCCGGGTTACTTCGTGCGGCGCTTGACGATCAGGGCGCTGCTCTTCTTCTTCTTCTTGCGGGTGGCCAGACCCTTTGCCTTCTGGCCCCAGGGCGAGCAGGGCTGCCGGCCACCGGAGGAGCGGCCTTCACCGCCGCCCATCGGGTGGTCCACCGGGTTCATGGTCACGCCGCGGTTGTGCGGGCGCCGGCCGAGCCAGCGCGAACGGCCAGCCTTCCCGATGCTGACCAGCTCGTGGTCCTGATTGCCGACCTGGCCGATGACGGCGCGGCACTCCGAGCGCACCATGCGCACTTCGCCGGATGGGAGGCGCAGGGTGGCCATCGCGCCCTCCCGGGCAAGGAGCATGACGCTGTTGCCGGCCGAGCGGGCCAGCTGCGCTCCGCCCTTGGGCCGCAGTTCGACGCAGTGGATGGTTGTGCCGACGGGAATCTTGGCAAGCGGCAGGCAGTTGCCGATGCGGATTTCCGCCTCCGGCCCGTTCATGATCTTCGCGCCTGGCTGCAGTCCGCGCGGGGCGATGATGTAGGCCTTCTCCCCGTCAGCGTAGTGCAGCAGGGCGATGTGCGCGGAGCGGTACGGATCGTACTCGATGGCGGCAACCTTCGCCGGCACACCGTCCTTGCGGCGCTTGAAGTCCACCTTGCGGTAGAGGCGCTTGTGGCGCCCGCCGCGGAACCGGCTCGTGATGCGCCCATGGTGGTTGTGCCCCGCCTTGTAGGGCAGGCGCTCTACGAGCGACTTTTCCGGCCGCTTGTCCGTCAGCTCGCTGAAGTCCAGCGAGGTCAGGGTGCGGCGGGAGGGAGTGTATGGCCGGTAACGTTTGATCGGCATGGCTCTGTCGCTTTCGCGAGTGCTCCTTAGACGAGTTCGATCTGGTGACCTTCAGCGAGGGTCACGAGAGCTTTCTTGGTATCGGGACGCTTGCCCGGCTTGGCGCCGCGCATCCTCGGGCGATGCACCTTCCCCTTGTGGGTGGTGGTGTTGACGCTGGCGACCTTGACGCCGTAAGCGGCCTCGACGGCCCAGCGGATCTCGCGCTTGTTGGCGGACTTGTGCACCTGGAAGGTGTACTGGTGGTGTCCGCCACTGGTGGCGCCACCGGCAAGGTTGAGCGACTTCTCGGTCAGGACCGGGCGGAGAAGAATCTCGTAGGGGCTCTTGCTCATGGCTTCAGCCTTTCTTGGAGGGCTTCGGCGGCTTCGCGCGTGAGGACGAGTGCCTCGCAGGTAAGCAGGTCGAAGATGGAAATCGCCCCGACGACCTCCACCCGCGCGGGGGCTTCGCTTGATCCCGCCAGATTGCGGGTGGCGCGGATCAGGGGCTCGTCCTTGTCCTTCGTGACGAAGAGTGTCTTCTTCCCCTTGATGCCGAGGCGCTCGAGCAGTGCCACGGCTTCACGTGTCTTCGGGCTGCCGGAGAGGTCCAGCGAGTCGAGAATGTGAATCTCCCCTGCGTCGAGCTTGGAAGAGAGGAGCGCCCGGAAGGCCCCGCGTCGCTTGTTGCGGTTGACCTTCTCGCGGTAGTCGCGCGGTTGGGGGCCGAAGACCACGGCACCGCCGCGCCAGAGGGGCGAGCGGATCGTGCCGGCGCGGGCACGGCCCGTGCCCTTCTGCTTCCATGGCTTGCGGCCGCCGCCACGCACCTGGCCACGGGATTTGGTGGCATGCGTTCCCTGGCGCTGGTTGGCCATGTGGGCGTTGTAGACTTCGCGGACGAGAACGGCGTGCCGGTGGGCCTCGAAGACCTCCGGGCGGAGTTCGATCTCTCCGGTGTCAGCGCCCTGCTGGTTTTTCACGGTGATCTTTGCCATTGGTTACCTTGGTTCCTCCCTCAACTGGCCTGGGGGGCGGGCTTGCCCTTGCGGATGACCACATATCCGCCGTTCGCACCGGGGACCGAGCCCTTGACCACGAGGATGTTGCGGGCGATGTCGGTCTTGACGACCTTGAGGTTGCGGGTTGTGACACGCTCGGCGCCGTACCGTCCTGCAGAGGGCTTGCCCTTGAAAACCCGGGAGGGGTCCGAGGCCCCGCCCATGGAGCCGGGGCGGTTGTGGTACATGGAGCCGTGCGTCTTTGGCCCGGGGTGGGAGCCGTGGCGCTTGCGTACCGAGGCGAAGCCGCGGCCCTTGCTCGATCCGGTCACATGGACACTCTCGCCTTCCTCGAACATCTCAACCGAGAGAGTCTGACCGACTTCGAGTTCCGCCGTTTCCTCGCCCCTGATTTCGCGGACGAAGCGGACGGGGGTGGTGCCGGCCTTGCGGAAGTGCCCGGCGTCGGGACGATTGGTGGTGCGCTCGGGCTTCTGATCGAAGCCAAGCTGCACCGCGTCGTACCCATCGCTGTCGGCCGTGCGCTTCTGAATCACGGGGCAGGGGCCAGCCTGTATGAGTGTGACGGGGACAATGGCGCCCTTCTCATCGAAGAGCTGTGTCATCCCGATTTTCTTTCCAAGTAGTCCGAGTGGCATACTTCCCGGAACCTCCGTTCTTTCGCCTGCCTCCGGCCTTGGGAGTGGACCCGTGGCGTTCAACATGGCGTCTGCGTCTTCATCATGACGTCAGCTTGATCTCCACGTACACACCGGCCGGGAGATCGAGGTTTTGCAGTTCGTCGAGCGTCTTCTGGGGGGGATCAACGAGGTCAATGAGGCGCTTGTGCCGGCGCATTTCGAACTGTTCGCGGCTCTTCTTGTCGCCGTTGGGCGACCGGTTCACCGTGTAGCGTTGCCGGCGGGTCGGGAGGGGAACAGGACCCGCCACCGAAGCGCCCGTGGTCCGCGCGGTGTCCACGATCGAACCCACCGAGCTGTTCAGCAGCCGGCTGTCGAATGACCAGAGATTGATGCGTATGACCTGACTTGCCATGATCGGGTGCGGTTCCTTCCCTTGTTGAATCGGACAGAACTGGAGCGGGGAAGCCTCTGCGCGGTCCTCCCCGCCCCGTTGTTATCTTACCGGACCTCGTTAGTCCTCGATGACCTCGGCCACCACTCCGGCGCCCACGGTCTTTCCACCCTCGCGAATGGCGAAGCGGAGTTCCTTCTCGATGGCGATCGGCTTGCCGAGGCTTGCCTCGATGGTGACGTTGTCGCCCGGCATGACCATTTCCACGCCCTCTGGCATGAAGACCTCGCCGGTGACGTCGGTCGTGCGGAAGTAGAACTGCGGCTTGTAGCCCTTGAAGAAGGGAGTGTGCCGGCCGCCCTCTTCCTTCTTGAGGATGTAGACGGATGCCTTGAAGCGCGTGTGGGGCTTGATGGTGCCCGGCTGGGCGACGACCTGGCCGCGCTCGACGTCATCCTTGCCGACGCCGCGCAGCAGAAGGCCGACGTTGTCGCCCGCGATCGCTTCGTCGAGCAGCTTGCGGAACATTTCGATGTCGGTGACGACCGTCTTGCGGGTGTCCATGAGGCCGATGACCTCGACTTCGCTCATCTTCTTGAGGATTCCGCGCTCGACACGGCCGGTGACGACGGTGCCGCGGCCGGAGATGGCGAATACGTCCTCGATCGGCATGAGGAAGGGCTTGTCGGTCTCGCGTTCCGGCTCCTTGATCCACGTGTCGCAGGCTTCCATCAGCTTGGCGACGGACTGGACACCGAGCTCGCTCTCTTCGCCTTCGAGGGCCTTGAGGGCGGAGCCGCGGATGACCGGGGTGTCGTCTCCGGGGAACTCGTAGGAGCTGAGCAGTTCGCGGACTTCCATCTCGACGAGCTCAAGCAGCTCCTCGTCGTCCACCATGTCGCACTTGTTCAGGTAGACCACGAGTGCGGGCACGTTGACCTGACGGGCCAGGAGGACGTGCTCGCGGGTCTGGGGCATGGGGCCGTCGGTTGCGGCGACCACGAGGATCGCCCCGTCCATCTGGGCCGCCCCGGTGATCATGTTCTTGATGTAGTCGGCGTGTCCGGGACAGTCCACGTGGGCATAGTGCCGTGACTCGGTCTGGTACTCCACGTGCGCGGTGTTGATGGTGATGCCGCGCTCTTTTTCCTCGGGCGCCTTGTCAATCATGTCAAAGGAGACCACTTGGCCGAAGCCCTTGGCGGCCTGGATCTTGGTGATGGCGGCCGTGAGGGTGGTTTTCCCGTGGTCAATGTGACCGATGGTACCTACGTTGACGTGCGGCTTGTCGCGCTTGAATGCTTCCTTGGCCATGTCATGCCCCCAAAAAACTTTGGTTTTGGACTTACGTTTTCATCCCCGCCGGGGCGGGAGTGCTCCTTGGTTTCCGGATCGGCGTTGCCTTGCTGTGGCTTGCGCAATCCGCCGCCTTCCCTGCGGCCCTGCCTTTTCCTGCTGGCGGGGCGCTTTTGGGGCGGTGTTTCTGAAGAGTCGGTTGGGGAGGGCGTTCGGGCACACGATCACCCGCCACGCAGGGTCGCGGTGGCGAGTACCGGTGCGGAAGGCGCCCTCGTCTTCCGGCTTCTCCAGTGCGGTGGCCTTTGCTTCCGGCCGTGCCGTGGGGAGGGACTCCACGGCCCGCGCGCGGCTATGTCGAGTCCGGTATCCGTCCTCGCCGCAGGGCCGGTGAAAGTAGGAATCGGCCCGGGGCGAGTCAACAGCAATCCGGCGGGGTCCGGCCGCAATTTTTCCCCGATTCTGCCGCCGCGTGGCGGCCCTTCCTATCCGAAGCCGACCTGCAGGTCCCGCAGCACGAGCCCGCTCTGGATCTTCGGGTAGTAGTAGGTGGTGTTGTGCGGCATAAGTTCGCCGTTCTCAGCCACCTGGATGGCCTGGTCCTTGTCAATGGGGTTGAGCAGGAAGGCCACACAGCCCTTGCGCCGGCGCACGAGCGAGAGCGCTTCGCCGATGCGCCGTGTGTAGATAATGTCGTCGTCGTCCAGCTCCACCTCGGGGTTGCCGATCCATCCCTGTGCGATGACGAACTGGTGGAGGATGGTGATGTCCTGGCTGCGCACGAGGTCCGACATGAACTCGGCGTCAATCATCTCCTCGAGGTCGGCGTTTTTCTTGAGCCGGAGCTGGTAGGCTTGGCCGGAAGGGAGAACCATGACGAAACGGGAGGGAGTGCCCTTGCGTGCTTCGAGGTGCTTTTGGGCCAGTGCGGCGGCCTTTTCCTCGTCGGCGAGGTCGAGCTGGAACTCCTTGACGTCGAAGTACTCCTCAAGGTCCTCCAGGACCTCCTCCATGTCCACGTCGGCGCCGAGGTCGCGGGCCAGGACGCGGTGGGAGGCGGTGGTGTGGACGGCCGGGTCGTCGGCGTTGTTGAGGTACATGAGGATGAAGTCGTAGGGCTGGCGTCCGTCGCGCCGGCCTGTCATCTCGCGCATTTCGTCGCGGTAGGCCAAGGCGGTCTCGTACCGGTGGTGGCCGTCGGCGATGTACAGGCGCTTGGTCTTCATGGCCTCGTTGATGCCGAGGATGGGGTCTTTCCGGTGGATGAGCCAGAGGCGGTGGGTGTCGCCGCGATGGTCTGTGAATTCCTCGTGGGGCGGGTTTTCGGTGGCAGCCTTGAGGATGGCGTCAATCTGGCCCTCGGGGTCCTTGTAGAGCATGAAGAGGGGCTCGAGGTTGACCTGCACGGTCTTGAGGAGGCGGAGGCGGTCCTGCTTGGGCCCTTCGAAAGTCATCTCGTGGGCACGGATTTTTCCACTGCGGAAGTCCTGCAGCTTGACGAGTCCGAAGAAGCCGAGCCGCTTCTGGCGGTTCTCGGTTCCGGCCAAGGTGAACTCGTGCTCGTAGACGTAGAAGCACTTGCGCTGCTCGTCCACGAGGAGGTTTTCCTGCTTCCACTCGCGATAGAGCTCGGCGGCGCGCAGGTAGCGGTTGTTGTACTCATCGTCGCCGGGTGCTTCGTAGCCCGAGACGAGACGGACGATGTTGCGGGGGTCGCGCTCGTGGAGTTCCTTCTGCAGCTCGGGTGTGACCACGTCGTAGGGAGGGGCGAGCATCTTCCCGAGGTCAAGGTCGTGTTCCTTGGTGTTGAAGCGGGTGCCGGCGAAAGGAAGGACGTCTGCCATATTGAGTCTAACGGAAATCCGGTTGTTTGGGTGGGAGTGCTGGCTGCTGGCGAACTCCCTGTGGAGGCAAGCCCCAAGGGGGGAGCGGGTCCCGCCCCTCCCGAGGCGCGGGAAGGGTGGGTAAGGCTTCCGAAGCCTGTCAACCCGTAACGGGCAGCTCTTCCCGGTGCGAACAGGACCCTTCGGTCCCGGACTCCGCCCGCGTGGCGCCCTCCTGACGGGAGAAATCGTCCGCCGTTTCCACCGGTTGAAGCTGATGGGACCTGTTGCCCGTTCCCATGGAATGGAGCGGCACCGCATCGGCCGGAATCGGCCGGGGAGTTCCAAAATCAGTGGGCAGCGAGCCAGGGGCATGCTTCCCGCCGGTGGCCGGCAGGTGACTTTCCGTTTGTACCGTGCCGCGTCCAGCTTATCATCGGGCATCCCGCTGGGATTGAATCCAATGGAAGAGGGGCGACGATGAGACTCTTGATTGCCGTTTTGGCAAGCACGGCACTGCTGCTCGCGATGGCGCTTGGAACGTCCTCCTGCGCCAGAACACCCTCCCCGGAGCTTCCCGACCCCGAGGCCGCAGTGCCCGCGGAGGTGGAAGAAGCCGTGGAGGTGGCCGAGGAGGAGGAACCGGATGGGCCGGACCCGATGGAGTACGAGATCAGGCAGGGCATGAGGCGGGCCGAAATCGAGGAAGTACTCGGCCAGCCGACGCACATCGGCCAGGACCGCCACGGACGCACGCACTGCCTTTACAGCATCGGCGAGTACTGGCGCAGCGTCCTTTACGACAGGCGCGGCCGCGCCGTGGAGTGGCACCCATGAAAACAACGCACCACACGACACAGAAGGGGAGAGGAATGATGAGAACACTGCCCGGCATCCTTGCGGGAGCGCTCACGTTGGCGGCGGGAGCAGCCCACGCGGACAGCCGCCATGAACTGGTGCGCCTCGGCAACGAGGCACAGCCCACCGGCGCGCTCACCGGCGCGTCCGTCTTTGTCAGCCCCGGCCACGGATGGGTCTGGGACCCGCAGCGGGGCTGGCGGACGCAACGGGGCGTGAGCCACGGCCTGATCGAGGACCACAGCAACGGTGAAGCCGTCCTCCAGTACTTCGTTCCCTACCTCTGGAACGCCGGTGCAACGGTCTATACAACGCGCGAACGCTGCATGAACACGAACATGGTCATCGTGGAGCCCGGCGGAGACGGACTCGAGCTGGAAGGCGACTGGAGTTCCGAGCGGCTGCCCGGAACCTGGAACGGAATGCTCTACTCCCACACCACCACGGACGGGCCCGCCACCGCGCGCGCCATCTATACGCCGGACATCCCGGAGGACGGGCATTACGCCGTTTACCTGTGGTACCGCCCGGCACGCACGGGAAGCACCGCGGAGGACGCCCGCGTCTTTATCCGCCACAGCGGCGGTGACACGCTCTGGACGCAGAACCAGAATCACGGCGGCTACACCTGGAAGTACGTGGGGACCTATCATTTCGAGGCAGGCGCGGACAGCGAACGCGGTGCCGTCGTGATCGAGAACACCAGCAGCGACCCGGACAGCCAGGTGGTGGCCGGAGCGGTGCGCTTCGGCGGCGGCATGAGCGACACCATGCGCGAGGGCACAACGACCGGCCGGCCGCGCTGGGAGGAGTCCGGGCGCTACTACGCAAAGTTCGCAGGCTTCCAGCCGGAGAAGGACACGCGCGTCTATAACACGGTTTCCGCCATGCCGATGTTCTCCGAATGGCTCGCCGAGCCGCACGAGGTGGGAAGGAGCATCTACCTGTCCTGGCACACGAATGCGAGCGGCGGCGCGGCCACGGCGCGTGGGCTGTTCACCTTCATTTATCAGCCTGACCGATGGGGCGGCGTCGACCAGTTCACCGGCTACCCCGGCGGTGTGGAACTCGCCTTCGCGACACACAACGCCGTTATGGCGGCCGTGCATGCGGACTACGATCCGGAATGGCACGACGGGCCAGTGGTGACGCGTTACCTTGGCGAGACGAACCCCCGCAACAACAACCGGATGCCCGCTGCGCTGCTCGAGTATGGCTTCCACGACAACGTGGAGGACGCAGCCTACATCCTCGACCCGATCTTCCGCGACACCGTGTCGAAGGGAACCTACGCGGGCGTGGTGGAGTACTTCGTGAACGAGGTGCCCGGCTTTGACAACGCGACACTCCTGCCGGAGAAGCCGACAGGCCTGTCCGTGAGCTACCTGGGCGGCGGACGGGCGGAGATCTCCTGGGAGGAGCCACCCTACAACGACGGGACAAGGGCGCACCTCGGGGACCGGGCAACATCCTATCGTATATACAAGTCTCCCAACGGCTACGGATTCTGCAATGGATACGACGTGCCGGACCGCACGGCCATCCTGACAGGACTGGAGCCGGGCGAACTGGCCTACTTCCGCGTCACCGCCCGCAACAAGGGCGGAGAGAGCTTCCCCTCCGAGACGCTGGCGCTCCGGGTGCCGGAGGAGTCCGGGGGGCAGCGCGTCCTGCTTGTCAACGGATTCCACCGGCTCGACCGGGCCATGAACTTCCACGACGGACGCTCCTACCGGGGCATCCTCAGCCGGATGAACACTTACAACTACTCGGTCCAGCATGCCGCAGCGGCCGACCGGCCGGGCCTGCTCCTTGACGGCGCCAGCAGCAAGGCAGTCCGCGCCGGCCGGGTGAACCTTGCCGGGTACGACGCCGTGATCTGGATCATGGGCCGGGAGACCGCCGGGTCCTTCTCGCTCGACAGGGATCTCCGCGACCGTATGGACGGCTACCTGGCGATGGGCGGATCGCTCATGATATCCGGCACCGACATCGGCACGGCGCTCACGGACGAGAGGGGTGGCGAAGCATTCCTCCGCCGCGTCTTCCGCGCCGAACTGGCCTCCGGCGACTCCGGAAGCCACACCGCCATGCCCGCGAATGAAACGGACATCCCGGAGCTGCGGGAAATCCGCTTCGACGACGGCAGCGGCCCCGTCTATCACGCCGACAGGCCGGACGTGTTCCGCCCCGCCGAGGGCGGGCATGCACTGCTGAGTTACGCGAATGGCAACGGGGACGAGGCCGCGGCCATCGTGTACGCGGAGGACTACCGCCTGCTGTTGATGGGATTCCCCTTCGAGACCATCGAGGACCCGGAAGTCCGCCGCACGGCGATGCAGGGGGCGCTGGAATTCCTCCTCGACGGGCGGGACGCCACACCGGCCAAGTAGACTGCGGCTCCGGCGTCTATACCAAGACCCTCAACAGACATGAAAACCCCGTCCGGGCCGATGCCAAGGACGGGGTTCTTCTTTTGCTGACTGTGCGCTATTCGTCTTCGTAGAAGACGAGCAGGGCATTGGCCACGGAGCGCTCGACGCCCCCCGTTCCGTCCGGGTTCGCGTGGTCGGAGGGGCGATTGACCGTCTCACCCTCAATGACGAGTGTCGCGGAGCCGCCACTGTCCAGGTCCATGCCGTCCCAGGCGCCAAATTCGGCGAGGAGCTCCGCCATTTCCCGCTGGTACAGACCGGCACTCCATTCGGGCTGCCGGCCGTCCACCGTGGCGAGGATCACCTTCGTGCCGTCGCGGGAGACGCCCAGGCCGCTGCGGGGATAGCGGTTCAGGTAGTGGCCCCGCTTCCAGGGGATGGTGAACTCCTCGCCCTCGGGGTGGGGCGCGATGGGGTCCTGGAAGTACTCGCCGTCCTTCAGGATGCGGGGGCCGGCGCCGATGGCGTGGCGGAGTTCCTGCCAGGGCCGGGTACTGCGGAGGTCGAGCCGGACGTGATCTCCCACGGTGAGGTTCTCCCGCAGCCACTCCCCCGCCGAGTCCCGGCCTGTGAGGACGTAGCCGCCGCTGGGTATCTCGACGCCGGGTTCGTCCTTGCGGATTTCGAGGACGCGGAGCTCCATGTTGAGGACGGCTTCGGTGACGGGGGAGACCTCGCTGCCGCGCGAGGGCCTGCCGTAACGCCAGCTATACAGGGTGAGCCAGTCCTCGTTCACGTCGGAATTGAGCAGGCGTATCCAGAGGCGCTCTCCGTTGGGTGCTTCCACCTCGGCCTGCCAGGACCACTCGTCGGTCCACTGGCCGATGACGGGCGTGCCATCCCACTTGATGCCGAAGGCGGTGCGCGACTTGGGAGCGATGACGATTTCGCCATCCATCACGACGAGGTTGAGGGGCACGCCCCCGTGGGTCCAGTAGTCCCCATTAATGGCGGCGAGGGCGCCGTGGCGGTCCGCCATCGAGCGGACGGTCTCGGTGCCGACGACGGTGTCCTGCCCGAGCGCGGGACGGAGGCTGACGCGCGGATCCGTCATGTCAAGTTCCAGGACGTATATCCTCAGGGGGTCATCCGTCACGCGGTGCGTATGGACAACACCCGGGCGGATTTCCACGGTGGTTTCCTCCACCGTCCCGCCCATGGGGGCGGAGGGGAAAACCGTATCCGCCGGCGCGTGGGCCACGGCCATAGTGCAGACGGCCGCGGCGATGGCGGCAGGAAGGCCTCTCATGATCGTTTGCCCTTTCTCCATGGGGAAGGGTCAGTCCTCCGCGGCCTGCAGCTCCCCGGGGAGTTCCAGCAGGACGAGGCCGTCCAGGAGCAGTTCCCCGTCGCGCTTGCGGGCCTGATCCGGCTGCACGAGGTAGATCATCTCGAGTGTATAGGGCGGCGTCATGGTGCCGGGGGGGATGACCTCCTGGAGGTTTGCGCGCTGGAAGCGCCATTCATCCTCCCAGTCAATGCCCGGTATGCGGGTGGTGAAGTCCGTATAGATGGTGCGGCCTTCCGCGTCGGAGAGGGTCGCGCGCATCCACTGGCCCTGTCCGTCGCCGTAGACCCAGAGGCCGAGCCCCATCGGGTAGTCGGCGGGGAGTTCGATATCCAGGGGGATGCCGATGCGGCTGGTGCCACCGGGCGCCATGCCATAGCGCAGGCGCCAGGAGGCCTCCCCCGTGCGGACGTTGTCGTGTTCGAGGCTGAGGGAGGAGCGTTCCGCGTCCGCGTTGAGCAGGTCAATGCTCTCCGCGGGATCGTCCGTGGGCAGCTCGTCGAAGGAAAGCAAGGGCACTTCGCTGTAGCTGGAGACGGCGACGGGGAGCAGCGCTTCCTTCCCGGCGGCCGCGACGCGAACGTGTCCGGTTCCCTCCTCCCGGGCTGTCAGGAGACCGTCCTCCACCGACCACGTAAGGAACCCGGGGACCTCCATATCCTCGAAGAAGAACCCGTCGGTGAACGGCTCACCCGACCCGCTCTCCGTGAGCAGGCGCAGCGGGAGGGACTCCCCGGGCTCAAGGAGCATGGCGGCGGGGAGGAATGAAAGCTCCGTGGGCTCCTCAACTCTGACAATGGCGCCGCCTGCCGGTGGTGGGAGGGACAGGTTCAGGCGCGGGCCGTAGGCGCTGGCGCGCACTTGGGTGCGGCCGGTCTGCTGGGCGCGAAGTGTCGCCGTGGTCTCCCCCGGTTCCAGATGCTTGTAGGAGGTGACCTGCCCGCCGGCGGCTGTCAGGAAGACGTGGTGCTCCTCGGTGTCGAGGCGGAAGCTCTCCCCGTCCTCCGAGACGCCGCGCACGGTGACGCTGAAGGACGCGCCAAGGGGAAGACGCAGCCTTCGGGGGAGGAGTTCCAGGGAATCGAGCGGACCGGGCTCGCCGGTGCGCCGGAACAGAATGGCATTGGTGAGCGACCGCAGTCCGCTGGTGTCGGAAGGCGAGTTGGCCACCTGACCGTGCACCACCATGGTGGAGGATCCACCCCCGTCGAGGTTGATGGCGGCGATGGCGCCCTTCTCGCGCAGGAGCCCGGCCAGTTCCTCCAGCGTGACGCCGCGGCTGTAACCCGGCTGACGCCCGTCCACCACCATGGCGACGAGTGTGCTCCGGTCCTCCATCACTCCGATGGCCGTGCGCGGGTGAATGGCGTCGTATAGACCCGCCCCGAAGCCTTCCTGGCGGCCGCGCTCGCCGGCCACGATCTCCCCGTCCTTGAGGATGAGCGGTCCTCCGCCAATGGCACCGATGACCTTGCCGGGCAGCTCGGGCATCGTGATATCCAGGGTGACCTGGGCGCCATCCTGCACCCAATCAGGCAGGGACTCGCGTGCGTGGATGACGATGCGCCCGGGGCCGACCGGGAGGGACTCCCCGTCGGGCCCGGCGGTGACTGTTCCATCAACCGGTGCATTCGGGAGGATTTCCTCACCATCCAGCTCCACGGCGAATGCTGCCAGGCCCTCCGGCGGTTCGGGAGCGCGGTCCTCGGTGAACGCCTCGTTAAAAAGCGTGTTGGAGCGGTTGTCCAGCGGATGGTTCACGACGGTGAGCTGGATGGGGCCGGAGCCTTCCGGACCGCGCAGAAACACTTCGATGCGAGGGGCGCCGAAGAAATAGTTCCCCTCCTCGTCCCAGGAGATGGAGCTGCGGGTGGGGACCTCAGAGTCGAGATTCATGCGGTTGGGGAGCTTCCACACGAGGCCGTGGCCGATAAAGATGCCAAAACCCGGGCCGCCGGCAGCGGTTCCGAAGTCCGCGTTGATGGCGCCGATCGGCCGCGAAAGGCGGTCGTAGGTACGTTCGACCTGTCCCGGGATGGTCTGCCGCCCCGTTATCTCGTCATTGCCGTATCGGGGCTCGACCATGAGGTCCTCCCGGCCCGTGTCCACCGTGAGTGTGGAGATGGCAAACGGCTCCTGCTCGCGGACCTCGAAGATGAACTCCACGCCCGGGGCGATGGCCTCACGCCAGAGCTGGACGACTGGTGTATCCTCCTCCGTCTCGACATAGTCCGGGTTCTGCCAGATCGTCCCGTCCGCCTTCAGCAGGAACGGCGGGAGCTGCGGTTGTGCGAACGCCGTAGCCGCCGCAAAAAGGGTGGCGGCACCGAGCGCCATGGTGAATGGACGTCCCATCTTCATGTGGTCCTCCTCCGTTTCCTTGTCTGTCATGACGCAGTGGGAGGATCAGTCCTCCCCGGCCTTGAGTTCCTCGGGGAGTTCGAGCAGGGCGAGCCCGTCGAGCACCAGCTCGCCGTCGCTCTTCCGTGCCTGATCCGTCTGTACAAGGTAGACCATGGTCAACGTGTAGGGCGGGGTCATGGTGCCTGCCGGTGCTGCCTCCTGGAGATCGAGCTTTGCATGGCGCCACTCGCCCTCCCAGTCCACTCCGGTGTGCTCATCGGTGAAGTTGCCGTAGATGGTGCGGCCCTCGGCGTCAGAGAGGAGGGCTCGCATCCACTGGCCCTTGCCGTCGCCATACACCCACAGGCCGATTGCCATGGGGTGGTCGCTCGGGAGTTCGATGTCCATGGGGATGCCGATGCGGCTCGTGCCGCGGGGGATCATGGCGTAGGAGAGCCGCCATGCCGCCTCGCCCGTGCGGACGTTGTCGTGCTCGAGGGTCAGGGAGGACCGGTCCGCGTCGGCGTTCACCAGATCGAGTTCCACGCCGGGAAGCTCGTCGAAGGAGAGGAGCGGCACTTCGCTGAAATGCGAGACGGCGACCGGGAGGCTGGCCTCCACATCGCCTGTGCCGATGCGGACATGACCCATGCCGCGGCCGAGCGCCTCCAGCTCGCCGCGCTCGGGCGACCAGGAGAGGAACTCGGGCAGGTCCATGTCCTCGAAGAAGAAGCCGGGCGAGAAGTCCCTGCCGGAGGTGCTGGTGGCAAGGATGCGCACGGGCAGCGAATCACCGGGTTCCAGCAGCATGGCGGGAGGCTGGAATTCCATGCTGGTGGGTTCCTCCACGGTGACTGTGGCGCTGCCGGTGGGCTGGGGCCGGCTGACGTCCACGGTGCGGCTGGAGGCACCTGCACGGACGGTGGCCGTTCCCGCCTCGAGACCACGGATGGTGCCGAATACTTCGCCGGGGATGAGCTGCTGGAAGGGCGTCACGACACCGCCGGCGGCGGTGAGGAAGAAGCTCCATGGCCCGTCGTCCAGGCGGAAGCGCTCGCCGTCCGCGGCAATGCCGCGAATGTGGACGTTGTGGGAGGCGCCGACGGGGAGCCGCAGCCGGCTCGGGCTGAGCTCGAGCGCGCTCAGTTCCCCGGGCGGACCAGTGCGCCGGAAGATGAGGGCATTCGTGACGGAGCGGGCACCGGCGGAGTCGGACGGGAAATTCGACAGTTTGCCGTCCACCACCATGGTGGAGGAACCGCCGCCATCGAGGTTCATGGCGGTGAAGGCGCCCTTCTCGCGCATGAGCTCACCCAGTTCGTTGAGGTCCACGCCGCGGCTGCGGCCGGGCTGACGCCCGTCCACCACCATGGCGACGACGGTCGTCCCGTCCTCTTTCACCCCGATGGCGGTGCGCGGGTGCCGTGTTGTGAGGAATCCCGACCCCCAGCCTTCGGGGCCGGTGCGCTCCTCCGCCACGACCTCGCCGTCCCGCAGGATCGTGGGGCCACCTCCGATCACACCGATCACCTTCCCGGGGAGCTCCGGGAAGACCAGCTCCAGTTCCACGGCGGCGCCGGACTCGGCCCACTCGGGGAGGGGTTCCTCAAGGTGGACGGCCACGCGCGTGCGGGTGAGGGAGAGGGTCTCCGTGCCGGCATCACCGGCGATGGTGCCCGTGGTGGTGGTGTTGGGAAGAAGCTCCTCGCCATCGAGGGCAATGGGTAGGGCCAGGCTGCCTTCACGTGGCTCTGGTGCCTGATCGGCGAGCGGCCAGGTGAAGATCGTGTTGCCGCCCTCTTCGAGGGGGAAGTTGATCGCCCGGATGGAGACGGACGAGGCGCCGTCCGGTCCGTGGAGCAGGATTTCAAAGTGGGTGGAGCCGACGTGGATGTTCCCGTCCTCGTCGAATGCGAAGACGCTGCGGGAGGGCACGTCCGGGTCGCGGTCCCGCCAGTCCGGATGGTGCCAGATGGTGCCGTCGGCGACGAACATGCCGACGGGCACCCCGCCGGCGCGCCAGAAGTCCCCATTGATGGCTGCGATCGGCCGGGCTTCGGGCTCGTATAGGCGTTCCACCATGCCGGGCACAGTCTCGCGGCCAAGGAGGGTGTCCTGGCCGGAGCGTGGCTCGGCCATGAGGTCTTCCCGCCCGGTCTCGATGGTGACCGTGGAGACGGTAAGTGGCCCGTCCTCGTGGGCGTCGAAGTAATGGTGCACGCCGGGGGCGATGGACCGGTCCCAGCTGAACTCCTCGCCGTCGGCATACCCTTCGGTATAGGGGAAGCGCTCGCCGGTCTGGGCTCCGGCGGAGGCGGCCAGACCACCGGCCATGAGAAGACACAGCGTGCCGCGGGCCGCGCCGGACAGGAACGTGGTTGCAGGCATCCTTTGAGTTTCCTTTCGGGAGACTGCGGGGGGATTGTTTTTCAGGGGACAGGTTGGCCGGAGTGGACCGATGGGTCCAGCCTCATTTGACTGTCAGGCAGAAAAGAGACAGGGTGACAGGTGGAGTGCAGCAGGCGAAACGGAGCCATGCTTATTGACCCCGGACCAACCTGAACGAAGAAGAGGCAAACACCTGCAGGGCGTGGGGTAAGAGGCGATGCGGATCTACCTCGATTCTTGCTGTCTCAACAGGCCTTTCGACGATCCCCGGCAAGAGCGCATCCGCATCGAGTCCTTTGCCATCGAGAGGATCATGGCACGGATTCATGCAGGGGATTGGATGCTCGTGGGTAGTGATGCGTTGGTACTGGAGACCCTCAGAAACCCTGATACAGCCCGTCGTGATGCAGTCCTGGAAATGCTTGAACAATCAAGAGAGTGGGTACCCCTGACGGAATCCGTTCAGAGCCTGGCTGGGGAGTTGGCCCGCCTGGGCGTTGCGGAGTGGGACGCGTTTCACTTGGCCAGCGCGTCGTATGCCCAAGTTGACGTCATGTTGACTGTGGATGACAGGCTTTACAGGCAGGCCCGCCGTCTGCTAAGAGCTGACCGCACACGGGTGGAGCTCCCAGCCGCCTGGCTGGAGCTTCCCGGCAAGGAGATTGAACAGTGAGCCTGGAAGAGCTGACTGGACGGGAATTGCGCCGGGCGGCCTTTGCCGCGATTCGGAAGGAGTTGGGACCGGAGGCCTTGGTGCGTTTCATCGCTCAGAACCTTTCCCAACCAGGACGGGACTACACGGAGGAGCGCCGGGAGGCCCCGCATCTTTCCGTGGACGAGATCATCTCCGAATACGAGCGAGTACGGGCAGAAAGCGGGGGTTCGCTGGCACCCCGGGACACGAAAGTGCTGGGGGGAGAGCACGGTCCCCAAGCGTAGTGTTCAGGCAACGGCCATACAGCCCGATCAGCCTGCCGCGCCGTTCACCGCAGTGCCAGAAGCGCCGGCAATGCCTCGAGGTCCATGTTGCCGCCGCTCAGGATGACGCCCACGCGCCGGCCGGCGAACCGGTCCCTGTGAGCGAGTAATCCGGCTGCGGCCAGTGCGCCGGTTGGCTCGGCCACCAGCTTCATCCGCTCCATGAGAAGAAACATGGCATGGACGATCTGCTGCTCGCCGACGGTGATCATGTCGTGGACCAGCGAGCGCACGATGGGGAAGGTGTGCTCGCCGAGCGATGGCGAGCGTGCGCCGTCCGCGATCGTGTCCGGGTTGTGGACCCGATGGAGTGTGCCGGTGCGGAAAGACCGTGTGGCGTCGTCCGCGTTTGCCGGCTCGACGCCGATAACCCGGCAGGAGGGGCAAAGGCGTGAGGCGGCGAGCGCAATGCCCGAGATGAGGCCTCCCCCGCCGACAGGGACGAGCAGGTCGTCGAGGTCCTCCACGTCCGCGAACAGTTCCAGACCGGCGGTGCCCTGTCCGGCGATGACGTCCGCGTGGTCGAAGGGCGGTATGACGGGCAGTCCGCGTTCACCGGCGATCCGGGCGGCCAGTTCCTCGCGGGTTGTGGTGGCGCGGTCATATTCGACGATGGTGGCGCCGTAGCCCTCGGCCGCCTGCCGTTTGGCGCGGGGAGCGTCCGACGGCATGACGATGGTCACCGCAACGCCGAGAAGGCTGCCTGCGAGGGCCAGAGCCTGCGCGTGGTTCCCCGAGGAGAATGTCAGGACCTCCCGTGCCTTGGGGTCACGTTCGGCCAGGGCAGTCAGGGCATTCAGCGCGCCGCGGAACTTGAAGGAGCCCGTGCGTTGGAGGTTTTCACACTTGAAGTGAACTACTGCCGCGCCGCTCTCCGCCGCGAAAAAGCGGGAGGTCAGGACTGGCGTGTGATGCGCCTTTCCGGCCAACCGCACGGACGCGGCATCAAGGTCCGGCCCGTGGGATCCTGGGTCCACGATCCGGGACATCAGTCCACGGGGCCGTTGGGAGTATTGGGGGTCGCATCCTGCTCGTCCCCGGGAGGGGAGGTGTCCTCCGATTCAACGAGCTGGTCGCCGGCGAGAAGTGTGTCCAGCTCGCCGCGCAGTTGCTGCTCCAGGTTGGGCAGAGCGCCCACATGGACGGCCTGGATGGTACCGTCCGTGCCGATGATGGCGGTGTGCGGGATGCCCCCGACGCCGTATTCGCGGGAGACGGCGCCATCGTGGTCCATCAGGACGGCAAGGTCCAGGTCGTTGGACTCGAGGAAGGAGCGCGCCTGCGCCTCGCTCTCCCGCAGATTGACGGCGTACACGACGACGTTGCGGTCCGCGTACTCGGCGGCGATCTTCTCAATGGTGGGCATGATCGCGCGGCAGGGCCCGCACCAACTGGCCCAGAAATCCAGGACGACGACGTCCCGGCCGCGGTGGGCCGCGAGGGTGAAAGGCTCCCCGCCGCCGAGTCTTTCGAGTTCGAAGTCAGGCGCCAGTTCGCCAAGCGAGGGATGAGCGGGCCTGCTGGGCATGGCCTGCATCAGCTCGGCCCGGAGCGAGTCCACGCGCCGCGCGTCCTCCGGTGGGTCGAAACGGAAGCGGGAGGCGGGGATTTCCTCGTCCAGGCGCCAGTTCTCCACGTGGACGAACATCGAGACGCTGGTGCCATCAATGTTCGGTATGTTGAGGCTCCTGAGGAGTGGCTTGTCGCCCGTGGTGGTCTTGATCTGTCCGCTTCCGAGCTGCGGGACGGTGAAGGCCATGACGTGGTGGGATTCGCCGTCCTCGTTCTCCTCCACGCCGCTGTATTCGAACGTGGCGCGGGTACCGATTGCTTCGGCGAATGCGCCGGGTTCCCCCAGCAGGGAGACAGTGGCGGCAAGGTCCCGGATTGAATCGTCGAGGGCTTCGGCGAGCGTGGCGGCACTGGTCTCCGTGCGCTCGTAGATGTTTGTTGGGGCGCCGCGGGGAAGTCCCGGCAATGCTCCTCCGGCAAGGTGCTGCCAGAGCGTTTCCCCGTCGCTGACAAGGACAAGCGCGGGGCCCTCATGCCTGCCATCGTACAGGTCCACGCGGAAACGGTTGGGGCGTTCGGCGGAGACGACGGCGCGATCGCGAATAACGCCCTCCGCCGCGATGGTGGGATGGGTGATGACGGTGCGCTCCTCGAACTGGATGGTGGAGGCTTCAGCGAGGGTGCGCTCCAGCTCTGCGATCAGCTCCATGGCCCGTCCGTCGCCCTGCGCGGAGCCGTTACTCTCCGCGTGGGCCGGATGGGGCATGGCTGGCGCCAAAAAGATGGCCGCCGCGAGGGCGGCGGTCCGGGCGTGATTCGAGTGTCTTCTTATGGTGGGGGTCATGTTGGTGCTGTCCGTTTGTAAAAACGAGTTGGGCGGCGGGACCTCTGATGAGTCCCGCCGCCCATGACTGCCGGGTCAAGGGTTACGGCTCAATGGAAGGAAGCGGCTCGGCCTCCATGTCCTATTGCGGAGCGTCCGGAGCGGGTGGCGGGGGTGCCTGCTGCTCGGGCGGAGGCGCCTGCGGCTGGGTCAGCGTCTGCAGCAGGGAGTCCACTTCTTCGGCGTCCGAGGGCGGGCTGTAGTCGAAGCGCTCGACGGAGATGCTCTCGTCCAGCCTCCAGTTGTCGAACCGGAAGGCGACATCCACGTCCTGCTGCTGCATCTGTGTGATCTTGACTTCACGCAGCAGTGGGTTGTCGTCGGCGGTTGCGACCATCTCGCCTGCCATCATGCCGGGGACCGCGAAGGTGAGCTTGTGGTGCTCCTTGCCGTCCTCGTCCTCTTCCGTGCCGGCATAGTCGAACTGGGTCATGGGGCCGAAGGCCTGCTCGAAGGAGCCGGGCTCAGCAAGCAGGGCAAGGCTGATGGAGCCGAGGAAGGGGGATTCCTCGATAGCCTTGGCCAGATCGTCGGCAGCCTCGACGCGCTCGAAGAAGCTGATGGGGCCCATGGGGCTTTCGCCGCCGTAGAACTGAGTGACGGTTTCGCCGTCGCTCGCCACAACGAGCGAGGGTGTGGTGTCCTCGCCGTCATAGAGCTGGGCAAGGAACTGGTTCGGGCGGGCGGCCATGAAACTCATCCGCGACTGAACCATCTCCATGTCGCCCATTTCGGGCATCCGGAGGACGGTCTTTTCCTCGAACTGGATGCTGTCAGCATTGGCGAGGGTTTCTTCCAGCTTCTTGATGAGTTCCTTGGCTTCTTCCTCAGCTTCTGGTTCGGGGACATCGGGCTGAACGATTTCAGGCTCCGCGAAGCCGGGGTCGGGTGGTGGTGCTGGTTCGGCCGGAGGTGCGGGTGGAGGAGCCTCCTGGGCTCCAAGAAGCGCCGGGGCGCCCGCGATGGAGACAGCGACCGCCGTGCAACCAGCGAGTCGGAGAAGGTGATCCCGTCTGAGTAACAGCATAAGCAATCCTTGGGTGAAAATGGTCCGGGCGCCTGAGCTGTGACCCCTGCTCCGGCGCCCCGAAATTTTGATCGCCTGCCGCGGGACAATAGGAGCACCCCGGCAGCGTGTTTATGGAGACCGGTCCTTCCGGCGGGGGGTTTGGGGATTTGTTGGGTTTCTTGCAGGCAAGGCCCGACTCGGGCGCCCGAGGGCTTGTCACGAGGGGCTTTACGCCGGATCCGGTGACATTCTTTTTCCAGCGCGCCATAATATCCACTTGTCAGGACGAGGGGAGAAGCCGTCTGGTGTGGGAGCCTTGCGGTCCCGTCGGCGTTTCCCCGATTGACCCCGCCGGCGGGGAGTGGCTCTTGAGGCCCGCCTCACTGATAACACGGGACTTGGGGAGGTTATTCGAGTAGTGCTGAGACGTCAGGCTGCAAACAGACAGAGCAAGCTCATCTTCTCCATGCGCCGGAGTGACCGGACCGGGAGCCAGACCGGTGCGGAGGAGGTGCTTTACCGCTGCGACGACGGCATCCCGATGCTGTGGGTGTTCGCCTTCGGCGCGCGCAACGTCTGGGACCCGGGGGACCACGTGGAGGACCGCGGCGGGGCTGTCGGGGAGAGGAATCCCTACGAGACACAGATTGAGGTGGCGTTGGCGCGCATTGAGCACGCGGAGGCGAACCTTCGTTCCGCGGCACCGCTTTGGTTCTGGTTTTCCGCACTGCCGCTTCTGCGCCGCAAACTGCTCCCAAAGCCGCGCCACGGCTTCGTTCGGGTCAGTGCGCCGTGGTTGGCCAGTGCGGATGATGAGACGGCGGTGAGCTGGCGCCGCGCCCCCTCCTTTGCCGAGAACGTGGTCAACTATGTCGGGGCGGGTGACCCGTCCATGGCCATCCGGAACCTGCGGGAACTCGATCCGCTCTGTCCGTTTCTGCCGCTTGGGAAGCTGGGAGACGTGAACCAGCTCGCGCGCGTCTCAGCGGAGGCCAAGGATCAGGACCCGGCGGTGAGTCTGGCGCTGATGACACTCGGCCGCCCCGTGCTCAAGGAGGCGTTCGAGCGGGGCATCCACCACGACGTGGAACCGGCGCTTGAAAAGCACGAGAAGCTTCCGGCGGAGGCCTTTCGGCTGCCGGAGCCACGGGTCGAGAGCGCTTCGCCGACAGTGGAGAGCGCCCCGGGGGGATCACTGGTAGGGAAGCTGACAGGCCTGTTCCGACGCGAGAAGCCCCAGTCCGCGCCACGCTCCTGACCCGCTAGCCTTCTTCCGGCTCCTGCTCCGGCAGGGGCAGCTCCACCTTGGCGGCGGCCTGCTCCACGGCCTCCAGGAACTCCTCGCTCTCCGGACTGGTGCGGGAGCGGAAGCGGGCGACCATCGTGCCGTCAGGCGCGAGGATGAATTTCTCGAAATTCCAGCGCACTTCACCCGGCTCGATGGAATCCTCGCCGGTCAGGTGGCGGTATAGCGGGCTGATATCCTCCCCGCGAGTGTGCATCTTCGCCATCACGGGGAAGGTGACGGCGTAGTTTTCCTGGCAGAACTCGAGGATCTCCTCGTTGGTGCCGGGCTCCTGGCCGCCGTAGTCGTTGGAGGGGAAGGCCACCACGGCGACGCCGCGCGGGCCCCACTCACGATGGACTTTCTCCAGCCCGGCGTACTGGGGCGTGAATCCGCAGCGGGAGGCGCTGTTGACGACCACAACGGCACGGCCCGGGAAGGCCTCCGCAAGGGTGGTCTCTTCCCCGTCCATGGTTTCAAACGGTGTGGTCATCCACGGGAGCATTTCGCAGTACTCTCTCTCTCCGGCGGGGGTGGCAGCGGCGGCAAGCAGGGCCACGGCGGGCAGGGCAAGCATCAGGGGGAGCCGCATGTAGGGTCAGCCTCCTTCAGGATGGGCATGCCAAGGGGAGAGCAAGGAATGGGCACAAGCACGAGGGCTTCTGCTTGCGGCGGCAGGCGGCAATGGACTTCCTGAGCGCACGATGGCCACTTCTCCCGGCTCCGGCGGGCGCATGGTCCGGATTCACTACCACCGCTTCGACGGCGACTACGAGGGCGCGGGCCTGTGGGTCTGGGACGCTTCGGGGCGCACACACCCGGAGGGCCGGGAGCTCTTCCCGGCGGGCCAGTCGGACTTCGGTCCCTTCTTCGAGTTCGACCCCCGGGAGATCTGCTCCCACGAGGGGCCGCTCCGGGTGGGCTTCCTGCCCCGCCTGCGCGGTGACTGGAGCACCAAGGACGACGGGGACCGTTTCTGGACGC
>SLOM01000119.1 GCA_007132505.1 Candidatus Sumerlaeota bacterium
CCGGTGAGACAAAGCAATCCGTTTCAGCACCTCGTCCCGCCACGACACGCAGGCCATGCGGCACAGATGACACACATCTGCGTCGGCTACGGATTGGTGAACCCTTGATTTTGGTGAGGTTTAAGTGGCGGGAGCGACGGGACTTGAACCCGCGGCCTCCGGCGTGACAGGCCGGCGCTCTAACCAAACTGAGCTACGCCCCCGCAGGGTGGTTGCGAATCCCGGGGCCCGTGGTGGGCGGAACAGGATTCGAACCTGTGACTTCCAGCTTGTAAGGCTGGCGCTCTAACCAACTGAGCTATCCGCCCAGCCCTTTCCCCTTACCGCAGCGTCACCTGCGCTCGGGGACCGGAAGCGTCTTTGGCCCCCGTGCCCAAGTCAAGGGCGAAACCGGCGGCTCCCGTTACTTTTTTTGGCCCTCGCGGAGCAGGTATCGCGCGATGCGCGCCTGCGTGGAGGACTTGGGCAGCTCCGCCCAGTCCCGGGGACGAATCCAGCGGAATTCGCAGTGCGGAGGGCGGAGGGACACCGCTCCGGCCCCGGCCGCCGCGCGCCAGAGCATGAGGTGGATCTTCGTCCGCATGACGGTGTGGCGAAGCTCGAGCAGGGGCCCCGTGACCTTCGCGGCTGGCAACCGGGCGAGCTCCCGCGCGGCGCGGTGGGCGGCCTTCCCAGGCTCCTCGTTCGCGGTGCAGCGCACCCGGGGCAGCTCCCACATGCCGCCGAAGCTGACGCCGTCCTGCCGCCTGAGGACGAGGAACCGTCCGCCACGGGCAAGCACGAGCGCCACCTCCCGGGCCTGCTCCATGGGCGCCCGGGCGGGGCGGAGGGGGTAACGTTCCGGCTGGCCGGAGCGGCGCCCAAGGCAATCCCCGGCAGCGGGACAGCGGCCGCAGGCGGGGGCCTTCGGTGTGCAGAGCGTGGCGCCCAGCTCCATGAGGGCCTGATTGTGGTCTCCCGGGCGATTCGGATCGAGGAGCGCGGCGGCCCACTCGCGGAGGTGGCGCTTTCCGCCCGCCGACCGGGAGTCCTCCTCAAGCGCCACGAGACGGGCCAGGACGCGTTCCACATTGGCGTCGAGCACAGCCACCGCCTCTCCGAAGGCGATGGAGGCGACGGCAGCGGCCGTGTAGGGGCCCATGCCGGGGAGCCGGCGGAGTTCCTCCACTGTGGAGGGGAGGCGGCCGGCGTGTTCCCGGGCGACGATGCCGGCGGCACGGTGAAGGTTCCTCGCTCGTGCATAGTACCCCAGGCCGGACCATTCGTGGAGGACCTCGGCGGCCGGGGCCGCGGCAAGCTCCTCCACCGTGGGCCAGCGGGCCAGGAACCGCTCCCAGCGCGGCAGGACGGTGGCCACCGTGGTCTGCTGGAGCATGATCTCGCTCAGCCAGATGGCGTAGGGATCCACCGTTTCGCGCCACGGGAGGCGCCGTTTTTCGCGGTCGTACCATCTCAGCAGGCGGCGGCGGAAGGCGCTCCGGCGGGGAGCATTGGTGAGGGGCGAAGGGCTGTCCTTCATGGCGCGAGGGCTCCCCCGCCAGCGGGCCGTCCTTGACAGGCACCGCCCGTGGGGGCGCATTCTGTCCACCAGCCGGGCGGAATGGTGCGGCCCTCCGCACGCCCGGCGGAAAGAGACCGCCCACAATGATTCACACCCTGGCGTTTCTGCCGAACATCGGACCGACCGAGCTCATCATTGTGCTCGTGCTCGTGTTGCTCATCTTCGGGCCAAAGAACATCCCCAAGCTGGCGAAGATGCTTGGCCGCGGCGTTCGCGAGTTCAAGGATGCCAGCAGCAAGATGACCGATTCGTGGCTGGACGACGATGAGGACGACAAGAAGGAACGCCGCAACCGGAGTTCCGCTCCACGGGAGCAGGAGCCCCGTGAAGAGCTGATAGACGAGCGCGAAAAAAAGAAGGACACCAACTCCAGCTCCCGCGAGCACGAGAACATCCACTGAGGACCGGCGGTCCCACGGCCACGATCCGCACCACACCCGCCTAGAACTCCAGCCTGTTCCAGCGGCGCAGCCCAAGCCGCAGCGGCAGGATGATCGCGGCCATCTGTATGCCTGCCGTGATGGGCAGATAGATCATGGCATAGCGCTGGATCAGCTCCGCACCCCGGTCCCCGCCCTCCATGAGAACCGCAGGCAGCGCCAGCAGCACGACGCTCACCAGGATATACGCCAGCGATAGCAGCACGTTCAGCGTGCCGCCGACCCCGTTTGCGATGCGCGCGGGGTTGTCCTCCCGGAAGTCGGGCAGAATGGCCCCGATGCCGATGCTGAGGCTTGTCAGGCCAAGGCTCATCAGCGCGATCATGCCAAGGCTCACGAGCATGAAACCAAACGTCACCTGCAGGATATAGCCGGAGAGCATGGTGAGCGGTACCGACACGCCCAGGCAAAGCATGAGGCAGAGCGCGAACTTCTGCCAGAGGATGCGGCTGCGGGGGATGGGCGCCAGCCCCACGGTCCAGAAGCCGCGGCCCTCAAGGCTGAGCATGGGATAGACAAACCGTGTCGTGAGGATGGAGAGAATGAAGCACGTCGCGGCAAGGTTGAAGAACGACAGCATCACGCGCCAGTCACTCACGACCAGCGACATGGTATCGCTGTAGCGCTGCGACCAGCCAAGGTTGGCGACGTATATCACCATCAGGCCGAAGAGGATGACGAGCTGGGTCCACTGGGAGGGGTCCCGCCAGAAGGTCTTCAGGTCCTTGCTAAGCAACCCCGCCGTTGGCCGGCGGAAGGTGCGCTCCAGCACGCGGTCAATCATGCGGAAGGGCGAGAACCGCGCGTTGGTCTCGACTTCCTTGTAGGCCGCATCCCGCGACAGGCACCACCCCCGGTAGTAGAGCGGGGGCACGAGCCAGCGGCAGACCTCCAGGAGAAAGAGCGACGTGGCCGTCATCATGGCGAACCAGTAGAAGTACCCGCCAAGGTTCAGGTCCTGCGCGTCCGCCGGTGCGATGGAGATCAGCGCATTGGTCAGCCAGGCACTCGGCAGGAGGGGTGAGTTCCCGAGCGCCAGGGCGTTCATGATCTGGAGAAAGTCCTGCTCGCTGGCCGTCGCGAGCAGGCGCCCCATGCCGCTCAGCCGGGCGAGGACCACCGCACCGGCCACGGAGATGATGGCGAGGGCGATACAGAGGACACGCGTCTGCCGGGCGGGGAGGACCGCCGTGACGAACATGGTGACAATCGCGCCGAGCGTGGCCGGAATCGCAAGAAAAGGCACGATCAGCATCAGCGCCAGGGGATAATAGTACCATTCGGCTCCGCGCGAGATGCCGAGACTCACGAACAGCGGGAGGCTCAGCATCGCAAATGCCCAGGAGCTATACACGATGGATTCAAGCAGCTTCTGGCGGAAGATGGACTGCCGGCTGATCGGCAAACCCATCAGGAAGTCTATTTCCTTTGAGATATACGTGGTGGAGAGCGTGATGATGAGGTTCGAGAACAGCAGCATCACGAAGAAGATCAGCAGCACCGCGCCGATCAGCCGATCCATGAGCGGCGGACCAAAGATGTCCTGCGCCATGAGGAACCGGAAGATGTAGTAGAAGAGCCCCGTCCCGCCGCCGATCAGGAAAAGTGTCATGCCGATGCCGGCCGCGAGGTGCAGATAGACGTGCTTTCGGATGTGGCGGACGGCATTGTGGGCGATCTTGAACTTGGCGCGCAGCAGCGCGGAGGTGTGCGCACCCTCCAGCATGCCGTCCGTCAGTGCCGGTTTCGGCGCCGTGGAGAGGAGTTGTTCGCTTGCCGGGCGAGCGGTTTCCACGGGCGTCGCCCCCTCTCAGATGGCCGGCGGGGCGGCCGGGGCGCCCTGCGCGAAGGGATTCTCCGACTCGTCCGTCACGCCTTCCGCGGTCAGCTCAAGGAATAGATCCTCGAGGCTTCCCTCGCGGGAGAGCGACCGGCGCAGCTCCGGCAGGCTCCCGAGGAACTTCAGCGTCCCGTGCGTGATGATTCCGAGCCTGTCGCAGAGCTCCTCGGCGATGGCCAGGATGTGCGTGGAGAGGAACACCGTGCCGCCTCCGGCGCAGAACTCCCGCAGGAAATTCTTGAGCGTGCGGGCGGACTGGGGATCGAGGCCGACCATCGGTTCGTCCACCACGAGCACACGGGGCCGGTGCAGGAATGCCGCGGCGAAGCAGAGCTTCTGCCGCATGCCGAAGCTGTAGTTCTCGATCAGGTTGTCCGCCGCGTGGGCGATGCGGAAGGCATGGAAGTACTTCTCGGTCGCGGCGTTCACCTCGGGGCGCTCCATGTCGTACAGCTTCCCAACGAAGTGCATGAAGTCCCGCCCGCTCAGCTTTTCGTATAGATACGGTGTGTCCGGGATATAGCCGATGAGGCGCTTTGCCTCCAGGGGTTGGCGCTGGATGTCCCTGCCACAGATGAGGGCGCGGCCCTTCGCCGGCCGGAGCAGGCCCGTGATGATCTTGATGGTGGTGGTCTTTCCCGCGCCGTTGGGTCCGAGGAAACAGAAGAACTCCCCGTCGGGTATCTCGAGGGTCAGGTCCCGGAGTGCCCAGAACCCGTCGTAGTCTTTGCTCAGGTCGTCCAGCAGCAGCATGGCGTGGCTTCTATCGTGGGGGTGTCTGGTCCAGCTCGGGCGGGCGCTGCAAGTTGCGCAGTGGTCCTCCCTGGCTGAGGATGTCGAAGAGTGACATGGTGGGCACGACGCGGCCGCGGTCGGTGCCCGTCACGTCCTCGCGCCGCAGGTCCGGCTCGCGGGGTATGTAGTCGAGGCCCGGGAACTGGCGCCGGGCGTCCACCGGTTCGAGCCGTGAGAGCACGATGGCGGCGTCCCTGTCCATTCCGGCGATGTGGCCGCCACGGGCGCCGAAGAGCGGAATCGTCCGCCGCACGATCTGACCGTCCTCATCCACAAGGAGGATCAGCCGCTGGCTGCCCAGCCGCTGCTCGATAACGCGCACCTCAAGCTCCTCGCCCCCCACGGTCACGACGCGGTCCTCCACGTACTCAATGTGGACCTGTCCCGCCCGGTTCCCCCAGAGCGGGTCATAAACCTCCGTGGAATAGACGACGCCCTTGGTGAGCATCTCCGAGCGCATGATGGGCGCGAGTGAGTCGGCAAGGGTGACTGGCCGGGCGAGCCGCATGCTGAGGTGCTGCACGGCGTCCGCGCGGCGGAGCCGGAGCAGAAGCGTCTGACCGTCCACGTACCCGGTGGCCTCCAGCGTGCCCTCCGGAAGCTCCTCCGCGTCCACCTCCGCGGGGGAGAGCAGCTCTCCGCCTGCCGTGGGCACGTGGCCCCGAAGGCGGAACTGCTCCAGGCGGAGGCGCCGGTCCAGCACGGCGGTGCTCAGCAGGCGCGCCCTGAACAGTGCGGCGTCCACCTGCAGGTGGGCCGAGAGGATGTATTTTTCCCGCGCGGACTCGTGGGAGGAGCTGAGCCGCAGCCCCCCAAGACGCATGTCGCCGATCTCCACGGCAAGCCACTCGTCCTGGTTCACCCAGCTGTCGGTCATGACCTCGCTTTCGATCTCGACCGTGCCACCGCGCCGCAGATCCGGGATCACGTGGTCGCGGACGAGCAACGTCATCATGACGAGAAAAAAGGAGATGACAAAGGCTGTTTGGAGCAGACGGAGCATGGGAGGTGACGGCGGACCGGTGGCGTTCTCGCTCGCCCACAAATCGTGGAGCGAATCCCCGGCCAACTCCAAGCAGGAAACGCCCACCACGGCCAGGAATCAGCCCCCCAAGCGCGGAGCCTGGTGGGC
>SLOM01000175.1 GCA_007132505.1 Candidatus Sumerlaeota bacterium
GAAGCTGATCCCGTTGGCCGGATGAAGATGCCGGCCGTCGCGCGGACGCCATTCGCCGCGGTCCGCGTCGTACACGATGTTAAAGTCGGGGTTGTCGGGGGGATAGAGCTGGCGGGCGTCATCCGGATTCTGATCGTTCAGGAACGTGGCAAACTCCAGCGCGATGACCTCGTATCGGCCGATCTCGAACGCACTGAGGCGCACGTTGTGTTGGGGGCGCTCCTCCCGCTGCCCCTGACCGGGCGGACTGCCCATCGTGAAGGTCCCGGCGGGGACTTGCCGCACAACGGGTTCCGTGGCAATTGCGAGGGCGATCTCGGCGGCCAGCTCCACCATACGCTCGTCCTGGGCGAACTGCGGATCGTTCGCGGCCTGATACCATCGCTGCACGCGATCATTTAGGCCCGTTGCGTTCTCGAACTGCTGGCGATAGGTGGCCACGCGGAGCTCCACGGGGTCGGGCGTCGGGGTCGGTTCGGGTGTCGGCTCGGGCGTAGCGGTCGGAGTTGGAGTGGGCGTGGGCGTGAGAAGCAGTTCCTCGGGATCGGGAACAGCCTCTTCGGGCTCCTCAACCCCCTCGGGCAGCTCCTGCTCCGGAGCCTCCTCCGTGGGATCATCCAGGGGCGGGACGAGAGCCAGCTCGTTTTCCGCTGTGGTGTCGTTGACACCGGCCACCTCGGTGGAGTCGGCCGACGGCTGGCGGTAAAGCACCACGCCAATGATGATTCCCACAATCAGGACGGAAAGGATGCCTCCTCCGGCCAACACAAGTGGCGGTCCGGAGAACTTGCGCCCCTCCCCTGCTTCGACGTCCCGGAGGGCTCCCGTTTCCGTGGGGCTGGAGTACGGGACTGTGCGGCCGGCGGGACCGGTGGCGGTGGCGGCTCGGGCAGCCGGGATGGGGCGATGCTCCTCGGCCCCGTCGCTGTCCAGCATGGTTGGGGCTGTGGCGCTGGCACCGGGCCCTGTCGCAGCGGCACCCGCCGCGGCCGTGGGCTGGATGACATCGGTACCATCCTGCTGGTCGCCGGCCTTCGGCCAGATGTCCAGCAGCCGCTGGTCGAAAAGGGGCTCCAGTGAATCGTACAGGCGCTGGGCCACCTCGGCCGCGTCCGCGGGCCGATTGTCCGGTTCCTTCTCAAGGCAGTGATTGACGACCTTCTCGAAGTCCTCGGTCAGGACGGGAACCTTTGTCCGGATGGGTGGTGGTGTCTCGCCGAGATGTGCCGCGGCAACCGTGAACCCAGTCCCTTGAAAGGGTGTCTGGCGAGTGAAACAGAAGAACGTCACACACCCGAAGGAGTAGATATCACTCCGGGCGGAGACGGCCGTCCCGCGAATCTGCTCGGGGGCCATGTAGCTTGGCGTCCCGATCACCTGACCGGTAACGGTGAGCTGCTCCTGATTCATGGTCAGATTGGCATCGGCTTCCAGGTGCGCGATGCCGAAGTCCATGATCTTGACGCGCCATTTCCCCCGGGCACGGCGCTCCACCATGACGTTGTGGGGCTTGATGTCGCGGTGAATGATACCGAACTCGTGGGCATGGGCGAGTCCCTCGCCCACACCGCGAAGAATCTCCGCCAGGTCCCTTACCGCCAAGTCCTCGGGAGGGTGCTGCACGAGGGACTTGAGGTCTTGGCCCTCCACGTACTCCATCACGATGTAGATGGAATCCTCGGACTCCTGGTACTCGTACACCTGAACGATGTTGTCGTGAAGAAGCCGGGCGACGGTGCGCGCCTCGCGGGAGAAGCGGGCGAGGAAGCCCTCGATCTTCAGGGCATCGGGATGAGGGACCTTGATCGCGACGTCGCGCCCGAGATCCATCTGGCGGGCCCGGTACACTGTGCCCATGCCACCCGTGCCGAGGATCGCCTTGATTTCGTATTTGCCGGCCAGGATGTCGCCGACGGAGAACTTGCTCATGAATTCGCTACCCGGCCGCCTTTGCGCGTCGTCTGGTCTGCTGTAAACCGCCCCGGGCCGCGCCCCTGTCACGGACCGTCGTTTTCGCTGCGGGGAGCTTCCCGGGCGGTAGTCCCGGGTCCTGCCTAGACACGGCCGCCCGGGACGTCAATGCTCTTGGAGGGACCAAGGGGCGCATCCCGCCGTTTTCGAGGTCCAATCCACCGGGTATGGGAGGCCCGGGCAACCGGAGAGGAACACTCGCAGGACGCCCTCCCCCGATTTCTTTCCTCAAGCCAAAGGAGACATGAACCCTCATGCACCCCACGGACGGAGCCCCGGGCAAGGAAGTCCACCACACGGGCCGGCATCTGCGCTTCTGCACCATCGGCCACTGGGAATACATCGAGCGCACCCGTGCCGAATCCGCCGTGGTGGTGGCAGCCCTTACGCCCGAGAGGGAGGTGGTCCTTGTTGAGCAGCACCGCCCGCCCCTCCAAGGACAGGTCATCGAGCTTCCCGCGGGCCTCGTGGGGGACGATGGAGCGGAGGAGGCCCTGGAGGCCGCCCGCCGGGAGCTGCTCGAGGAAACCGGATTCGAGGCGGCAAACTGGCAGTTCGTCACTACCGGACCCATCTCCCCGGGCCTGAGCACGGAGACGATCCATCTGCTCGTTGCCACCGGACTGACCAGGCGAAACGGCGGCGGCGGCGTTCATGGGGAAAGCATCAGGGTGCACCTCGTATCCATCGCGCAGGCGCACCCTTGGCTCGAAGCGCGGCGCAGCGAAGGCAAGCTGGTGGACCCGAAGGTCTATGCGGGTTTATTCTTCTTGATGACGCAGGATCGGAACGCGGCGGGCCCTCCGGGGAGAGCCTGAAGGGCCCTGCCCGCGCGCTATCTGACCTCTCCGGCCGCCGGGGCGTAAGTCATGGACGCACCGGTCCGTATGCCCGCCCCGAAGATGTTACCGAACCACTCCATGACGTCCCTGACCGGGTTGACGTAGATGTACACCTCATCCCCGTCCTGCATGTAGAAGTCCACGTCATCGCGGCGCAATATCCGGCGCATGTTGATAAAGAAGGTCTCTTGGGAGCCGTCCTCGTAGGTGCGAACGACCTCGGCACGGGAACCGGCGCTGTACCGCAGCCCGCCCTTCTCGGTGATCACACCCGTTAGGGTCCGCACGCTGGGGCCCATGAAGACAACGCCCCTGTTCTGTGCCCGACCGTGCACAATGACGGTCCCGGCAGGCGGTATGAACACCAAGTCATTGGGGGCCAGCGGGATATTGTAGTCCAGATTCCCCGAGAGCAGAAACTCTTCCAAGGGAATGACGATCTCCTCGCGCGGGGAAATGACGCCATCGTCCCTGGTAATGCGCTGAAGGAGCTCCGCGGGGCTCAGGTCGGCGCGCTCACGCTGGTCGAGCTTTTCCCGGTATACCATCATGAAACGCGCGGGCGCCAGTCCGCCGGTCCTTCCTCCGAAGGTGAGCCCCCCGGCTTTGAACACCGCGTCCAGCACCGTATCACCGTATTCCAAGTCATAGCGTCCCGGATTACGTACCGAACCGAGCACGTTGACCTGATTGTAATAGAACTCATCCACGGTGACGACGGGTATCGGGTTGGCAATGAACTGGGAATAGGCGTCGCGGAGTTCGTCTTCCAACTGCTGGGCCGTCTTGCCGTGCACCCGCACGGCACCGATGAGCGGCAACGTGATGACAGGGCTCTCCGTGACCTGAACAACCATGCGCTCACTGCGGGCGCGGCGCTCTCCTCCCCCGCCGACCTGTTCGAAGCCGAGCACGTCGGGGCGGCCAACGAGAGCAATCCCCAACACGTCCCCGGGCCCGATGTAGTATTCCCGGGGCTCCCTCATATGCAGCTGCGCGTCCCGGCGCAGTTGCTCAGCCTGCTCGCGCATTTCGGCACGGGTTGCATCGAATGGCGGAGGGACAAAGTCACTCCGCGGGGTGCGCGGCCAGTAGCAGCTCGCAAGAACCCCCGCCAGGAGGGTCATGGTCATCAGCCGCAGTGAGAGGCTCACGGCGCGGGAGGAACTGTAGGAAATCATCGTGCCCGGCTAAGCTCCGTTCGTCAGGTGGTTCTGTGGGTGAGGACTTCGCTGCGCAACGCACCCTCCCCGATCCCCCGGCCGAATCTCATTGCTGCGGCGTGGGGGTGTGGTGGGGAAAGCGGGGGCGCGGCCGTTGTCCCAGCTGTCAAACCTTCGTCTCTTCCTGTCGCTTGGCGGACTTGGAGGGTATCGTCTCCTCATCCTCCGCCAGATCTTCCTTGTACTGATAGCCGTAACCGTAGCCGTAGCCGTAGCCCTTGTAGCCGCCATAAGCGCCGTAGCCGTATCCGCCGTATTGCGAGGCCTTGAGGACACGTGTGCTGTTATAGACAACACCGAGGATGTTGGCGCCAACAAAGCGGAGTTTGTCGGAGGCCTTGTGCAGCACCTCCATCGGCGTGCTGCCGATGCGCACGACGATGCAGACGCCATCCACCTTATTGGCCAGGACGAGTGAATCCGCCATGCCGTAGCACGGCGCGGAGTCGAGGATGATCGTCCCGTAGTTGAGCCGCATGTCGCCGAGCAGGTCGCTCATGGCCTGGCTGTCGAGCAGGTTGATCGGCGATGGAGTTGCCGTCCCGACCGGCAGGAGGTCCAGATTTTCCAAGCCACCGGACACAATCGCCTCGTTCGGCGTGGCCTGCCCCGCCAGCACATCGGAAAGGCCGGGGGAACGCGGCACCTTGAACATGCGATGGACCATCGGCTTCTTGAGGTCGGCATCAATCAGCAGTACTCTCTCCCCGCGCGAGGCGAAGAAGGCCGCCAGGTTCGAGGCCACCGTTGACTTGCCTTCCTGCGGGAAGCAGCTCGTGACAAGGATGGTCTGCGGGGCATGGACGGCCGTGCTGTACTGAATGGACGTGCGCAGGTAGTGGAAGGCCTCCGCGTGATTGTCGCGGGCCGCGACGTCAATCATCGGAGGAATGGGGCGCTTGCCACGATTGAACAGCGACCGTTTGTGGAAACGCCCGGCGTAGGGGATGAATCCAAGGCTCGGAAGCTGCAGGAGCTCCTCCACCCGGCTCGGGCTGCGGACCGACCGGTCAAGGTAGTTCAGGCCGAAGGCAAGCCCGACCCCGGCAACGGCACCGAGGAAAAGGAACATCGCCATCGTTCGCGGTACGTTCGGCGAGGAGGGCGTCTGCGGCTGAATGGCCGAGGCAACAATCGTTACGTTGCTGGGCTGAATGTCGTCGGAAGCCTCGAGTCGCTTGTATTGATCCAGCAGGTTGCCGTAGATGGCCCGATTCGTCTCTACTTCGCGCTGGTAGACGCGGAACTCGATCATCTGCTCCTCGAGGTCGCGGACCTTCAGGCGCTGCTGCTCCAGCCGGTCCTCGAGCGAGCTGAGGCGCATGCGCGCCACTTCGAGCCTGTTGGTGGCATTGAGAAGGGCCATTTCGGTGGCGGCTTCAATCTGCTCGGTGATGCCCTCGATTTCCCGCTCCGTGCGGCGGAGTGCCGGCCAGCGTGGCTCGTTTTCCGCAGCGAGAGTGGTCCTCTGGATCTGCAGGTCCACCAGCCGGCGGCGCAGACCGCCGTAGAACCCATCATCATCCAGCAGGAGCGGCCAGTATTCCCTCACTTGGGCGGCTCTCTCCTGCGCCTCGAGCAGCGCAATCTCGTTGCGGGTCTCCTCGACGGACTTGTTCAGGTCGGTCAAGGTACCGATGGAAATATTAAGGTGCTCGTCGAGCACCCGGAGGTCGTACTGGCCGCTGAAGTCAAAGAGCCGGCGCTCGGCCGCTTGAAGCTGCACTCGGTTTTCTTCGATCTGGGTGGAAAGGTAGTCCCGAGCATAGCTGAAGGCTTCGCGGTTCTCCTCGTTGGTCATGGCGATGAACTGGTTTGCGAACTCGTTCGCAATCCGCGCCACTTCGCGGTTGTTGGAACCCTCATAGCGTATTTCGATCAGCTTGGTGTCACCCCGGCGCCGCACCGTCAGGCCGCCCAGCAGTCTGTTGGCCGCAAGGTGAACCCGGTCCATGTCCGGATCCCGGGGCTCAGGCTCAAAGGTCACGAGCTGGCTGCGGATCCAGTTGACCGCATCGCGATAGCCCCCGCGGACGCGGGCCACGGGTGACACATCACGAGGGGGCTCGGACGGTTCCTCGCCCAACGCCTCCAGTACCCGCCGGGCGACCGCAGGGCTGCGGATCAGCTCCGACGCAGTTGCCATCTCGTCCCGCTGGTAAAGGAAGGAGGACATCTCCCGCATCTCCACCAGCGTCGGAAGCCGCGGTTCATACTTGATCACCGCCGTGGCGGAGTAGGTGGGCGTGCTCCGGCGGAGCTGGAAGACACCGAGCGCCCCGAGAACAATCACGCAGAAGATGATCAGCCCGATCCGGCCCCACAGGATGCCGAAGACCTGGCGGACGTCGAATTCCTGCTCGGGCGGGGGCTGCTGGCCCGCACTGGCACCATTCGCACCGCCACTGTAATGCGCATTCTGGGCCGGATACGGGCCGCCCGACTTCGGATCTTGGCTACCGGAGGTTTCGAATGAACTCAAGATCTAACTCCCAATGCTCCAAATGGATGGGGGGATGGCATGTTTTGGGGGTGATGCGTTGAAGCAATTCAGACCGTCCACAGCCGTTCAGCCGCAGCCTCCCGCCCGGGTTACGTTTTCCCGGGAACCCCTTCGGCCTTGGGGCTTCAAAGGCAACACACTCGGCATTCTGAGGAAAAATTCCACTCCCTCAGATGAATGAGCCACCTCCAGGACCGGGCCCGGAAGCGTCCCCTTGCGGATTAGGTGTTCGGCGACCCGTTGTGTTCGTGTCAACACCTAGTGCCTGCGGGAAGGGGTCCGGAGTTGGCGCCTCGGTATGATCCTCCCCGGCGGTTTGACGAAGCGGCCCGGAACCGGCCCGAAACCCCCACAAGACGCCGCGTTTGACCACCCCGGGCCGCAGTTCATGGCCCGGGGAGGTGATAAAGCGCTGAATCAGATATCTCCATCCGAAATCACGAAAGTCAGTGCAACACCCACTCATTGGACCGGACCGTCTCCTCCTCCGCCTCCAACAGCGTGAAGCGCAGGGCGTCCGCGATGACGAACTCATTGTCGGAGGCCGCGTTCCCGTAGATCGTGACGTACACCCGGCCCCTGTCGAAATAGTAGGCTTCCCCGGGCTCCAAACCGTCCACGTTGATGTGCCAGCCGCCCGTGGTGTGGCTGTCCGTGCTGGAGCGCTGCGAGGCGACGGTGTCCCGCACGATGCCCCCACCGTCCACGAACCGGTACCGGGCCCCTCGGGCGAAGATCGTGTTGTCCCGCACGTGCCCGTCAATGGCCCAGCGGCCCGCCCGGGGAAGGTCCACGACCCAGACCGCGTACTGGTCGAAGGGCGGGTAGCTGGCCGGCGCCACGTAGCGCGCGTTCGTGTTGTAATAGCCCGAGTAGGTGTTGTTGAGCTGCCACTTGCCGTTGTCCGGGCTGGCGCTGATGCGGCCGTCCCAGTGGAGCATGTGGGGTCCGCTGTCCACGATAACCTCCCCGCCAATGGGAAAGTCCGGGGGCGGCTCGCTGACCGGGGGCTTCAGTTCGAAGGCCAAGGCGGGCTCGAACAGCACCGCCGCCGCATTCATCCGCGAGTTCATCGTCGTGCCGATGTTCGTCTGGGTGGAATTGTCGAACTCGACATGATGTCCGGCGCCGGGCTCGATGGTCATGGTTCCGAGTGCTGCCCACGCGTCGCCGGCGTTTTCGCGGGTCAGGTCGAACTCAAGCTCCCTTACGCCGTCCACATCGGACAGGCGCACGGTGATCCCCTGGGCGTTGGCGCTGGAGTAGTTGAAGCTGGTGACGAAGACCTGATACTCTCCCGCTGCGAGGCCGGAGGGCGTGAAACGCGCCACGTCGCCGCCGTCGGTCTGGCTCAGCCGTGTGGCGAATCGCGATCCGATGTCCGGCGTGGTGCCTGCGGCCGTGCTGTGGGCGGTGCTGTTCGAGAACGACCCCGTCTCCGAATAGTCCTCCACGTTGTGTCCACCGGCGCGCGTCTCGATGATGTAGGGACCACCGCTGACGGCCACCTCCACGGGACCAGCCGCCGGGGACACCGCGCGATTGTTCCATTCATCGAAGGCCACAGCCTTGTAGTACAAGGAGCCCGATGGTGCGGCCGGGTCCACGAATTCGAAGGCGGCGCGGGCCGAGCCTGGGTCCCACCATTCCATGACGAGATTGTCCCAGTAGAGGTCCACCTCGGCCTTCGTGTCCCGGTAGATGCGGTAGCGGACCGGAAGGCGGCCGTTCATGCCCGGATCGGGCCGGGTGAAGGTGACACGCGGCAGCCCTTCCGAGATGGACGCGGAGAGCGATGCGGGCGGATTGGGCGGGACGCGGTCCATCCCCATCGCCTGCTTGTGCGGCGGGATTGGCACGTCCACCCACTCGGCCATGGGGCCACCCTCACCGAACAGCTCGCGGGCCAGAAGGTCGCGGGGCGTGACGGCGCCATTGTTGAATATGGCGGCCGTGGCGAAGAAGTTGAACCCGTCCGGGGCCCGGTCCTTTCCCCGCAGGACCTCCACGGTCTGGACGTTGCGCTCGGGCCTTGGCGGATCGAGTTGTGTGTGCAGGTACGAGCCCACCGCGGCAACGAGCGGGCGCTTGTGCTCGTCGTCGTTCTGGCCCAATCGCGTCAGATAACCGTTCCAGCGGGACTCTGCCCCGGACACTGTGCTTGAATAGACGCTGGGGTGCAGCGTGTCTATCGCACCCTGGGCCACCCACCAATTGTAGCCCTGAGCGAGGTTGCGCACCTGATCCGTGAAGGCCACAAGGAAAGCTGAGACGTCCACCCACGGTTTCTCGATCATCACCTGATTGTGCAGGCGCTGGACCAGCTCCGCCACCTTGTCGCGGCGCCAAGCCCGATAGACCTCATTCAGTTCCCCGTTCGGATTGTCCGTGTCGAAATTCCACCCGGTTTCGCGCTCGAAACGGGCCTTGGCCTCGGGGTGGAAGCCCGCGTCCTGATTGGTGAGCCGGATATAATCGAGGTGAATGCCGTCCACGTCATAGTTTCTGACGATGTCCATATAGACGTTGAGCAGGTGGTCCTGGACCTCTGGCAGTGCGGGATCGAGAGCTCCGTCGTCCGAGCCGCCTCCATACTGTTGTCCCGCGCGGTTGTAGGTCCTCCATTCGGGATGAGCGTTGAATATGTGATCCGGGCTTGGCGGATTCCAGTCACGGTTCCAGCTGTTGTAGACGGTGACCCAGGCATGGACCTCCACGGGGGGGTCCGCGTTGTGCAGCCGGTCAATGTAATACTGAAGGATGTCGAGGTCGGCGGGAGAGATGGAGTAAAGCTGTCCGCGCGGCTCGGGGTTCGGGTAGGTGCTGTCCATCCGGTTGGGGTAGTAGTACGCGTCCCCGCGCGAGCGCACCTGCACATAGACCTGGTTCAGGTTGCTGTTCAGCACGTTGTCGACGATGTTGCGTGAGGCGGAGAGTGTGTTGGTGGAGAAGCTCGGCACATAGAGCGCCCGCACCTCACCGGTCTCTTCCGCCTGGGCGGCGGGCAGGCAGAGCGCCATGCCCGCCACGAGCATCACCGCAAGAAGCCCCCTCTTCCTCGTCATCCCGTCTCTCCTCCGTGTGGTGTGTGATGGCTGCGGCGGTGCGCCGGGTCAGTCTTCCACAATGTCTTCCTCGGGGATGACGAATTCTGCGTCCGGTGTGTAGGACACGACCGGCGCGGCCGGGCCGTCTATCTCCCGGAGCGTCTGCAGCGGGTCCTCACGCAGGCGGAGGAACTTGAATCCGTAGAGGATCGGCCGGTTCTCCTCGAGACGGCGTTCCTCCGAATCAACGTACCGCCCGATGTAGTCGGAGAAGGACTCCTCGCGGACCCGCGGCCTGGTGGAATGCAGGAAGTTCACCGTGCCATCCTCCCCATGGACGATCATGCCGACGTGGGTGGCGTAGGCGCTGGAGGCGTTGCGGCCGACCATGACGTTGACGAGGTCCCCGTCCTCGAGCTGGTCCTCGATCTCCGGCACTCGCTGGTGCGGGACGTACACATCGTTCCAGACACGGTCCGGGATGTCGCGCTCCAGGTCATAGCGGTTGGCGAGGAAGTTTGACCGCCGGATCGTCTGGCGCATGTGTACCACGTCTTCTCCGGCAAGCTGAGCACTCATGTCCTCCACCAGCCAGGAGTTGTTGGCGTTCCAGTCCGACTCGGTGTAGTGATTGCGCGTCACGACGCCGATGCGGCCGTTCTGGTAGCGGATGCGCTGCAACATGGTGAAGAAGGAGGGCCAGTCGTCCGACAGGGCCATGGCGAGGGTGTGCTCCGCGAAGACGACGCAGTCGCTCTGCTCAAGGTTGTAGAGCGGCAGGGGGTCGTACGTCTCGAAGGGAAACTCACCGAGCAGATGCAGGCTGTAGGGCTGGCCAAGGTTCTTCCGGCCGAGGTACACGACGCGTTCGCGCAGGTCGGGGATCGCTTCCTGAAGGTAGGCGAGATACACGTGCACTTCGCCCTCCTCGAACGTGTAAAGCGGCCGCACGTCGAGATCCGCGAGCTTCTCCGCCTCAAGGCCGAGTTGGCTGGCGATTTCCGCACGCCTCTCCTCGGAGGCCGCAGCTGGCGTTTCGGGCATGGCTTCTTCCTCGTCCGCCTGGGTTGTGGCGGGCACGGCCGCCCACGACAGCAGGACCGCCGCGAGCAGGCACAGGGTCCAAATCGGGGATTCTTGTGTTCGTTTCACTTGGCTCACTCCTCCTTGAATCGGGTTGGGTAAGATAGGCGTCCAAGTCCGCCGTGGCGCGCAACCCGATTCCGGACCGCCGAGGCAAGGCAATGCTGGCGCCGGGACGGAATGTCTGGCAGAGAACTTTCTTAGTGGAAGTGCGGCATGGCCCGGCCGGGTCATGCCGAACCAAGCGGAGGAAAACGCCGTCATGCCAGTCACCCATCGTCCAGCGGAGGGGAAGAAGCGGGTCCTCATCATCGGTTCAGGCTTCGGTGGTGCCTACTGTGCCCAAGCGCTCGAGAAGGCCGCCGGCCGCCTCGCCGTGGAAGTCGTCCTGGTGGACAAGCGGAACTATTTCATCTTCTACCCGCTGCTGGTGGAAGCCGGGACCGGTGGGCTCGAGCCCCGCCACGCCGTCGTCTCCGTCCACGACTTCCTGCGCAAGACCCAGTTCATCATGGGCGAGGTGACCGAGGTGCGGGCGGAAAAGAGCGAGGTTGAAGTCCGAATGACCGGCACGGAGCTCACCCGCACGCTGGCCTATGACCACCTGGTGATCTCGCTCGGCAGCTCCACCAAGTTCCCCCCCATCCCGGGACTGCAGGAGCATGCCTTCGAGCTCAAGACCATCGGCGATTCCGTGGCGTTGCGTGACCGTGGCCTTCAGATGCTGGAGATCGCCAACTCCCTTGAAGACAGGGAAATGCGCCGCGAACTCCTCCACTTCATGATCGTCGGGGGGAGTTACACCGGCGTGGAGCTGGCCGGGGAGTACCACGCCTTCCTGCAGGAGGCCCGGCGCCGGTTCCCCAGCGTTCACAAGGACGACATCCGGGTCACGCTCTGCGACATTGCGCCCCGAATCCTGCCCACGCTCGACGAGGAGCTGGCGGACTACGCCCACAAACAGCTTGAGAAACGCGGTGTGCGCATTCTGCTCAACACGACGCTCAACCGGCTGGACGCTCGACGGGCGGAGCTGAGTAACGGCGAGGTCCTCCACACCCGCACGGTCATCTGGTGCGCCGGCATCGCCCCCCCCGAGCTGGTCCGCAGGATGCCGTTCGAGAAGGACCGGAATGGTTACCTCCTCGCCGAGCGCAACCTGCTGCTGAAAGGGCATTCGAGCATCTGGGCCATCGGCGACTGTGCCGTGAACCCCGACGCGGAAGGGAACCCCTACCCCGCCACAGCACAGCACGCCATCCGTCAAGGCTCCCACGCCGCCCGCAACATTCTTCGGGTCATCGAGGGCCGGGGCGAGCCACTCCCCTGCGACATAGTGTCCCAGGGGACTCTCGCTGCCATCGGATGCCGCACCGCAGTGGCCAAGGTCTTTGGCTTCAAGCTCTCCGGCTTCACCGCATGGTTCCTCTGGCGAACCATCTACCTCATGAAAATGCCGACGCTCATGAGGAAAATCCGCATTGCCGCGGACTGGACGGTCCAGCTGCTCTTCCGGCGTGATCTGGTGCAGCTCGGCGTCCACCGGCTCCCGCGGGAGGCGCAGGCCCCCAGCCCCGGGACCGAGGAGCGGGTGGAGCAGGCCACGCCACCCAACTATGAGGCCGAGGAAATCCCCGAGGTGAAACCCGGCTCCGGACCGTGAGGTCTTTGCTTGGCCCGGCAGCCGGCCCCGCGGACCGTTCTCCCCGTCCGCAATCCGGCAGGGGACCGAGCCCATGATCCACGAGAAGGTCTTCCGCGACCCGATACACGACCTGATTCCCTTCGACCGCGGCAGGCCGGAGGACCAGCTACTCCTCGCGCTGATAGACACGCGCGAGGTGCAGCGTCTGCGGCGTATCAAGCAGCTCGGGATGGCTCACATGGCCTACCAGGGCGCGGAGCATTCCCGGTTTGCGCACTCCATCGGCGTGCTGCACCTCACCCGCCGCATGACAAACCGGCTCGAGCGTGACCGGCCGGCGCAGGACCCTCTCGCGGTGCTCGCCACCTGGTGCGCCGGGCTTCTGCACGACGTGGGACATGGCCCCTTCTCCCATGTCATGGAGCAGTTCTTCGCGGAACAACACGAAGCCTGGACCCACCACATCATCCGCGACGAGGACACCGAGGCGCACGCTCTCCTCCACGATTACGATCCGGAGCTGCCCGGCCTTGTCTCAGAGACACTTAAGGGCAACACCTCCCCGGCCTGGCTTTCCTCCGTGGTGAACAGCCAGATGGACGCAGACCGCTTCGACTACCTGCTGCGCGACGCGCACATGACCGGTGTGAAGTACGGCGTGTTCGACCTTGAGCGCCTGCTACTGCTCCTGCGTGTCAGCGAAGGCGGCGAACGGGTCGTCGTCTCTTACAAGGGCCTGATGCCGGTCGAGAAGTACCTGCAGTCGCGCTATCAGATGTACAGACAAGTGTATTTCCACAAGACGGTGACGGCGGCGGAGGCGATGCTGATGCTCCTGCTGCGCCGCGCGCGGGACCTGGTAAGCGAGGGGGCTGTCGTCACGACTGAGGTGGAGTCCGCCCTTCAGCGCCTGTTGAGCGACGGCACGGTGAGTGTCGAGGACTACCTCTCCCTCGACGATTCGGTACTGTTCAGCGCCATGGTCCACTGGACCCATCATGGCGATCCGGTGCTGCGAGACCTCTCCCACCGGCTGCTGACGCGCGGGCTCTTCAAGTCCGTCGAAATCGAGGCGGAGGAGGGACTCGACATCCTCTTCGACAGCCGCATCATGGCCGCGCGCGGTATCCTCGAGCGCCATGGGCTGGACTTCAACTACTACCTCGGCTTTTCCAAGTCCGCCGACACGCCCTACCGCCCCTACTCCCCCCGTGACGCGCAATCCACCATCTGGATTCACGACCAGGGCGGCGAACTGGTGGACGTGAAGGACCTCTCCCCCACCGTGCGGGCGTTCACGGAGTCACCCTACACGATCTATCGCGCGTTCTTCCCCGCCACGGCCCCCGGCGGCACGTCCATCCGCCGGGAGCTTGAGGAGACTTTGACGGGGTAGAGGGGAGAGGGCTTGCAACCGGTCAGTCGCAGCCCTCCCCCCAGTTCTCCAGCAGGGCCAGGAAGTCCGCGAAACCGATCGGGACACCCCCGAAGGGGACTCCCCAGTTTTCCAGCAGGAAGGCGAAGTCGCGGAAATTCACGCACCCGTCGTCGTTCAGGTCTCCGATTGCCCGGGCCGCCTCCGGAATGGCCGGCGTCGGCGCAACCGTATAGGCAGCTCCGGCCAGGACGAAGGGGATATCACCTTCCAGGGCGGTGCCGGTCTCGATGGCCGGGTTTATGGCCGCCTCACCCTCGGTCACGAAGCGGATGGGCGATGGGAAGAACGCCTCACCGGTGGCGCGAAGCCTGATACTGAAGAGTGGTCCGGTGTAGTTGACCGGGTTCGAATCCGGGGTGCTGAACCCGGTTTGGGCATATCCGCCGCTCGAGGCAGGTGATGCCAGCACGAAGGGGCTGTCCGGGTGTTTCACAGGTGTCCCGACCGCGCTGAACACACCGCTGTTCCATCCGATGGCTGCGGATCCGCCGGAGCTTTCCTGTCCTTCGTGCATGGTCAGGTTCACCGTTACGGTAATCGTGTCCCCCACCTCGAACATGCCCACCGGCGGGTCGAGCGAGAAGACGGCTTCCGGGATGGGAAGCGTGTTCACCGCGACGGTATTGGAATTTGCGCTCGTGTACCAGTCGTTGTAGGCCCGCACGCGGTAGAAATAGGCGGCGTTGGGATCGAGGCCCGTTACCTGGTAATCCGTGACAGCGCCAACGTCCAGGTCGTCATAGCCATTGACCATGGTCACGAAATCCTCGTCCTGCGCGACATCGAGCCGGTAGCCCGTGGCGTTCTCCGTGGACGCCCAGTTTGCCTGGAAGCCGGTTTGCGACACATTCGTGGGCGGGTCCGCCACGGCCTCCCCGAGGATGGGGGCCGGCGAGACACGGAAGTTGTCGAAATAGGTGCTGCGTGCGAGGCCGCCAGTGTTGCCGTTCACGTACATGCCGATGCCCACCTTGCCACCGTCCGCGAACTCCGCCTGATTGACGGGGATTGGGCCTCCGGCGACGTTCACACCGTTGACATGGACATTCACGGTCATGTCTGAGTTGTTCACTTCTATACGGACATGGTACCAGCCTTCCTCGTCGGTTCCGAGCACCGACGCCGTGGGCGCGTCGAACAGGGTGTCAAAGGTGGAGTAGCGGCTTTGAACCCGCATGCGTGGCGCAGGAATCACGTCCTGGCTTTCGTTGTGATGGAAGTGGAACCTGGCGTATTCGCTCCCCGGCTGCACGCCGAATTGGAGCATCTGGTAGAAGAAATTGTCCGGCGGCGAGCCGGTGTCCACGTTCTGCACATAGACGTCCGCCTCGACGACGTAGTCCGTGGCGCCAAAGTCACCGACTGTTCTCCGTACGGTCTGGGAGGAGTCCGCCGTGACGGAGAGCCGGCCCATCCAGTCGCCCTCCGCGGGCTCCACGAAGACTCCGCGCCAGTCCACGTCGTCCCGGACAGCCATCAGCTCGCCCGCCTCGTCCCAGTTCGGGTTGGCCGTGGAGTCCCGTTCCCAGTTGGGTGCGGGTTCCCCGGCCTCGAAATCGTCCGAGAAGGGGAATTCGGTGGGCGGAAGAGGAGTGGGTGTCGGGGTCGGCGTGGGTGTGGGCGTTGGTGTGGGGTCCGGCTCTATTCCCAGATGCACGACGCGGAAATCATCGAAATAGACATCCAGCAGGTCGGACGCGCTGGTGAAGCTTCCGAGCCTCATGCTGTTCCACGCGGGCTGGGCGTCATAGGTGTCCGTATAGCCAAGGACACCATTCACGTAGAACTCCACCCGTTCGGGGTAAATGCGCACCTGGAATTCATGCCAGCCGGTCTCGCGCTGTATCTCGACGGTGCCGTTGGTGCCGTCCAGGGTTGTCCAACCGCTTCCACCCCACACAACGCGGCAGGCGTAGTGGTCGTAACTGCCGATGTGGTAGGTTCCGAGGGAGAAGAAGTTCCCGAGGTTGCCGGCGCCCCAGGACCCATCCGAATAATAGCCATAGGAGAGGCCCGTCCGGAGGCCGATATCCTCGAGCGCCCGGGTGTGGTCGGCGTCGTAATACATTGTGGTTATGACCAGGGGGCTCTCCTCTGTGATGTCCGCCGCCTCCACGGAGGGGTGTCCGCCCACCAATTGTCCCATGGTGCCAGCGTCCTGCCGGATTGCGTTGGTGCCGGAGACCGCCTCCTCGCCCGTGGCAAGCGCCATGCTGCCTGCGAGAGCCTGCCAGGCCGCGGTTTCGAGGATGTCCTCGGTCGCGTCGTAGGTCTCGAAGTCGTCCTTGAATATCACGAGGCCGGGTTCGGGGGCCGGAGTGGGAGCCGGTGTGGGAGTGGCCGTCGGCGTCGGGGCTGGTGTTGCAGTGGGAGTCGGCGTGGCTGTGGGTGTTGGTGTGGGCGATGGAGTGGGTGTCGGTGTCGGGTCAGGTTCCGACGGTACGGGAGCCATCGTGGCACCGTGGAAGGACCGAGTCTGCATCATCGGGACGGAGGACTCCTCCCAGGTCACGGCGCCTCCTTCGGCAGCCGTTCCGATCAACACTGTGTTGAGACTGTTCGCCTGACTTGAGTCAGTCGAGCCGCCCGGAATGACGATCATGCCATTTGCCGCGGCAGCGGACGTGCGGCCGCGCTCGGCGGGCAGGGTGCCAGTGTTCCACTCGGAGGGCTGCCCGTCCACAAACCTGGTGTAATACACGCGGTCACGCGGTGCCGGACTACCCGCAACAATGTACAGATAGGTGTCGCCGAGCGGGTCCGTCACGGCAACAGCCCCTTGCTCCCAGCTGTTGCCCAGTTCCGTGCTGTACACCTCGCTGGTCCAGGGGCCAGTAAGATCTCCGTTGGCCTGTGGGGTCATGATGTCAACGGACATGGAGCCGCGCAGATTGCCGGAGACGTGAACAAGCGTTCCGTCAATTCCAAGGGCGGGGTTGAACCAGTCCGCGGTGGGGAGGGGGACGCTCGCGGTGGTCCACTGGCCCGGTGCGCCCGATTCCCCGTCAATCTCAGCGTACAGAATACGGTCCGTCTGTCCCGTCTCGTCCTGATTCCCACCCATGATATAGATGTAGGGTGTGCCGTCCACCTCGACAATCGCCTGCCCCCCGATGCGCTGGTTCGTGGGCGGTGCGGGGAAGGGTGCAGACATCTGCCATTCCCCGAGCGTGCCATCCGGCAGGACATCTGCCCATGCGATCAGGTCGGCGGTCACCGGGTCGAGGTCGCTGGCGTTGCCAAAGATGGTGGCAGGGCCTGCATAGATCCGGCCCTTATGGTATGTCACCTGGCTGTGAAGATAGTTCCAGTGCAAATCACCGCCGGAGACGGGATGAATGAGGGGAAGCTGGCCGGCCCGCCTCCAGTTCTCCACGGTCCCGGATTCGGTGTCCACGTCGGCCACGAGAACGCTCCGGAGGTTCCGCTGGTCGCGGGCATCCAGCTCGTTGTCTATCCCGGGGGGAATCTCCCCCATGTCGTCGGTGTAGGTGACTCCACCCACGACATAGAGGTAGTGATCGGGGCTGCTCTCGCCGTTTGCGGCCGTGACGACGGGACCTGCCGCCAGAAGGACGGCGATGAGGGGAATCAGAATCCCGCCGATGGTGCGAACGGCGGTCCGGTTGCGGTTACACTTCGGCGAGCGGCGGGTCATGCCTTCCATCGGACAGTCCTCTTCCGGGAGACTTCGGTTGTGCGATGCGGGCATGAAGAGCAACCAGGTTCCCGGTGCGCAACCACTTACTTTGCCATTCAGGAAAAAAAGCGGGCACACGCCCCCGGGGTGCATCCTGTAGCCCGCCCCAACAAGGACCCCCACAAGACGGTTGCCCGGCGGACCGCGTTGTCGAGAGTATCCTCCCTGCGTAGCGGGTGCGGGAAGAGTACGGCAGACTGGAGGAGATCAGGCCATGCCCATGTACGAGTATCAGGTGGTCCCCGACGAGAAGGGGTGCGAGACCTGCCGCGGCGGATTCCAGATTCTGCAGCGGATGAGCGACGACGCGCTGACCCACTGTCCCGAGTGCGGGGCGAGTATCCGCCGGCTGCTCTTCCCCGTTGGTGTCGCCACGCCGAAGACGGATTCCGAGCTGAAGAACCTCGGCTTCACCAAGCTGGTGAAGCGCGACACCGGCGTGTACGAGAACGTGACCCGCACCGGCAATGAGTCCCGCTACATGGAAGCCGACAAGCCCCACACAGTTCCCGACCTGAAGCGCAAGATCAGGGACTGACTGTCCCGGGAGGATGAGCCATGAGCCGTATGAACGCCTTCGACAAATTCTGCGCCGTCATCGCTTTCGCGGCGGGCTGCTTCTTTCTCATCTCCGGCGCTTTCGGCCTGTTCATCGGTACCAGCGCGTGGTACCAGCTTCCTCCCATCATGGGGGAATTCCCGCCCTTGCGGGCTGGGGGATCGTAAAGGCGGTCATTGTGGCGTGGAATCAACCAGCAGCAACCCCGCCGCTGGAGGAGCCGCAGCCGCCGGCGGAGCATGCTGATCCCCGGTTGGACCCCGCTGGTCCGGAGGATGAACCCCCTTCGCCTGCTACTCCCCCGCCGTCACGATAAGGTCGAATGGCAGGGAGGAGGTACCGAGGATGAGAAACCGGAGGGTGACGTGCTTCTCACCGCCCGGCGGGACCTCGACCGGGCCGTCCGGCAGGAAGCTGAGTTCATAGCGCGGCGGCTCCAGCCCCTCGGTAAGCGCACCACGGCCTGCCCAGTTCAGCTCCACCGGCCGGGTGAAGATTTCATCGTAGTCAAGCAGCTCCTCTCCCGCCTCCACCTGCCAGACGAGCCCTATCCGTGCGTCCTCCTTCCCGAACCGAAGGTCCACCGGTGCTGCGGAGGTGCCACTGTTGGTTAGGGTGAAGTGGACAAGATACTCCATTTGGTAGTTGCCGATGGAGTCCGGGTGGACGTAGAGCGGGTGAAGCAGCAGGTCCACGGTCTGGCGGGCCTCCTCGCAGCCCACCGTCTGGTTGGCCGGGAGGGCGATCGGGAAGTCAGCTCCGGCGGCGGGGAGCGCTGAAACGTCAATACTTACAGGATCACTCTTCCACATCATGTTGTAGGCGGTTCCGACAACGCGGCGCACGTGGCAGTCGGTCGGCGGGGTGGCCAGGTCAATGTAGCTTTCGCCCGAGCGGGCACCGGTGTCCCTGAGCTCGAGTGCAGCGGGCAGCATTTCGGCGCCCTGCAGTCCGCCCGGAATGGCCAGGACGGTGAGCTGGAGGGTGGGGCGCTCTCCCGAGCCGGAGTCGAGAGGCTCAACCTCGGCACGAAGGGTGCCGTTGACGAACTGGGCAGTCGAGGTATCCGGCCCGTCCGCGTCAGCGTTGAGCTGCACGGTGTAGCCAATGATGGCTGCCTCCCCGGCGGGAACCTCTAGCGGCTCGATGGGAGTGTCAAAGTCCTTCAGGAAGAGCCGCTCGCCCAGGATGGACTCCGCTCCCCCAACGTGGGCGCTCATGGGCCCGGCGATGAAGATCTGCCGGGGGGAAACCAAGGCATCCACCTCGCCCGTGTTCTCCACGAGCACCACGACCCGGCGTGTCTCGCCCTCCTCGGTGCCGCGGCTCAGGTGATAGAGGAACACCTCGACGGAGTCGTCCAGGCCCTGAAAGCCGATTTCGCGCTGGGTGCGCATGGAGAGGGGGACTGCCTCGCCGTCCAGCATCTCGAAGGCGGGAAGGACGGGGCGCGTCGTGTAGAGCACGCCGTTCGTGAGGAAGATTTCCGGC
>SLOM01000123.1 GCA_007132505.1 Candidatus Sumerlaeota bacterium
CCGCCGTCCCGGCGCCCTTCGCCTACTATCGCTTCCACGGGCGCAACGCGGGCGGCTGGTATGGCTCGGAGGAGCGGCACGGCAGGTACCGCTACCGCTACGGCACGGAGGAGTTGCACGAACTGGCCGCCGCCGTGCGGAAGGGCGCGGAGCGGGCCACCACCTACGCCTTTTTCAACAATCATCCGGACGGCAACGCGGCGCAGAACGCGGAGCGGCTCGCGGGCATGCTCGGATTACCGCCCCCGCCTGAATCGGCAACCGACCTGTTTGGTGAGGAGTGAGGCCGCCCGTTCCGGCCCTCAGCGCCGCGGGCCTGTCTGTACGGGGTGTTGCCGTGCCGGATAGCGGACCGTTGGTCCGGGATTGATCCGCAGGTAGGTGGCGCCACTCCGGTACTGGCCCGTCGTGCCGCCGCGGTAATAGTGGGTGCTCTGGGCCGGCCTCGTCTGGATGCGGAGTGTCGTGCCTCGCTGCGTGGTGGTGGATGGCCGCGTGGTGAAAGAGGTGGTGGTGCGGGTGGAGTGCCTTGTGGTTTGGCCGGTGCGCGGTGCCACATAGCGCGGCTGTGTGGTGTATTGCCGGGACTGGAAGGTGTAGCGCTGCTGTTGCATTGGGCGGGGTGCTGGCCGGACGACAATGGGGCGCGGCGCCGTGCGGGTGGTGGTGGACGCGGTGGAGCGGCGCGGTGTGGGTGGCGTATAGGTGCGCGGCTGGAGTGTAAGGCGCTGGTCGCCGAGGCGGCCATGGCTCGAACCGAGGGTCGTCTGTCCCACCTGTGTCTGTGTGGACCGCATGTTCACCCGGCTGTCGCCGAACTGGCCTGTGATGGTGCGCGGGCCAGTCGGGCGGTCGGGCTGGCGGCTCTCCCGCAGGTTGACGCGGTTGTCGCCGATGGTGCCGCGGGTGGTGACCGTGGTGCGGCTGCCCACGGTGGACTCAGTGGCCCGCATATTGACGCGGTTGTCGCCGATTGTGCCGGTTGTTGTGGCCGGGGAGGAAGGCTGGGTAAGGGAGCGGGTCGTGCGGAGGTTGACTCTCTCGCCACCGATCGTGCCCGTGACGGTGACGGTCTCCCGGTTGCCGATGCGCTGTGTGGTCTCGCGCAGGTTTACCCGCTCACCGTCCTTCCAGCCGGTGTGGGTCGTGGTCCGCGTGGTCTGGGCCCCCGCGCCGGCGGTCATGGCCGTGACGAGAGCCGTTGCAACGAGCAGAATCAGAATGCGCATTTTCACTGTCCTCCCTTGCAGGACTTCCATGCCAATCATTGCCCGGGGCGGGTCCCACGCAAGCTGATTCGGCCCCCGGCGCGCGAAAACCGGCGAGCCGGAAGGCCCCGGCTATTGACATGCGGTCCGCGCCTTTACCACCCCCCTCCGGGGAGCGGAAGTCTCCGCTGGCGGCAGGAACACCTGTTTCATCATTCTCCCTGTCATGGACCCGTTGCCCAGAATTCTTGTGGCGGACGACGACGCTGATGTCCGCGAGTTCTACCGGCTGGCGCTGGAGGATTCCTTCGAACTCGTCCTCGCGCGGGACGGGGAGGAGGCGTGGGAGCTGCTTCAGTCCGATCGCCCCCGGCTCCTTGTGGCGGACCTCAACATGCCCGTCGTGGACGGCCTGCAGCTTGTCCAGCGCGTCCGTACCCACCCCGCCTTCGGCCGGCTGCCGATCATCGTCGTCACGGGAACGATCGTGGGGTCGGACCTGCCGCCGAACTTCTGGAAGGCAGGCATTGACGCGGACTGCATTATTGAGAAGCCGGTCGCGCCGGAAGTGCTGCGGCAGGAGATCATACGGCTGATTGTCCGGAGCATGCAGCGGACCGGCGCACCGCCCCCGGCGGTGAAGTACTTCACCGGTCTGCCGGACAGGAAGAGTGCCGGCCCGGGTGAGTGATTTCCCTTCCATTTTTCCGGACACCATAAGCGACGCGGCGGTCGTCTTGTTCGGTTGACACCGCCCCGGCCCGCCCCGCCAAATAAAAATGGAGACTGCGGCGTCCCCCGGTCCCCAGGCAGCCCGTCCGGGCTCCCAGGCATCCCTTGCCCCCGTTGCGGTCCAATCCTCCGGCCGGCTGGTGACGGCTTACGCCGCCTCACCGGAACGGCATCATTTTCCCGCCCAACAGAGAACTCATGCCCCGGATTCCCTACTTTCCCCGTCTTCTCTCCGAAGGTGCTTCGATGAAAGCTTTTCTCCTCCTTTTGATCCTGCTCGTTCTTCCTCAGCTTGCGGCCGGGCAGGATGCCGGCGTGGCCGAGGGACTGTACGAGGCCGACCCGGCTCGGACGCTGCCATGGTGGTGGTTTTTCGCGCCCCTGAGTGCCCTTCTGGCGCTGCTGTCCGCATTCCTTTTTTACCGTGGCATCATGAAGCGTTCAGAAGGGAACGAGCGCATGCAGGAGATCGCCTCCTACGTGCGCCAGGGCGCCTACGCCTACCTGCGGCGACAGTATTACGTTGTGGGAATTTTCTTCGCCGTGGTGTTTCTGCTGCTGCTCCTGATTTCGCTCGGGCTGAACGTGCAGCACTACCTCGTTGCGTTCGCTTTCCTGACGGGAGGTTTCTTCTCCGGCCTTGCAGGCTTCTTCGGAATGAAGACCGCCACTTCCTCGGCGGCGCGGACTGCCTGCGCGGCGGAGAAGTCCCTGGACGGCGGTCTGCGCATTGCCTTCCGTGCCGGATCGGTCATGGGCCTGACGGTTGTCGGGCTGGCGTTGCTCGACAACACGATGTGGTTCCTCTATCTATACCTGGTCCATCACCAGCTCCTTGGCGTGGAGCCGATGAACCTTGAGACGATAGCCATGGTGATGCTTTGCTTCGGGATCGGGGCGTCCAGCCAGGCTCTTTTCGCCCGCGTGGGCGGCGGCATCTTCACGAAGGCCGCCGACGTCGGGGCGGACCTTGTCGGCAAGGTGGAAGCCGGCATCCCGGAGGACGATCCACGCAACCCGGCCACGATCGCGGACAATGTGGGTGACAACGTGGGCGACGTGGCGGGCATGGGAGCCGATCTTTACGAGAGCTATGCGGGGGCGATCCTCGCGGCTTCGGCGCTCGGTGTCGCGGCGGCGGTCAACATGGGCCACGGCGTGGACACAGTCTTTGCCTTCATGGTGGCGCCGGCGATGCTGGCGGCTGTCGGTATAGCGGCCTCGGTGATCGGCATCCTGACGGTGCGGGGGCGCGAGGATGCCTCGATGGGGGCGTTGCTGAAGACATTGGACCGCGGGGTTCATGTGGCGGCCGTGCTGGTCATCATCGGTGCGGTGGGCGTGGTGTGGGCGCTCGGGCTGCCCTGGAGCGTCCTGTTTGCAATCATTATCGGCCTGATGCTCGGAATCGTGATCGGCAAAGGCACCGAGCGCGCCACGGCGGCGGAGTACCGCCCCACGCGCACCATCGCGGAGCAGTCCTCCACGGGGCCGGCCACGCTGATCATCGCGGGCATTGCGGAGGGGATGCTATCGGTCTGGATTCCGATTCTTGCCGTCTGCGGCGGGATGCTGGTTGCCTTCGGCATTTCGGGCGGCTTCACGGATGTGCTTGCTGGTCTATACGGCATCGGCATCGCGGCGGTGGGGATGCTCTCCACACTCGGGCTGACTCTGGCGACGGACGCCTACGGCCCCGTCTCCGACAATGCCGGAGGCATCGCGGAGATGACCGACATGCCCAAGCACGTCCGCGAGCGCACCGACATGCTGGACGCGCTGGGCAACACGACGGCGGCCATCGGCAAGGGCTTCGCCATCGGCTCGGCGGCGCTCACGGCGCTCGCGCTGCTCGCGAGCTACGTGGAAGCGGTGCGAATCGGCATGCACCGGGAGGTGGCCGCCGCCTACGTGGCGCCCGCGGAGGACCAGCCCTACGCGGTGCGGGATCTCGGGTACGGCAAGTTTGGCATCTACCTCCCGGGCGCCTCGGGGCATGTGGACAGCCGGAAGCACTTCACGCTGAGCGCGTTCGAGAGTCCCGGGGAGCACACCCGGCTGGTCGAGGTGACCCATGGAAGGCGGGCGGGCGAGACGGTCGAGCTGTTCATCGCGGAGACGGGAAGTCAGGCGCGTCTTGCCGGCCTGGAAGATGCAGAGGGGAATTCTCTTGCCGCGCGGCGCGCCATGCTGAAGGATTTCATGCACTATTTCGACGTCACGTTGACGAATCCGCGCGTACTTGTGGGGGTCTTCCTGGGCGTGCTCATGGTTTTCCTTTTCAGCTCCCTGACGATGATGGCCGTGGGACGTGCGGCGTCCGCCATGGTGAGCGAGGTGCGCCGTCAGTTCCGCGAGAAACCCGGGATCATGCTGGGCACGGACAAGCCGGACTATGCGCGCTGCGTGGCGATCTCCACCGCCGGCGCGCAGAGGGAAATGGTCCTGCCTGCCGTGCTGGCGCTCTGCGTCCCGATCCTGACGGGGCTGCTGCTCGGTGTGGGCGGGGTGATGGGTCTTCTCGTGGGAACGCTCACGGCGGGGTTCGCGGTTGCGGTCTTCATGGCAAATGCAGGCGGGGCATGGGACAACGCAAAGAAGTACGTGGAGGCGGGCAACCTCGGCGGCAAGGGCTCCGAAGCGCACAAGGCCACCGTCGTCGGCGACACGGTTGGAGATCCCTTCAAGGACACCTCCGGACCTTCGCTGAACATCCTGATCAAGCTGACCAGCATCGTCAGCATTGTCGTCGCCGGCTTGATCGTAAAATACTCCCCCATGGTCTCTCAATTTCTTGGAATGGGCTAGCCCCCCGGAAGGACAGTTCTCATGAAAATGCACCTTTATCTCATCTGCAACAGGTTCGAGGCCCTTGTGGCGTCACAGCTCGAGCCGGACGCCTTCGGTGCCTACATGGCCACGGGACCGCTCCGTCAGACCACCGGCGAGGGCGAGGTGCTTTTCATCGAGATAGACGAGGACAGGATCGGCGAGCCCTTCGACATCGAATGGGCACGCCAGCACTGCGTCCCACATTCAGATGGGTCGCCCAAGCGCAGCAAGTACCTTTCGATCTACCGTGTGCTCGAGCACATCCCCATGGATGCTTACGGGCAGCTCTACATGACCACACGCGATGGACGCGTGCTCGGGATTGACCACACGGACGAGGAAATACCGGACAACGACGGCAACTCCGTTAACATGTACATGGAGCTGAGCCCGATCAAACCGCTGGTTGTCTCCTCCCTCGGTCCGGCCGATTTCATCCGATTCCTCACGGATTTTGAGAACCCCATACACGTGCCAAAACTCTTCATGGCGGACATGCTGGTGGACATGGACGAGGACGGCCGTCTGGCAGCTTATCTTCCATACCCGAACCAGGAGCACATCGAGGAGTGCCTTCGGCAGGTGACAAGCAGCGGCAGGAGGAAAGCAACAAAGACAGTCAATCGGAACCCCGCCCACGGTGGCTTTTTCCGCACCATTCGCCGCGGCTTCTTCCTCGGGAACCGGGAGAAGGTGCTCTACTACCCATTCCCGGACAAGGCGACGCTGGACGAGCACCACCACAAGTGGTGGCGGTCTGCCTCTCTCGGATAAGCAGCGGACTGTATAGCGCCTGTTCGCCAGCCCGGAGCAACGCCATCAGCGAGGGTGGCCTCCCTCCGCCGATATGTGCTGACCGGCGATGCCGTCCATCCATGGGCCCCTATTGCCGCTGGCGTTCCGCGGCACGGTTGATCGGGTCGAGGAGGCGCACACTCATGAGCCGGTCCACACGGCCCGCGAAGTCCTCAGGTGTGAGCCTGCCCTGCAAAAGCATCAGAATCTGTGGCGTGAAGATCTCTCCGTCCATGGTCGGGTAACGTGGCACCGGCGGAACGCGGCGCGCCGTCCGGAGCTGGTCAATAAAGGATGGCATGAAGGGATAGCGGGAGGTGTCCAGGTCCTCCCACGCGGCGGCGCGGACGGGAATCTGACCAAGCCGGGAGCCCCAGTGGCGCTGCACCTCCTCGCTGGTGAAGAACTCCAGGAACTCATAACCCAGCTCCGGCTTCGTGCTTTCCCGCATGATGACGCCTGTCTGACCGCCAAGATTGCTGGAGCTGTACGCGAGCGGGCCGAGGCGCTCCTCAAGCCCCGGGGACACGGGGCGGAGGCCGAGAGACTCGATCTCCTCGCTGCCGGGCGCCGGAATCAGGGAAACATCAAAATTCACCCCGGCATTTGTAAAACTCTCCACCATCCACGGCCCTGTCAGGATCATGGCGATTCGGTTGTTGATGAAACCCTCTTCGGGACTCGCGCCGGTTCGCCATGCGCCGGCCTCAAAGTCCGCCGTTCCGGTGGACTGGATGCGCCGCAGGGCCGCACGGGCGTTCTCTGAATCGAAAACAGGGTGAATACGGCCGGCCTCGTCGTACTCCACAAAATCGGCGCCGTACATGTTGAAGAAGGGCAGGTTGAACCAAAGGCTGGAATGGGCACCATAGCCGTGGGTGCCGCGTCCGGGGTCAGTCAGCACTTCGGCGTACTGCTCGAATTCATCCCAGGTGCGCGGAGGCCGGCCTGGCTCCAACCCCGCCGCCCTCAGCTCGCGTGCCCTCTGCCGGAAGAGCTCCCTGTTCCAATAAAGCGCAATCGTGGTGACCTGCACCGGGAGGCCGTAGAGGTCCACCTCGCCGAGCCGGTTCACTACGCCAATGTCAAAGGATTGCGTGTAGAATTCCTCACGGGCAGCCTCTATGGAACCGTAGCGATCGCGGAAGCCTTCCAGCTCGTTCAGCCGGGTCAACGCATCCGAGAACGCAAGGCCGATGACCTGATTGACGTCAATGAAGACAACATCCGGCGTGATGCGCGCCAGGGCTGCAGAGCGGAGCTTGGTGTGCATGTCGTCGAAAGAGACGTACTGCAGGGACACGGTTATCTGGCTGCCTGTCTCGTCCTGCCAGCGACTCTCGAAATCGCGGACCAGCTCGCGGAAGACTGCCGTCTCCTCGGGATTGAAGGGATGCCAGACCTGTAGCACGTCCGGATCGCCCCGGCGCTGGCCGTCGCAGGAGAGCGTGACGGCAGCAAGAACCAACAGAGTGAATTGCATCAGCTTCTGCATGATGCCAGCTCCACGCACGCTCATTCCTTGACCGCTCCCGCCGCCAGGCCGCGCAGGAAGTAGCCCTGGAAGCAGAGGAAAAGTATCGCCATGGGCACGATAGAGAAGCTCGCACCGGCCATGATCATCTCCCACTCGTCGGTGTTCTGCCCACGGAATTGTTGCAGGCCGACCGGAAGCGTCAGGACGCGCGAATCTCCCGTGTTGATGATCAATTGCCAGAGGAAATTCGACCACTGCGTGACGAAGGTCAGGAGAAACAGCGTCAGCATGATGGGCAGGCAGATGGGGACCACAATCGTCTGGAAGATTTGTGGTTGGCTGGCTCCGTCTATCTCGGCCGCAGCGAAGAGGTCGCGCGGGATCTGCCCGATGTACTGCCTCAGGAGGAACAGACCAAAAATGTTCGCCAGGTGTGGCACGACCATGCCGGGGTAGGTGTTCATCAGCCCAAGCCCGATCGTGATGCTGAACTGCGGCACCATGAAGATCATTCCGGGTACGAGCATCGAAGCGAGAACAAGAACAAACAACTGGTCCCGGAAGTGGAAGGTCATCTGAGAGAAGGCGTACCCTCCCATGGTGCAAAGGATCACGGTGAGTATGCCGGCGGAGGTCGCCACGACGAGGGAGTTTAGGAAATAGCGGGCGAAGTTGAACTCCTCGCTGGTCAGGATGGCCCGGAAGTTGTCCAGCGTGTACATTTCCGCAGCGGCGGTACCAAAAGACCGTATTTCGGTCAGGCGGAAGGCCGGCTCGTCTTCCGGGTGTATGGATTCAATCTGGCGGTGAAGCTCGTGGATGCCAGGGTGGATCTCCGAGAGTGGAAACCGGCGTCCGTTCAGGAGCAGTTCGTAGCGGCCGTCCTCCGGCCTGGTGGCAGTTGCGAGGAGCTTTCCATCACGTACGAAAGCGAGCAGTTGCGGGTCGTCCGTGTTGGAAGTCACCGCACCGGACTCCGCTACAATTTCCTCCACCAAGCCCAGCGCGAGGAGTTCCGCGGCTGGCACGTCCGCCGGGATCAGCTCCTCGCCATCCAGCTCGAACGTGTAGAGGTAGGTTCCGGGTGTGTCCGGGACCAGAGTCAGCAGCCACAGTCCGCCCGCGGCGTACTGCAACTCATGGCGGGCAAGCTCACCGGCCGGATCCATCAGCGCCAGATCCACTGTGCCGGCGGCGGGATCGTGGTGCTCAAAATGGAGGATGGGATCGTCTGCGGTGGCCACCGGCATGCTCAGGGCGGGCTCGTTGTCCGCGGGTGTATGGACACGCGTCTGTGGAATGAACTGCAGCTGGAAGGCTGTTCCGCGCGCCTTGAAGGATGTGATGAGCATCCAGAAAAGCGGAAGCTGCACGATGAGCAGCAGCACAATGAGCAAGAGGAATATACCCCCCCTGCCGGCGCGTGAAAGGAGGCGCCCCGCCGCGGCGGGGGCTTGCGGGATGTGAGGAGTGGGACGACGCATCAGTCACTACTCCTCAGCAGGCGGAAATTGATGAAGCTGATGACCAGGGCGAAAATCATGAAGACAAAGCTGACCGCTGCGGCCTCTCCGTATCGCCCTTCGTCAAACGTCCTGAATAGATGGTAACCGCCAGTGCGTGCGCTCTGGACCGTCTCGCCAAGGACCTCCACGGGAACGCCGCCAGTGTCGTTGGTCATCGCGTAGATTTCGGCGAAGGCATTGATCGAGCCGACGGTGCCCGTCACCACAAGGAAAAGGATCATCGGACGGAGGAGTGGGATAATCACGTGGAACAGTTTCTGGCGCCTGCTCGCTCCGTCCACGTCCGCTGCCTCGATAATGGAGGGGTTGATGTTATTCAGGCTTACCAGAAAGAGGATCATACCGAAGCCGGCGTTCTTGAGCACCATGGCAAACGTGATGGCGGGCAGCGTCAGCATGGGGTTGTCCAGGACACCCTGCCGCGCGGTTTCCGAGGCTCCGATCATGGCGATGAAGCGCGAGACAAGGCCACTTCCGGGATAGTAGAGCAGCAGCCAGACGATGCCCACAACGTAAATGTCAAAAACGTGTGGGATGAAGAAGCCGGACCGCATCACGCCGAGCCCCATCAAGCGGCGGTTCAGCATGAGCGCGAGAAAGAGCGAAAGGGCGATGCCCGGAATGATGGTGAGAACGGCGTAGATGAACGTCGCACCAACGGCCCACCAGAACTGGACACTCGTCAAAATGTGGGCATAGTTCTCCAGGCCCACGTAGGTCATCGTGCCGAAGATATCGTAAAAGTCCGAGAAGATCGTGACCTGGTGGACGCTAAGCCAGAGGCTGTAGAAGATGGGGTAGGCAATAAAGAGCAGAAACACCGCGAAGAACGGCGCCAGGAAGGGCAGCGCGGCAAGGTCCTGCCGGAGGGTTATGCGGGGACGGGCGTGGGTCATGGCAGGCACCGGCACTCCCGAAGCCAAGCCGCAGAATCAGTCTCAGAAAATGGCAAAGGCATCGGCGGGGCCATCGGGTGGGATCGGTCCGTCTGGTGAAACGCCGATGGAGAAGTCCTCCACCGTATAGTTTCCTGTCTCCTCGAAGATCACAAGCGTTAGCCGCTGGTTGTTTCCCTCTTCCAGTCCGTGGAGACTGAAGCGCCAGCGGTTTCTGTCTGTCCACGAGGCGTGGTTCGCACCGGAGAGAAGGCCCTCCTGGTAGGGGTCTGTCACGGCTTGGGGCAGGTTCCAGAAGTAGTGGAGTGAATTGCCTGTCCCGTCGGGGTTCTCTATCACAAAACCATAGGAGTCCCACAGGATGTCATTGTTTCCTGTCTGCGTGGGAGGAAAGACGACGTCGAGGTCGGGTCCGCGCCTGTCAACGTACACCACCTTCCGGAAGGTATTGAAGATGGGGGGGAGGCCGGACAGGCGGGGAACGAAGGCCATCGCGGTAATGTAGTTGTAGCCCTCCGGTATGTCTGGGTTCGTGAGGTCCACTTCGAGCCGGTAGGTGCCCGTTCCGCCGGGCTGACTGCTGGGCGAGCTGTGCGTCGTGAAGTTCTCGAATCCGGCCAGTAGCGGATCGTCCACCCCATGCGCAATACCAAAAGCGCCGCTGTCGTCGCCGTCCACGTCAAGGCCGTGGTTCCACCTGATGACGGCATTATCCTCCTGCGTGCCGTCTTGATCAATCTGCAGCTCGATGGTTGCAGTGTCTCCGGTGAGTACGGGTATCTCCGTGCGCCGGGCAACGGCGTCCGGAACTTCCGGGCCGTCGAGGGGGAGGTGCCCGTCCGGCTCGAGCACCGTGAGCGTCCCCTGCGGCGGCTCGATGGAATACATGACGTAGGGCCGGCCGTGGGGCTCCCCGTTGGCGTTTCGGACTGTCGGAACACGAAGCTCGATGGCGCCCTCGGGGGGGATTTCAATCGTGAGGGGGATATCGCCGTTGGGGTCAACAAGCGGGTCGGACGCGTTTCCGGTTATTTCCGTCAGTGTCATGTTCCGGAAGCCGAAATTGTCCACCGTGCGCGTTTCGTAGCCGTTTCCACCAGTGCCACTGTCGTCACGGTCCGTGATTCCGGCAACGAGGGTGTTGTCCAGTTCGTAGGCGATGTAGTCGTTGTCCTCCCACATCGAGCGGAAGGAATTCCCATCGCGGTGTGACACGAAGTTGTTCTTCACGTCCACGAGTCTCGTCATGATATCGCCGTACTGGCCCAGGGCGTCGCCCCGGCTTTGCCTGTTCGGAAAATCGCGCGGCCCGAGGGCGTCCAGGAACTCCTCTGCGTTGTAATAGACGATGGCGGTGCCGTGGCGCGAGAGGATGTGGGCGTATGCGGCGTTCTGAAGCGGTGGCGGGTCTCCAATAAAGCCGGTGTCGTGGCTTTGCACGAAGAGGACCGACGCGCGGCCATTCTGGGCGTTGCCGTCCAGGCTGTCGGCGGTCTGCCAGAGCAGATTCGCGAGGCTGCCGTTCGGGTTCCCGAGGTTGTTGTTCATGGCGAACTTGAGAGGAAAATCGAGCGGCGCCCGGTTCCCGTATCCGTCGCGGCGGTGGGCGGTCGCTAGCGCGCCGATTTCCCCCTCGATGCTCTCAACGAAGGAGAACGGCGTGCGGGGCCGGCCCCAGAAATCACAGGCCCGCTGGTGGACGATGAAGTCGAAGTTGTCCTCGAACCACTGATGGGGCATGTGCTTGAAGGCGTCCAGGCGGAATCCGTCAATCCCGATGACCTCGGTCAACCATTGTGTATGGCGCATGAGCATATCGCTGACGTTTTCCGTGTATGGCTCCCCGGCCATGGGATCGGCGAGGTTGAAAGGATAGACTCCGTCGTCATACGGCTCAAGGTTGCTGTCGGGGTAGAAGCGGCGATTCTGCTCGCTCACCCGGTGTTCCTGGAAGGGTATGTTCTCGGGGTCTCCATGGTGCACAGGGTGGCGAATGAACTGGAAATCTGTCTCGTGGCGTATGTCAATGAGTCCGGAAATCCGGCAGTTGAGCGGGTCATCCTCGCAACTCGGCGAAGGGAACTCCTCCGAGGGACAAATGTGGCGGAACTCCATGTCGAAGGGATACTCGGGACCCAGGTCGCGCCCACTCATGACGAAACCGGGATAGCCACCCTGCCCAACGGCCCAGCGGAGCTGACAGGGGGGCTGGCCCGCCCGGTCGCCACGGTAGCCGTCGCTGAAGCCGTTATGATTATAGATAATATCCAGGTTGACGAGAATTCCGGCGCGGTTGGCCTGGTTCACCATGTATCGCAGGCTCGACTCGGTCCCATAGAGCGTCTCGTTGCCCTCTGAGCCGAGATCAAAGCGGTCGAACACGTCGTACCCGACGCTATGATTTCCTGAGTCCGCGCGGCTGGCGGGAGGGATCCACAGGCCGGAATAGCCTGACATGAAGATGTCCGGCATGCGGCGCTCGATCGTGTCCCAGCGGCCCTCGAAATACTGAAGGACGACTTCCGCGCGCACGGCGGTTGTACCCCAGAGACCCAGCGCCGAAGCCAGCGCAAGTTGCCTCCACCGTGCGGCCGATTTCCATCCGTCCCTCATCCCGCTTTGCAGGTCCTTTCAAGTGGAAACGTCATCGTGGCGTGTGGCGAAATACGGCACCGGCCACCGGCTCAAGGGTAACGGTGCGGCTCGTGCCCGCGCTGACTTCACCCCGGCCGAAGACCTTGCCCAGTGTTCCCTCGGGAAGCTCCAGCGACACCTCGCGTTCCTCATCGCTATTGTTGAGGAGAACAATCAGGTGCTCCGGTTCGTCCTGCGTGTAGCGCTCGAAGCCGAAGATGTCCCGTTCGTCGTCTGTGAGCAGTGTACGGTACTCGCCGCGGCGGAGCAGCTCCTCGCCATTGCGCATGGCGAACAGGTTGCGGAATTCTTCCTTCAGGTCGTGATCTATCCAGTAGTCTTCCTTTTCGTACGGCATCATGTCCTCCCACCACATGGGCATGCGGTTCCGGGGATCATCGGCGCCATACATGCCCACCTCGGTGCCGTACCATATCATCGGTGCGCCAAGGTAGGTGACCTGGAAGAGAGCCATCAGCTTCATGCGGCGGTAGTACTCGGGCCCCGGCCGCTCGTCGAAGAAATCCGGCCCGGTGTCCTGAATCCGGTTTTGCGTATCGTACTGCATGTCGGGATTCGCCAGCCTCGAGACCCAGCGGTCGGTGTCGTGACTGTCGTAAAGATTCTGCAGGACATAGGTGGATTGCCGCGGGTACCGGATCCGGAGGCGGGCGAGCTCATTATCGAACTCGCTGGCTGTTGTCTTCTCCTCCACGTTGCCGAAGAACCGGAACGCTGCCATGGCGAACTGGTAATTCATGACGGCGTCAAAGCGCCTCCCGTCGAGCCACTCCTCGGCGGGGTCCCACACTTCGCCCACGATGTAGGCGTCCGGGTTGATCTCGCGGACGTAATCGCACCATTCGTCCCAGAAGGGCATCGGGATTTCCATCGGCACGTCAAGCCGCCATCCGTCTATACCGTCCCGGAGGCTGCCGTCCCCGTGCGGGTCCATCCAGCGCCGGGTGACGGCAAGGACGTGTTCGCGGAGTGATTCGCTCGCGAGGCCCTTCTCAGGGTCCTTACGGAAGGCAGGCAGTCCGCCGAAGCCGGCCCAGCCGCGGTACTCGAAGGGTTCCCACGAGACGATGTCGAACCAATCCGCGAAGGGCGAGTTCTCGCCGTGCTCCCGCACATGGAGGAAGGGAACGGAATCCTCGCCGAGATGGTTCCAGACGCCGTCGAAAATGACGTGCATGTCCCGCGCCTTGATTTCGCGCACGAGCTCCAGGAGCTTTTCGTCCGACTCGTTGAACTCCCAGGTATCGGGGTCCAGCATGTCCTCCCGCTCCGCGGAACGCGCGAATTCCCCGGGCACACCGTACCCGTCGTCCGCGTGGATATAGCTCTTCGCATTGTACTTGTGGGCGGTCGTGGCCTCGAAGACGGGATTGAAATAGATGGCCGTGACGCCCAGGTCCTCCAGGTAGTCCAGCTTGTCCATGACCCCCTGGAAGTCGCCGCCGTAGAGGCGATCGTACATGGACCATTCCCAGAAGGTGGCGCCGTCTTCGCGCTCCCATGGTTGTTCCTCATACCAGGGGCTGGTCCACGGGTGGGTGACTTCAGAACGCCCGGTTCCCTCTGTATATTCGGGATTGTTCGTGGGGTCCCCGTCGCGGAAACGGTCTATCATAATCTGATACCATACCGCGTCCTTTGCCCAATCCGGGGCACGATAGCGATCAGCTTCCGGCAGGACAAGGGGGCGCAACCCGCCCCACTCCTGCCCCTCCGGCCCGTCCAGCAGCCGGAAGTGGTACGCCACCGGGCGGAAGCCGTCCAATTCCTCCTCGCGGTTCACATCGAGGTGGTACTCATGGAACTCGTAGATGGTGTCATGTGCCACGAGTTCCATCGGAAGCGCCCGCTCGCGTCCGTCCCGACCAACAAGGAGCAGCTCGGCGCCCTCAAGGTCCTCGCGAAGCGTACGGAGCCGGATCGTGACTCTCCCCTCGTCATAGTGATCGAAGTAGGTTGGCTCATCCGGCCTGTGGGCAAGGGCGTGCGTGAATATGACACCGTCGCCGCGTTCCGCCTCCTGTCCGGCGAGGAGGGCCGCGCTGCCGAGCCGGAGGATGGAATTGTGCCCGCCATAGCCATCGGGCTCACGGTCCGGGTTCTCGGGATCGTGCAGCCACCCGTCCGCCCCGTGCACGAACTTGTAGCGATACTCCCCGTCGTCGAGGCGCAGGACCGTCTCGTACCGGCCCTCCTCGTCGGGGCCTTCGAAGGGATTCGCGCTGCGGTTCCACGAATTGAACTCGCCGGCGATGCCCGGGTCCGTCACCTCCTCCTCGGGAGTCCAGTAGATCGTGACGAGGTACTCGCCGCCTCCGATGTCCGTGGCTTCGATGTTTGGTGGGGTGTCGAACTCCACCTCGCGTTCGGTCAGGAATTCCTGTCCGGGGACCTGTGCGTTGATGTTCCAAGCGGGATGAAGGAGGAGCAGCGCGGCGAAGGCAGCGGGCATTGCCAACCCCTGCCGGAGAAAAAAGATTCCTGGGCGGTCTGTTTTCATCAGGCGCACCTTTCCATGTTCAGGGGGCAAGCAGGTGCCGGGCAGCGGCGGTCAGCCGAAGGGGTTCACATCATTGAATTGCACGATGTCGCCGTCGCTTAGCGTGCCGTTTGTTGGGTCGTAGAGTCTTGCCTGAATTCCCAACCCCTCGGGGGGGGCGGCGCGGTCGTCGCGGTTGTTCGGGCCGACGGACTTGAGGAGCCATTCACCCCGGCGCAGGTTCCGCGACGGTGTCAGAGCGCCCTGGAAGATATACACCCGTCGGTCGAGCAGGTAATCCGGGTCGTCATTTCCATCAATTGCGAGACGCCGCACGTAGAGGTACCCGTTGATTTCCGATGCGATCTTGGGGCTGGCGGGGTCGGCCGTCCCGTACTTCTCCCTCCACGGTGAGGAGGGAATCGAAGAAAGGTACGCAATGGGCGTCGTGAGGCGGTAGTAGCTTAGGTACCCCTGGTTGAGCATGCTGAGGCCCAGGTCCGTCTCGGGGTACTGATTGTTGTCAATCTGGTAGGACTCGAGGCCGGTGCGCAGGGTGCGGAAATCCGACAGGGTCCGGGAGACTTTGGAGCGTGTCTGTGCTTCCAGGAAATTCGGCACCGCAATGGCCGCAAGGATGGCAATGATGGCGACGACGATGAGCAGCTCGATCAAGGTGAAGCCGGGCGCTGCCCGTCGGAGGGGGGTCCGGGGAGAGTTCATCTTGCAGGAGGCCTTTCGAGTCCCGTCTGCCGGAGCATGACGGATGATGTTGCGAACGTGCCACGCTGTAAACACCGTCAACCGGACCGGCGCCGGCATCGTTACGGTTCAGTCGGCCAATTGCAGGGTCCCCGGTCAATGGCAAACGACGCCAAACGAAGGTCCGGCGGCTCCCACCCCGGCTCGGTCTTCCGCCGGGAATTACGGGAGTGGGGCGCTGGAGGCTTTTGGACAATCTCCTTGAGCCCGGGTGCTCCGGTGGAACACTGCAGGAGAGGTCCTCCCCGGTCCCACCACTCACTGTCACCTTCCCGGAGTCTTTGCCGATGCGCACCTCCTTTTCCGCCGGAACGTTGACGCGGGCACACGCACTGCTCCTGCTTGCCCTGCTCCTTCCCGTAGCTGGATGTCAGACGCGGCAGGACACAATCGCGCGGGAGGTCTTCGTGCCGGTTCCCGGCGCCCCCATCTGGCAACACACCGACGCCCCCCTCGCTCCCGGCATCGTGCGAATGACTCCGGGAGAGGAGCGCGTGCTCTCCGTTATCGGCCTCGGTGGTGATTACGCGCCCCTGATTGAGTGGGTCCGGCAGGAAGGCACCACACACCGGCTGCAGACCGCCATGACTGGCACCGATGGTGTCCATCTCCGGGCTCCGGAAGGTGCCGGAGGAATGGCGCTCGTCCGCGTCAGCACCGGCCGGGGGGTCTTCGCGATTCCGGTCTTTGTGGACCGGCACCCCGAAATCGCGTTCGGCTATTCTCCGGAAGAGGGCGAAGAGCCCGGTTCGGTCCGCGTGGCGGGGACTTTCACCGCCTGGGAGGGCCAGGCGGTCGAGCTGGACCGGGAGCCGGATGGCACTTTTTTCGGCCGCATCCGCGTTCCGCCGGGAGACCACGAGTACAAGCTCATCGTGGACGGCGAATGGGTGGCCGACCCCGCCAACCCTCGCCGGCAGGAGGGAGGATACGGCAACTCCCTGCTGACCGTGGAGCCGGCCGGTGAACCACGGATTGCCTTCTATCCGCTCGGCGGCCGGCAGGTGCCCGAACCGGGCCAGGGCGGCGTCCTGCTCCACCCGCTGGAGGAATCCTTCCGGCTCGACCCGGCCCGGCTGACCGTCCTCCGCAACAACCAGGAGCTACACACGGACCACTTCACCGCGGACACGGAAACAGGCATCGTGGCCCTCCGGCTTCCCGCCGGTGAGTGGGCCGCGGCCGAGCACGAGATCACGATCCTCTACACGCACGAGGACGGGGAGGTGGAGGGGGCCTCCTTCCGCCTTGCCACGGCGGATGCACCCCGCACGCCCCGGGACGAGATCATCTACTCCATCGTGACGGACCGGTTCTACGACGGGAATCCGGAGCTCAACCGTCCGGCCGAGCATCCGGAACTCCATCCCATCGCAAACTATAAGGGCGGCGACTGGGAAGGCATCATCCGTAAGATGGACGAGGGGTACTTCGATCGGCTGGGTGTGACGACGCTGTGGATTTCCCCGGTCAACAAGAACACCCCAAAGGTCGAGCAGGAATCCGTCGAGCCGGGCCGCTACTTCACCTCCTACCATGGTTACTGGCCGGTCTCCTCCACGGAGACGAACGAGCAGTTCGGGAGCATGGAGGACCTTCGCCGGCTGGTGGGCCGGGCGCACGAGAGCGGCATGGCGGTACTGCTGGACTTCGTCGCCAACCATGTTCACGAAGACCATCCGCTGCTCGAAGAATTCGGTGATCGTGTCACGCCCTACGAACTGCCGGACGGGCGGCGGAACCTGCGGCTCTGGAACGAACACCCCTACACGACCTGGTTCGATGATTTTCTGCCGACGCTCGATTTCGAGGCCAGCGATGCGCTTGTTGATTTCCAGGCGGAAAACGCCGCATGGTGGCTCCGGGAAACAGGCGCGGACGGCTTCCGGCACGACGCCGTCAAGCACGTCCCGGCCCGCTTTTGGAGGGCGCTCACCGAACGCCTGCGCCAGGACGTGGCCATGCCGGAAGGCCGGCGTGTCTATCAGCTCGGCGAAACCATCGAAAGCCCGGAGGTCATCCGCCGCTACATCGGCCCCGACATGATGGACGGCCAGTTCGACTTCCCCCTGCACTTCGCCATCCGGGATACGGCCGCCACCGGGCAGGGCAACATGGCCGGGCTGGCGCGGGCGATCCGCCGCTCCAAGCGCGCCTATCTGGCCTCCTCCATCAACAGCCCCCTGGCAGGGAATCACGACGTCCCGCGGTTCATGGCCTACGCGGACGGCATCCTCGGCGGGCCCGACGCACCCGACGACCGCGACCTCGCCTTCGAAGATCCCCCCGTCGTCCTCCACGACTCCAGCTACCGGAAACTCCAGTTCGCCTTCGGGATTGTGTTCGCGCTGGATGGACCGCCGACCGTGTATTACGGCGACGAAATCGGCATGACAGGCGCCGCCGACCCCGACAACCGCCGGTTCATGCAATGGGACGGATGGAACGAACACCAGCAGGCCACGTTCGACCTCGTTTCCCGGCTGGCCCACGCCCGGCGGGATTCCGTGGCGCTGCGGCGGGGTGCACTGGTCCTGTGGGAGTTCGAGGAGGAGCGGCTCGCGATTGCGCGCGTCGCCCCGGAGGAAACGGTGCTCGTCTTCCTTGCCCGCGAACCGGAGCCGGGGAGAGTGGACCTCCCGTTGCCGCCGTTCCTGCGTGGCGCGCGGGGGCTGGAGGCACTCGCCGAGCACGGGGCCGAGGTCCGCCTGCAGGACGGCCGCTTCACGTGGCAGGCGGAGGACTGGTCGGTGGCCCTCCACCGCGTTCGGTGGTAGGGGCAGGCGCAATGTGACGCAATCAACACGAGGGAAGGGTTCTCACGGCGCAATGGCAAGGAATTCGGGGGATACGAGGGACTGGACGGACAAGCTGATCGACAGGTTGGCCGCATGGCTGGAGAATGTGGGCGAGAGTCGGGCGAGCGTCGCCTTCGTTGTGTGTTTGCTAATTCTCTCGGCGATCTTCCGGTTTTTGACCGGGAGCTGGACTACCTCGATCGCGCTGGTCGCACTGTGCGTGCTCTCCCTCGCGTTCGGGACTATTTTGGCGTTGGCGTTTGGGCGTGAAGGGCGGAAACAATTCCTCTCCCGCCAGCACCCTGACGCAGGCGGCATCCGCGAGCTCCGGTGGCAGGACTTTGAGCTATTCATTGCTCAGCTTCTAAAGCTTCGGGGTTACGAGGTTGAACATGTAGGAAAAGACGAACCTGACGGGGGAGTTGACCTGATTGCAAGGAAAGGCGGAAAGCGGATGGCCGTTCAATGCAAGCACTACCGGCATGAGCCCATCCCGGTTGCCGATGTCAGGATGCTCTATGGAATCATGGCGCGAGACAAGTACGACAAGGCCATGTATGTCACGAGTGGGCGCTTTTCGAAGCCAGCGGAGCTGGAATTCGAAAAGGACGACCGGATATTCCTCGTTGATGAGCACATGATCTTGCAATGGCTGGACGTCGTGGCAGACATGCTGCCCTCACCGGAACGCGAGCGCGAAGATCAATCCGTGTCCCCCGCTCTCGCCAGCATCCGCCGTCAGATTGATGGTGATCATTCGTTCACCATTTCTGTTCCCCGGTGCCCCAGCTGCAAGTCTGTCATGGTCCTTGGTTATTCACGCAGGAACGGACAGCGATACTGGCGCTGTCCACGAAAGCGCACTGGATGTGCGGGACGGGATTTGCCCCTGGGGAAGGAACAAGTGCATCTCCTGGATCCCGGCAGACGCAGTTGAGGCGGACCGCAAGACGGACAGCCTGAGGGGACCTCTCACCGTGCCGCCGGGTTATTTCTTCTCCTCGTCCTTCATGTCGGACGGCAGGGGTGTCTGGTAGATGCGGTAGTGGCGGCCGGTGCTTTCGCGGGAGGGTGGCGGTATGGTGCGGCGCGCCGTTCCTCCGATGGGGCGGGCCAGGTGCATGCTCTGGCCGACGCGGTTGGGCGTCGGGACGCCATCGTTCGTATAGCCACCGGTACCGGAGGGATCCTTCCGCCGGAAAAGGTGCATCAGGTGCGCCGGAGGCGCGTAGTCCTCCTGGACGCTCTCCCACGGGTCCCGGATGTCGTTCCAGG
>SLOM01000032.1 GCA_007132505.1 Candidatus Sumerlaeota bacterium
GCGGATGGCCTTGTGTTTCCGTCGTCAATCAATCGGTTCATCAGGGGGCCCGGGCAAGAATGGGCAATCCTTTGACATTGGGGCTTGCCACTAGGCAAGTTGGCTAATAAGAACGGTCCGGCAGGGGAGTTCCCCTTAATATAATCGGCAGGAAATAAATGCACTTCCAGGGAGTCAAAACATCAGGCATGGCAAATGATCCATGAGTGCCCCCCGCAGTCACCGCGGGAACAATCCATCCACCCAAGCGAACCAAACTGGTACGCAGCCTACACGCTGCCCGGACAGGAGTGGCGTGCCCGGGAGGAACTGCAGGATGCCGGACTGGAGGAGCGATTCCTTCCGGCACTGGTGCACCTTGACGAGTGGATGCGCCGTGGCGCCGAGGGAGAACCCCCGCTGCTCTTCACCCGGTACGTGTTCTTCCGGACGGCGGAGGACCCGGAGCTGCTGCCAGACCGCGTGGCGAGGACCCAGAGTGTTCTCTATGTGGCTGGAGCCAGCCCACGCCGGCCGTCGCCCGTGCTGAATCATGAGATGGCCGTGCTCCGGGAATTGTGCTCCCAGGACCGCCACCCCGAGCTCGGACCGATGCCGGAGACGGGCCGAGTCGCGCGCATCGTTCAGGGTCCGCTTGCCGGGGCCGAGGGTGTGGTGCGCCGCTGTACGAAGACGCAGATCCGCCTGGCCTTTACGATGCCCATCCTCGCCGGGTGCTACGAGCTGGCGGTTCCACCGGAGTTCGTAGTGTCGGTGGGCTTCCTGGGCACAAAGAAACCCCGCCATCGGGGAGGACGGCGGGGAAGAAGCAGAGGCGCGGCCGGGGCTGCCGCCTGAGCGGAAGAGCGGCAGGTCAACTGCCGGCGGTGGCGCTCAGCTCCCCGCTTTCCCGCTGCCTTCCGCAGATCTCATCCCACCACTGATCAATCACCGCAACGGTACGTTCGGCGGCCTTGCCATCCCAGAACGGCGGCGGTGCCCACCCACCCCGCTCTGCAAGCCGTGACCGGCGGTAGGCTTCGAGTATCCGGCCCGTGTCATTGCCTGCCAGCCGGTTTGCGCCGACCTCGACCGTCACGGGCCGTTCAGTGTTTTCACGCAAAGTGATGCAGGGCACACCCAGTATGGTGCTCTCCTCTTGGATACCCCCGGAGTCGGTCAGCACCACGGCAGCGTTCGCAGTCAGCTTGAGGAAATCCAAGTACCCTGAGGGCGGAATCCGGAGCACGTTCTTCATGGAGTCAAGCTGGCCGGACAGGCCGAAGTGACGGAGCCTTCCCTCGGTTCTTGGATGGACCGGGAAGACCAGAGGCATATCCTGCTGGATGGTCTGCACGGCATCCAGGATACGTCCCATGGCGGCCGGATCGTCCACGTTGGAGGGGCGGTGCAGCGTCATGACGGCGTAATTCTCTGCCTCAAGCCCATGCTCCGCGAGAATATTCGATGCTTCTGCCTTCTCCCGGTTGCGCAGGAGCGTATCAATCATCACGTTGCCGACGAGGTGAATCCGCCCGGGTGCGATCCCCTCCGCGAGCAGGTTGTCCACGCCGCTCTGCTCCGTGCAGAAAAACAGCTCGCTGATGGAGTCTGTCAGGACGCGGTTGACCTCCTCGGGCATGCTGCGGTCGAAGCTGCGCAGGCCCGCCTCCACGTGGATGAGGGGTATGCCGAGCTTCACGGCGACCAGCCCGCAGGCGATGGTGCTGTTCACGTCACCGACAACGAGGAGGGCGTCGGGGCGCTCATCCAACAGCACCGGCTCGATCGCGGTCATGATGGAGGCCGTCTGAGCCGCGTGGCTGCCAGAGCCGGCGTCAAGATTCAGGTCGGGCTCCGGGATACCAAGCTGACGGAAGAAGAGGTCGCTCATCTTCTCATCGTAATGCTGGCCGGTATGAACGAGGAGCGGCCTGATGTGGGGATAGTCCCGATAGGATTCCATGAGGGGCGCTATCTTCATGAAATTGGGCCGCGCCCCGACTATATTGATGATTTTCACTGGTTGCTGGCTCCAGTCTCTCGCATCGGTAAGCGTGTGGTCACAGGGAACTGTCCCTAGGACTCGTGCCGGGACCGGTGGGTTCCGGACCTTGTACCGGGGACCAGTTGGGGGATGCCGGCCGATCCGCTGGGGAGGCTGCGTTCCTCCTCGGGCACTTCTGCTTCAAGGGCGCCTTCTTCCACAGCCGAAGCCACGCAGACACGGCGAAGGACGTCAAGGAAAAGCCCGGCCAGCTCGTCGCGGTTGAAGTACTGGCGCACAAAGGACTGTCCGGCGGTACCGAACGCCCGGCACTGCCGTGGGTCACGCGACAGGCGGAGCGCTGCGTCGGCCAGCTCCACGGGATTCTCCGGCTCGACGGCCACACCGGCGCCAGCCTCCCTGAGCAACCGCGCGGCAAGGCCCGCAACGCCAAGGATCACCGGCCGGCCGAGCGCCATCGCCTCGAAGAGTTTTGACGGCATGACCGTCTTGAACAGCTCGGTCCGCCGCAGGTGAACAAGACCCGCACCGCTTGCGGCCAGTATCTCCGGAATGCGTTCCTTGGGAAGGAGTCCTGTGAAGTGGACATTGCTCAGTCCCTTCGCGCGCGCGAGTCCCGACAGGCGGCACTTCTCGGCTCCATCGCCCACGATCAACCAGGCAATTTCCGGCCGGTCCTTCGTCAGTTCCGCCGCCTTGAGAACCGCTTCAAGCCCGTGTGCCATTCCGATCGTGCCGGCGTAGGTCACGACGAACTTGTCCTGTATTCCCAGTTCGTGGAAGAGCCGTGGCGCTTCCTTTGTCTGGAGCCGGAAGCGCTCGAAATCAATGCCGTTATAGACGACGCTGACCTTGTCCGGCGGGACTTCGCTGACTTCCAGCAGCTTCTCCCGGTACCCATCCCCCACCGTGATGATGTGGTCAGCCTGATCGTACATCCAGTGGGCGACCTTGCCAACGGCGTTGAGGATGAGGCGCTTCTTGCCCGCGCCGACGGCCTCGATGGATTCCGGCCAGATGTCCCGCACCTCAAGCACGAAGCGCTCGCGCCGGTAGAACTTCGCAAACGCCCCGATCAGCCCGCAGAAGAACTGGGGCGAGGTAGAGACAATCACGTCGTGCCGGCGGATGAAGAAGAGGGCCAGCAACGAGGAGCCGAGGAAGGAGACATAGTTGATGCACCTGCGGATGCGCCGGCGGTTTGCGGCAATGAACGTCCACACACGGATCACGCGGATCCCGTCAATGTTCTCCTCCTGCCAGAGCGCATTCTGATATCCCTCGTAAGGCCATCCATGCGGTGCGCTGGGGACGGGGCAGATGACGGTGACCTGGTGCCCCTGCCGGACCCACCGGCGCGCGTGCTCGTATAGACGCGAGGCGGGAGCGTTCACTTCGGGATAGAAATAGTGGGAGAAATAGAGGATGCGCAGCCGGCCGGGATGAAGCCGGCGCTCAAGCCGCTCGGAAAGCTTCAGCAGGCACGCAAGCGGAAAGCCCACCAGCATGATCAGGCTCACGCCCACCACCACGGCAAGGACCGGGGACTTCGCCGCATAGACAAGGTGGATCGTCACCCCGATCTGCAGGGTCAGGATCAGGAAGAAGATCACGACCCACCGGCTGGAGAACCCGATGCTGAGGAGCAGCGCATGAAGCTGCGCGGGACGCGGGGGTGCCTCCACGCCGGTGCTCAGGCGCGAGAAAAGCGAAAGGGCGCGCTCCGCGATCGGCACCGCACAGGCAATCAGCGGCACGAAGAGCATCGTCAGCGTCGGCCCCCAGGTACGGGAGGCCAGTGTGGAACCGGCCAGCAGGACGCCCACGAACATCTGACCCACCGCGCCGAAGGAAATGCGGTGGTCGGCGCCCAGCAGCAGCATGTGGCCAGCGCACATGCCCGCAATGATCAGCGGAAGCAGAATCACGTCCGTGCGCGCCCAAGCCAACATGAGCGTGAACAGCGTCAGCGCCACAACCATCACAACGCCCGGCGCCAGACCTCTCAGGCTGTCCAAAACAGAGATTGTATAGACGACGGCAGCAAAGAAAAGGACCGTCAGCCCGAGGTCGAGACCCTGGGCCACCAGCGGGTGCAGGAGCGTCCACGTGCCCGCCAGATCGAAACGGAAGCCCAGCAGGAAGGCAAGGACCCCGACGGCAAATCGGATCGCGAGGGTAAACTGCGTCGGCAGGCGGTAGATTTGCTCCACCGCCGCGACCATCGTCGCCAGGATCACCAAGATGCCCAGCGCACCCAGCCCCGGGATGTTGGCTCCCAGCTCCCACAGGTACACGAAAAGGATCGTACCGGCGGCCAGCAGGCTGAACGCGCCGAGCTGAATGCGAAGATTCTTCTCCGTAACCCGGCCTGCCAGAAACTTCTGCGCGGGCAGGCTGGCCACCTTGTACACGAGCAGGGGCAGAACCGCCGCAAGTCCGAACAGGATTATCCAGCTACTCGCTCCTACTTCCATCGCTAGAGGCACTTCCCGGGAATTCGGATCTCTACAACCGCCCTTGGATCATCAGCCGTGGGATCTGCGGTCTTGCCGCAGTCCCGATCCTGCACTTTGCTCTCTTCTACCCAACTGGCCGGCCCTTGGAGGGCCACGTCTCACGAAAGCGAGTTGGTGCGCATACGCTGCAAGGTGGATCATCATCGAAGTGGGGGCGGATGTCACTCGAAAACCGCCGCTCGGGGAACTCCACGAGGCCTTGGGTGATAAAGCCTTAAACCCAGATGGCAGGCGAAACTTTTCCACAGACCCTCCAAGGACCTTCCGGCGTACCCAAGACAAACAGTGTCAGTGCTTTGTGCTGTGCCCTTTCTCTCATTCCCGCCACGCATCTGTGGAAAACCGCATCACATGGGCTGCCCGGCCGGCAAAAAAAATGGGGAGTCTGCCGATTAATTGCGGCGGACTCCCCGAGATCGCCCCGAAGGAAGGGTCATTGGCCCAAGAGCAGCCAGGCGTCCACGGACACCGGGTCCTCGCGCGCGAACACGGTGAAGTCCAGGGCCAGCGGCTCCGCCCCGCCAGCCGGCATGACGAAGTTGTTCGTTTCCGGAGCACCACCCAGCTGGGCGAAGGAGAACGCCGGATCGGACTCGATGCCCCAGAGCACACCGGCCGCGGGCGTCTCGTTCGTGGTCCACAGGCCAGCGCCGGTGTCGAGATACTGCGCCAGATAGCCATGCTGCGCTGCGCCGTCGAAACCGGCCGGCTTGTCCGCGTCGCCAAAGAGGAACCGGTGCCCGCGCGAGTGCAGTACAACACCGCCTCCGTCAGTCGCGGTAAACCCTTTGGTTTCAATAGTCCAGAAACGCTCCAGCACAGTGTCCTCCGGCCCGGTGCCTGGATGCGGCGCACCACCGGTGGACGTGACGGTCATGGTGCCGGTGCCATCCTCGCCGCCGGCGGATTGCGCCGGTGAGAGGTCGAATCGGAAAGGCGCCAGACCTTCCGCGTCCCCAACCGGGAAGAAATAATGGCTCTCCCCCGCCGTGCCCTCGTCCTCGCCGATCCGGCGGGAGAGCGGCCCGATGACGTGGCTTGCGGCGAAGTCCGCAGGATCGTCCGAGTACACCGGACTGCCACCGTCCAGGGCGCGGACGCCGGGCGTGGTGGCACTGCCATCGGCGAAATCGGGGACGCGTCCTGTCAGCAAGAGCTCATGCCCGCCGTCATTGAGCAGGAGCCCCCCGCCGAGGACGAGCAGCTCCGCCCAC
>SLOM01000054.1 GCA_007132505.1 Candidatus Sumerlaeota bacterium
CGCCGTCGGGGCCGATTGCATAATCACCCGGGTGCAGCGCCGTGGAGCCGAGAAGGCGGTTTGCCAGCGTTCGCAGGTCTGGCTGGCTGATTGTTCCATCCTCGTTGAAGTCGTAGAGAAGAGGCAGCTCCCTCCGGTGTTCCCGTAGCATCCTCCCGAAGGCCACCAGATCCGCGGCGTCGAAGATCCCGTCCGTATTAAAATCTTCAATGATAAATCCATCCAGCATTGCGAAATGCTGCTCTGCTGCCCATTCCGAGGCGAGCAGCCCACCATCCACTGTGCGCACCGACCAATAGTAGTGACCCGGAGGCAGGTCGCGCAGGATGAGGCCGGGCTGGTCCGGTGCAATGCGATAGTAGCGCAACACCGGGGTCACCGGCGCGCAGGAACCCGGACTGACGATGTTGCTGGCACCGGGCCAAGAGCCAATACGTACGTTGTAGGCCAGGGCCGCCTGTGGCGTTTCGGCATCGGTGCCATGGTCCCAGACGAAGACAAAGTCGTTCTCGCCCATGCCGTTTTGCACGGCAAGGTTGACAGGCGGCTGGGGAGCCGTATTCCGGATCATTCCAGGCGGGCTGTTGCGCAGACGGTTTCTGTGGAGCTTCGAACTCAGGGTCTGTGTGAACGGCGTACCATCCGGGGGCAACGTGTCGAATCCCGTTGTCAGTATATCCAGGCCACCGTCAGCGTCGAGGTCCGCGATGGCGAGGGAGCCCATGTCCGCTGCGCCCAATTCCAATCCGCTGGGCTCGAAGGTCCCTTCCGCAGTCTGCCGGAAGAAAGTGGTGACCCTGCCGGTGGCCACACTTCCTCTCACACCTCCGGAGATCAGGTCCATCCGGCCATCATTGTTATAGTCCGCGGCAACCAGTGGGGCTGAGTGCGTGAGGTAGTGTGGGCCCAGGGTCACTCCCGCAAACTCAAGAGTATTCTGCTCAGTGTAACGGTAAAACCTGAGCACTCCCCCTGTTTCAATGGATGCCACCTCAGGCAGACCCTTGCCCGTAAAATCAGCCCAAATGCCCACTCCCGGGAAGAATCCTGCCGGGGTGGTGGACAGCATGCCGTTGCCCATGTTCAGGAAGACGCTGGCGCCGGCGCAGAGGTCGAGCAGGCCGTTGCCGTTGACGTCATGCCATGCCACCCGGCCGGTGGGCCCGCCTGCGGGGAATTGAAACGGGGCGGGTTCGAAGGTGCCATCGCCCCTGTTCCGGTATAGATGAATCCGGTTTGGTACACCCGGCGATGCAGACCGTCCCCAGAAGGCCAGGTCCTCGAGCCCATCGTTGTCATAGTCCCCCCAGGCAATCGAGGCCGGCTGAAAGGTGTCACCCGACACGCCGGGCAAGCCGGCTTCTACGTCGTGGAACCGGAAGCCGCCGAGATTGCGATAGACCCTTGTGAATCCTTCTCCTTCGTGCATGCCGCACAGGGCGATGTCCGGCCAGCCGTCGCGGTCGAAATCTCCTACTGCCACCGCCGCCTCTGTTACGTTGGGAAGCCCATGATCCTCCACCCGCCGGAAGTTCCCGCCACCAAGGTTCTCGTAAACCTGGGTTGTCATACCGAAGGACCACCCGATCGCCACGAGGTCGGGCAGGCCGCTCCGGTTCAGGTCCGCGAAGACGACCCCTCCCCAGCCCACGGGAGGATCGAGAACCTCCTCACCGGTGTCATACATGCCCACCGGGATGAACTTCATGTCGAGGAGAGTTCCCGTCACCTCCATTGGGAGGCCGTCGGCGTCGAGTGAGGAGGCCTGAATGTCATCGAGGGGGACATCCCGCCAGTGCCCCGGCGCCCCCGGAAGAAACATCGGCCCGGCAAGCTCCGCCATGATGTCGTCGTACTCGAAGATCCGAAGGGCGTGGGCTATACCCGTCCTCACGGTTTTGGGCACGCCATCAAGGGGCCCCAGGTTCGCAACCCTCCACCAGATCACCTCGGAGAGTCTTTCACCGCCGCCCGTAAAGTCCACAGCCAGGGGCTGTGCCCGGTGGTAGGCGGCCTGCATGCTTGGCCTTGGGGGCGGCCAGGGCGAGATCCACTCGGGATTATGCCACGGGCCACCACGGAAGGAAATCACCGCCTCGATAGCAGAGGGATGCTCGTATTCGAAGAGGCCAACCCACTTGGGGACCCTGTCTTCGCGCTCGGTCATGGAGTAGGCATGCGCGCGGGACGCCTCGCGAAAATAGTCATAGGAGAACCAGACAAATCCTCCCGTACCGATGTCCGCGTCCTCGATGCCCCACGTGGTGCCCCAGGAATTCACGCCGTAGAAAGCACCCTGCTTGTCACCCGTCCCATCGTTGTAGGTCCTGTTGTCATCGTACCCGAGGAGGGTGAAGGCATGATCGTCCATATAGACGCCACCCAACCCATAGATAACATCATTGTCCACGGCGGGAACGGGCCGCCAGTCGCCATAGTCGTAAGTGGCTTGGGAAATCCCGATCGCAAACACGGCCAACTCCCCTCCGGCCAGCCATTCCTTGAGCGCCAGAATTCCCTCCTCGCTCTTCGTGTCGAACATGACCAACTCCCCGCCGCGATAGGGCATCGCCTCGAGCAGCAGCTTGGCCGAGGGGAACCGTGTCAGGGGGTACCCGTAGCTGTCGGGCAGGAGGGAGAGGGGAACGATCCCGACCTCTGACATGACCCGGATCGTGCCAGGCATCGAGCCGCCGAATTCATCCGACTGCCCAAACAGGTAGGCGATGCCGGGACTCATGATGCGGTCCGGTGTGCTCGGGCGCCCCCAGCCGCGCCGGCGCGCCTCCTGATACGTCTTCATGTAATAGCTGGGGGCGTAGGCCCCGCAGTTGGGATTGGCCTGCCACCCCACCACGGGGAGGAACTCGATGTTCTTCACTGCAGCCGGGAGTTCCTTGACGTCCTTGGTGGGGGCGAACCGCTTGATGGCGTTGGCCTCGACCCAGGCCTGCTCTTCGGGGGTGGGGTCCCACAGGCCGCTCAGGAAGGGCGGGCCGCCGTCTGCTGCAAGACCACCGGCAAATGACAAAAGCAGGAGCGAGCCAAGGCCCGCCCTCAGTTTGGAGAAGGTCGTGCGCGCCATGGTGCGGGGTCTCCTTCGGAAATTGATGACCAGCAGCTCCTCTATTTCCTGTAAAATAGCAAGTGGAATTCTCGCGAGCGCCCCGCTCCGCGTGCCTCCCCCGGCCTCCTGAAGGGGTGTCCGGGACCCACCCGGCAACGGTCAACTGAGCCCCGCATGGCTTGCCCTGTCCCGCAGGTTCACGCATCGCTTCACACCGGATCAGGGGAGAACGGACTCCGCGCGTGCATGCCTGCCAAGAGGCGGGACGCAGACCGGGGTGACCGGTCGCGGGCAACGTGAGGTCGCGGCGTGAGGCTTGGACAGGAGGGGATCACGCAACGCCGCAACGGCGCGACGAAGGTGGGGCTCTCCGCGTGGTGCTGCCCCCCGGGGGAAAGACTCATCCGCCGATTTGGCCGATTCACGCCTAGGGGGTGCGGACCTCAGCAGATGCAGGGCTACCGGATGCAGACCGGGGAGCTTGACCGCGGACAACGTGGCGTCGCGGCGCCGTAGCGTGAGGAAAGGGACCGGAAGGATCACGCAACGCCGCAACGGCGCGACGAAGGTGGGGCTCTCCGCGCGGTGCCGTGCCTGTCGCAGCCCCTTGGCCTTCCCCGGAGACCCCGCGAAGGGGTCCAAGATGTTAGCCGGTGGTTGAGCGGAGCAGAACCACCGGTAATCTGGCCTCCATTCCCCCCGGCCCCGGCTATTGACAGCCAATCGGGCGCTCAGAGGCGGCGACCGGCAAGAATCTCACCGCCCGGCCGCACCGCCCTGCAAAACTGTTGACCGGGCGCCACTCTTCGGTGGAGGTCTTCGCCCGACTCCCAAGGGCACTCGTGCCGTGAACGCCACGCGACAGACCTCAATCCCCGCCCGGACCTTCCCCAGCCGCCACCGACCGCTGCCGTGGCGCAACCGCGCTGGGAAGCCGCCACGCCGTTGGAATTCGTATACTCATATAGACATCCTCGCCGGCACGTCCCACACCTCTGGGCATTTCGTGGATGCCGTGAACCCCGACGCCTTCGGCAACACGCTCCAGAGCTGGAGTGACGGCCTTTGGGCCACGCCGCAGGCCGCCGCCGGCTGGGGACACAACACCAAGGAAAACGACGGCGGCACAGGGCTTGTCTATATGTACCAACGCTGGTACCTCCCCCACACGGGGACGTTCCTGAGCCAGGCGCCGTACCCGCCGATGATGGAGCATGAGTATGGGTTTGCGGAGGGAGATCCGGTGATGATGGTGGACGTGAAGGGGGCGAAGCCTGTTTATGGCTCAAACATTGGCCCTCCCACAGAACCTCAGTACGAGCGAAGAATCCCAGAGGAGTGCTTCGAAGAAAATAGAAAAAGGAGATTTCGTGGCGGCGGCGGCGATTACGTCGATCGCATGTGCGGGGAGGATGGAAAGGACGGAGCCATCCTTCCGTGGTTCCAAGGCAAGACAGGTAATGAGCCGAGACCATTTGATGGCTACCGAGGCACATATCCATCTGTAGCCATTGGAAGGATATGGCCACGTGCGGTCCATGCCAACTGCCTTTTCGAATTTCAAGACGGTGTTGATTGTCGTATAGATGCCCTTTGGACTACAAGAGAGGAGTTGGAATGCGGTGAGATGAAGCGATGGCGCTCAGGGGACTACTCTCTTTCGGCAGATTATTTCTGATCCCAAAGGACGGAAAGGATTGTTTTGATGCCTCACTCACGTTTGCAACAGAAGCGCCTCCGGTGGGCTTTCGGCTTGGTCTTCTTTGTGGCCACCTCATTTGTTTTCGCCATATTGCCAACGGGGGCTAGCCTGGCATTATGCCTTATTGGTTTTCTTGTATTCCTCGCTGCCACCAGGCTACGGTCTTCGAAGGAGATACTCTTCCTCGCCCGGATTTGGCTCGTTGCCGGACTTCTAAGGCTGCTTGGAGGTGTCACAGTACTTGTGGAGATCTCGTCGCTTCCACCGCGAGCAACATCCCCGACAGAATTTGTCTGGAAATACTTTCCGCTTTCTTTGTATGGCATTGGAGACATTGGGACACTGGAAGCGAACGTTGCGATCAGGCGCTCGCTTGTAACCGGTCGCCATGGCCGCCTTGATTTTGACTGGGGGTACCCATTCCTTGGTGGATTTTCCAAGGATGTTGATTTTCGGAAGATAGATCCTTTCACTGGAAATCCGTACCCCGAGGTAGATGGGGTCTCCTACAGTCTGGGCCCTGACCAGATTGATCACCAGCTAGCTGTGGTTTATGATCCCACAAACGGTACGTTTTCACCCGGTGACATACCACGAACAGTCATGGAGGCGCGAACCCCATGAGAGTGGAGATGAACGTTTTCTCCAGCGGCTCGATCGGGCAGATCGTGCGCAACCGGACCGTCAACCCGGCGACGTACGAGCTCGAGGACCTGTTCTTCCACTACGACCAAGTGGGCTCGGTCATGACAGTCTCGGACAACTACGGACAGCTCGCCGCGCGCCGCCACGCCGACGCCTTCGGCAACACGCTCCAGAGCTGGAGTGACGGCCTTTGGGCCACGCCGCAGGCCGCCGCCGGCTGGGGACACAACACCAAGGAAACCGACGGCGGCACAGGGCTTGTCTATATGTACCAACGCTGGTACCTCCCCCACACGGGGACGTTC
>SLOM01000073.1 GCA_007132505.1 Candidatus Sumerlaeota bacterium
GCCCGCCCCTTCCTAACGTGCTCCACCCAAAGACCGGACTGCCATCCTGGGCCCAAGAGCCCGTATCCTGCAAGAACGGTTCTCGCGTGGGCACACCACTCCCTCCATGCCTCACCAGGAGATCGTCATGCAAGCCGAGAGAGTAAATCAGACAGCGTGGATCGGAATCGACGTCGCCAAGGGCTCCGTTGACGCGGCCCTCCATCTCGACGGGCCCCTTGGCAGCGTCGCCACCTTTGAGCGCACGCCCGCGGGCATGGCTGAACTCGCCCGCTGGGCACGCCGCGAAGTGGGCGAGGAGGCTGCCCTCCGCGCCGTTATCGAGGCCACCGGGCGCTACTCGCTCGAGGCGATCGGCTGGCTCCTCGAAGCCGATGCCGCCATCGCTCCGGCCTGCGTCAACCCCCTCCATGCCAAGCGCTTTGCCCAAAGCCTGGGCCTGCGCAACAAGACCGACGAGGTGGACGCCCGCATGCTCGCCCGCCTTGGCGCGGAGCGCTCTCCTGCACCCTATGAGCCCCCTGCCCCCGTCTTCCTCGAACTGCGCGCGCTCGTGCGCGAGCGGCGCCAACTGGTCGACGAGCACGTCCGCCTGTCCAACCGTATCGGCGAAGGGACCGACAGCACCTTCGTCCGCAGGCAGCGCTCCCGAAGGCTCAACACCCTTGAGCGCGACATCGAACGCCTTGACGCGGAAATCGCCCGCGTGGCCGCCAGCGACGAGAGCCTACGGGCGGACCTCGCCCGGATGACGACCATACCCGGAGTCGGCATCGTCACCGCCATCACCGTCCTCGCTGAGCTTGGCGACCTTCGCCGCTTCGCCAGTGGCCGCCAACTCGCCGCCTTTGCCGGCGTCTCGCCCCGCCGCCACGAATCCGGCAGCTCCGTGCGGGGACGCACCTCCATGTGCAAGAAAGGCAATCCCACCGTCCGCAGCGTCCTCTACATGTCGGCAGTCACCACAAAGCGCCTGCCCAACGGAATGGCAACGATTTACGAACGGCTCATCGCAAATGGCAAAGCCCCCAAGGCCGCGCTCGGCGCCCTCATGCGCAAACAACTCCTCCTCATGAGAGCACTCCTCGTCCGGGGAGAAGACTATAAAAACCCTGTGGAAAAATCACGCCGCGGGAGGCTGGAAACCCTTGCTTGCTGAACACACCATCTCCGTGGTAAATCCCTTATGCGCGGCCGGCAGGGCACACCGAAATGCAATTAGCTGCTCGGCGAACTCAAATATACATCTATAAACCACAAGAGGCATAGAGAACACAGAGCGATACGCAGAAAATGCTGACATTCCTCCGGGCTTCTCCTCTGTGTCCTCGGTGCCTTCGTGGTGAATCTTCCGGCAATGCAGGATCCTACTCCAGCCTCCGCGGCCGGCGAAGACGCTCCCATGTGTTCTGGATGGGTGAGATGTCCCGCTCCTCGCCCTCGGCGACGCGGAGCAGAATGAGCCCGCCCGCATCCGCCTCGTCCAGCACCGTGATGCCCTGGAGGTCCGGCTCGGGTGTGCGGCGCTCATCGTACAGGAGGAAGAACGAGTCCGGGTGCAGGGGTTCCGCCCGCTCGCCCAGGTGCGGCTGCGTATAGAAGGCGTAGTCGAGGCCCTGCTCGAGCGACGGCACGTCCCACCGCTGCGTCGTGAAGGTGTGGTCGAGCGTGTCCATCCGGCGGACGAACTGCTCCTCCGTGACGCCCCAATCCTCCACCAAGATGCGGGCCGCTTCGCGCTGCACGCGCCAGTCATAGGCTTCGTATAGCGAGTACTTGAAGGACCGGTGCATCTCCCGCGCCGTGACGAGGTAGCACCCCACTGTCCAGACCTGCAGGAAGACCGCGGCCGCCAGCGCCGCGGGCACGATCACCCGGATGACCCGCAGTCCGGCGCGCACCCCCGCCCGCTCCAGTGCTGAGCCGAACCACCCCAGTACAAGAAACGGCAGCGGGTACAGGATGAAGTAGTACCGGATGGCGCCGACGCCAATCGTCTGACCCTCCCGGTCCGTGGCCATGGTGGAGGTGAGCAGCGGCGGAACGGTCAGGATGGCGCCGGAAAGAATGAGGAGCGCCGCCCTGCGGCGGGCCAGCGGCGACGCCTCGCCCCAGAGCGCAGGAATTCGCCCGTACTTCCCGGCCAGCAGGAGCGTCCCCAGCAACCCGAGCCCCGCCAGTCCGCACAGAAAGATATACCCCCAACGCAGTCTGTGAAGCAGGAACGCCACTTCCCAGGCACCTTGGGGAAGCAGAACGGGACCGTGCTCCGCCAGCAGATGCAGGTAACTGAAGGACCCGGTCTCGAACCGCCTGTCGTAGAACAGGGGGGAGAGCGCGACCTGCAGGGCCATCATGGCGCCTTCGCTCGGGCGGAGGCGTTGCTTGTCCAGGATGGGAATGTGTGCCTCGTTTGCGGTGATGAGCGCGTCCGGCGGGTTGATGATCTGCCGCGTGTTCCACAGTCCTGTGCGCAATTCCCCCGCGATATACGGCGCGAAGACAAGCAGCGCCACGCCGCCCGACACGGCCAGCCACCGCCGCCCCACCCGCGGACGGAAGATCGCCCAGCACGCCCCCGCCAGCACGATCAGCAGGGCCGCCGAGAGGTGCACCTGGAACAGCACGCAGGCCGCCAGCACGAGGGCCGGAAGCCGGCGGACCTTGCCCTTCAGGACCCAGCCGAAGAGCGCCCAGTAGAAAAGTGCGGAAAAGGGAAAGATGTAACTCGGGTTCCAGAGGTAGCGCAGCGCAAGCACCGCCAGCGGAAACGTGGCGAAGAGCGCCAGCGCGTACAGACCGGCCCGCCGCGAGAAAAATTCCTTCCCGATTCTCCATGTCACCCACAGCCCCGCCGCGTGGAGCAAAGCCAGCCAGACCAGCAGGCCGCGCGGGTCCAGCGTGACCAGGAGCGGAGGGATCTGCAGGAAGTAGAGCGCCGGCCCGAGCGTATAGCCGCCCTGGGTCAGCTCCGATCCGGTGTGGGGGAATCGTTCCCCCTCCAGTATCTCAATGGTGCGCCAGACGTCGCGCTCGGCGTGAATGTTGAAGTAGATCGTGGAGGGCGAGGCCACACGCAACACCGTTCCAAGCAGGATGAACAGTGCGACAAGGGCCCATTCCACCTGCCGGCGGGTGACGGCGCGGGGAGCTGGAAGGGCATTCTGGCTGGTGGCGGGTTCGGTCAAATCGGCTTCCGGTCAAGGGCTGCTGGCTGGGACTTTGCACCGCCGGCAAGCCCTTGACGCAACCGCAAAGCCCCCTACTGGATGGCCCAGCCATCCGCGATTGGCACGACCTCGAACTCCAGCACGAGCGTGTTGTTCTCCGGATCAGCATCGGGCCAGAGGTGCGAATCCCCCTCCTTGTCAATCTCGTCGGGCTCTATTCCGTAGACGACAACGTAGAGACCCGGGTCGTGGGTGTTGAAATCAGTCCAGGAGGCCACGAGCGACCGCCTTGGGGGAAACGTCGTGTAGTGCGGCTTTGGCACCGCCGCGCCCGCCGGGGAGAGCTTCGATGAGCCTCCGCTGGAGCCTCCCCCCATAGGTGGGTTGTGCAGGAACATGTCGCCCGTGTAGAAGGTCTCCCTTCCTTCGGCAACGATCTGTGGGTCCGGACCGGCAGGACCGATGATCTGGTAGGTGACGTCGAAGTGCGACTCCGGGGCGAGGGGGCCGCTGTTGTCCGCGACCACCACGGCCGGTGTGACCGATTGCCCGGCCGTAATCCGTCCGACCGAAGCCACCGGACCAAGCAGCCCCAGATCAAACTCATCCACGTGGATTGGAACGAAGAGGGGGGCGGATGGGGCACCGTCCGAAGCCCGCCTCGCCACAACGCGCACGGCGTTGGTTGACCAAGCGGGCACGCCGTCCATCGGGATGGTGATCCTCAGGTTGGGCACCTCGACGGTGGAGCCTGCCGGCACGGTGATCGCCGAGCTGGGCGCCTCCACGGGCCAAGCCTTGGGATCGCTGATGTCTATGAGGATGTGCCCGGCATCAGAGGAAGCGTTGGTGACAAGGATGGGAATGTCCACCGTGCTCCCCCGCGCGCCGATGACGGCGCCAGCTTGGTCGGATATTCCGCCGCTGCGTGGATCCGCAGCCTGCGGCGCCAGCGACAGTGAGAAGGGCGGACGCACCACGGCGAAGGCATGGGCGATCAGTGGCGGATCGTCCGGGCCCTCGTCGTCGGAGAGGACCCGTGCGGAGAGGGAGTTGTAGGCTCCGAAGAGTTCCTCGGTCGGTTTCTCCCTGATTGTGGGTGCCCTGATCACGATCTCCCGGATCAGGACCGGGTTGGCGGGAACCTCCACCAGCCGGAACTCGCGCGGGGTGATCTCCCACCCCATGCCGTCCGTGATAACGATCGTGACTTCCCGGGGGGCACTGGAGATGTTGGTGAGCACGAGCTTGAGCGTTGCCTCCTCCCCGGGTTCGAGGTGGACCAGATTCTCCTCGAACTCAGCCATCACCCAGGGAAACTGCGTCTTGACGCGCGAGGCTGCCCGATGGGTTCGCATCATCGCGGACAGGAACTCCCATTCCATCCTGTCGAGGCTGGTTGCTCCGGCCGCATGAGCGAGCAGTTCCTGCCGGTACGCCTCTGCATCCGCCGCGTTTCCCCATGCGCTCTGCTCGTCCCAGAATCCGGGGTGTGTGCTCCAGCAGTCCTCAATCTGATGGACGTGGGTCAGCTCGTGCACCAGCAGCGAGGCGCCCGCACCGGGCCCCCTGAGGAAGGCAGGCGTGGAGAGAAACCCCATCTGCGCCCCCTTGGTGCTGGTACCGGGGATCAGAACAGGGTGACCGCGCGCGGGATTGGGAACCCGGCCGCTGATGACCGGCCTGTCCAGGCCGTGGTATTCCTCCAGCAGGTCAAGGCATGCCATGAGGGACTGCTCCTCGCGTCCGAGCGTTTCAGCCGCAAGAGTGTGCCAGGCCTGTGAGAGCCTGCGAGTGTCAGGAGTGGTGCGGCCGAGCCGGAAGGCCCCTTCCACCTGCTTCTGGCTTTCGTACCAGGCCCTCAGATTGACTGCCCACCTCAGACAGTCCTGGATTTCCACCCGCTGCTCCGGCGTGAGGGGGACGGGCGGAGCATCCGGGAAGGGTGGCACCGGCTGGGCAGGAGAGCTGAGGGGAAGTGCAAGGAAACAGACGGCTACCAGGAGTGCGCGGATATTCATCACTGTCCCTCCTTCTCAAGTGAGACCGGGGAGTAGTTGAAAGACACCTGCTCGGTCGGGACCGATCCGCGCCAGGCCGTGCGCCGCCCGGGTGTGAGCACGTTGCGGTATCGCGCCTGGACGGTGTACTCTCCCGCCTGCTGAAGATCGTAGTACCCGGCCCCAAGATCGAAAAATTCGTAGATCGCTTCGCCGGGCTGGACCTCGACGAAGTCCCCGGGATCAGGCGGAGCCCGGCGGACGCGGGCATGGAAGGTGGGCTCCTGCTGGGTGAGGGAGTTGTTGGAATCCGCGCCCCGCGGGGCGCCTCCACCAAGAGGGACCTCTCTGCCGTCGGGACCAATCACCAGAAAGGAGATGCCTCCGAGGCGGTTTCCGGGGGAGTCCAGTGCCATCCGCCGATTCAACACGATGGGCTCCGCCCCCGTGTTTCGAACGTGGACCATGACACCGATGGTATCACCCGGACGATAGACGGGCTCCCGGCGGGGATCGAAGTGAGGCCGGTTCAATTGAAGGCCTGCCTGCAGCACCTCCTCCGGCTGGCTGAACCGGATTCCGGCGAGCCAGATGGTGTTCACGGGATAGGGCGGACCACCTTCATGGGGACTTGCCTCTGCATGGAGTTCGATCCAGTACTCGCCGAGTTCGTCCACTTCGAGGGGGACAACGAACTCCTGGTAGAATCCGATGGGGATGGGCTCCATAAGCAGGAGGGTAAGGGGGAACTCGTCCTCCTTTTCGAGGCCCGAGCCTCCCAGGCGGACAGTCAGCCTCGAGTTGGGAATGGGGAAGTGTGCCAGGTGGACATGGAAGGTGAGCAACAGGGGCTTGTCCGGCTGGAGGAAGAAGGCAGGGCTGCGCAGCTCATCGTCCGTGCCCTGGATCGGGTTGGCGCGAAGCCGCCACGCCTTGCCGTTGTTCAGACCGCCGTATTCCGAGGTCTCCCACGTCGTTGCATCGTTGTTGTGGTTCAGGACGGTCCATCCGGGCGGGGCGCCGGGTGGGGTGGCGTTTTCCTCCTCATCGTAGAGCAGGAACTGCTGTGCATGTCCGAGCGCTGAGGCGGCCGCTGAGACTATCAGATACAGGCAGCCTGCGGCGAGGACCGTTGCGGTTCGCATTAACATGACTTCCGAACCTCCTTGTCTCTTTTTGCCGGTCCTTCTTTGTCCGGCCACTCCTCTCCACCATCGTGTGACTGGGGCGGACCGTACGCGAGTTTCGCAAGTCAAAACAAAACCTCAGGGGAGAAAACGTCCCTTCTCCGCCCCTGAGAGGCCGTCTTCTTCGGGGTTGGCCGTTGACACACTTTGTGCTGCTGCGGGACTTTGCCCCCGTGTCTGGCAAGCTCGGAAAAGGAAGGACTGACCTTAAAGTATGAAAATTGCGATCATTGGCGGCGGAGTAACCGGCATCGCGGAGGCCATGTACCTCGCGCGCAACGGCCATCAGGTCACACTTTACGAAAAGCAGAAGATCCTCGGTGGATTGGCCGCGTGGTTTAACATCGCCGGGCGCGATGTCGAACGATTTTACCACTTCATCATGACCTGCGACAAGTACTACCTCGACATGCTCGAGGACCTTGGCCTGTCGGAAGAGCTCAACTGGGTGAACACCACCACCGCTTTCTACCATGGGGGGAGCGTGTACCCCTTCTCCGAGCCACAGGACCTGCTCAAGTTCAAGCCGCTCAATGTTTTCCAGCGCTTCCGTCTCGCGGCCACGCTGGCCTACCTGACCAAGTTGACCCGGCGCTGGGAGCCGTTCGAGGACGTGCTCGCCTGCGAGTGGCTTCCCAAGTATGCCGGCAAAAAAGCCTGGGAGGTCATCTTCCGCCCCATGCTCGACATGAAGTTCGGCGTCCACCGCGACCGCATGAGCATGGCGTGGCTTTGGGCGCGGTTCAACATGGTCGGACAATACCGCGAGAAGGGTCAGACGAAGGAGAAGCGCGCCTGGCTGAAGGGCTCCTCGCGCACGTTCATCGAGGCGGCCGAGCGCGAAATGCTGCGCCTGGGCGTCACCATCAGGAAGTCCGTCAGCATCGAACGCATTGAAGTCGAGGACGGGCGCGCCACCGGCATCGTCCTCGACGGTGAGTTCGAGCCCTTCGACAAGGTGGTCTTCTCCTCCTCGAGCGTGGCGCTCCGCCCCATGCTCCCCAAGGAGACAGAGGACGACCCCTATTTCCGCAAGATATACGATCAGAAGTACTACGGCGTGACGTGCCTCGTGGCCGCGCTCAAGAAGCCCTTCAACGAGTACTTCTGGACCTACGTCAGCGATCCGGAAATCCCCTTCGTCGGCGTGATCAACTACGCCGATTTCACCTCATGGGAAGGCCAGCCGGGCCACAACGTGATCTACGTGCCCTGGTATTCAGAAACGGATGAGGCGCCCTACACAACGGACAATGAGACGATCATCCGCGACTACATCGCGGGGCTCAAGAAGGTACAGCCCGAGTTCGACGAGTCCTGGATAGACGAGGTGATCGTCGGCCGCGACCCCAATGCGGCGATGGTCTGCGCGGGGCGGTATTCCGGGCAGCTTGTGCCGCTCAAGACGCCTATCGAGAACCTCGTCTTCGCGAACCTGAGCCAGATCTACCCGCAGGATCGTGGGATTTCGCTCGGGTTGAAGCTGGCGCGCTACGCCGTGCGTACCGTCGAGACAGGCGAGGACACACCGATGGACTTCTCGCCGCTCACGGGCACGGAGGAAATCCCAGTGGACGCGGAAGCCTTCCAGCCGGCGGCACAGGCCCCGGAGGCAGAGCCCGCCCCGGCACGGTAGCCGCCTCTACGCTTGTTCCGCAGGACGGTCCTTTCTTTCCCCACGCACCGTGCCGCCCACGACAAGCGCCGCGGCGAGAATCAGCAGATTCTTGATGATGTACTGCCCCTCCATGGTCGGGCCGTAGGGGAAGTGCCCCTCCTGAAATGTCACCTCCGGGAGTATCACGAGCGGCAGGAAGGTGCCACCAATCTGAAGGACCAGCAGGGCGATGGCGATGCGGATGGTCCGCCGGAAGAGGAACGTTGCACCGATTGCCATCTCCCATAAGCCGATGAGCACGAGCCCCTGGGTGGGCGCCAGCAGGGGCATCCACGCTGCCGTGGCAAGGACCAGCGGCTCCGCAGGTGACACGCCCAGGGGCTTCAGAATGCCGAACCACAGGAAAATCAAGGCCAGCGAAAAGCGGAGTACCAGCGTTCCCCAGCTCCGCATGAAGTTGGCTGTCCGGTAGTCGAGCGCGTCCAGCAGTTCCGCCACCGTGCGGGATTCTTGTGATTTGGAGTGACCGGACATGTGGGGGGTTCCTCCTGCCTGGGATTCTGCAGAGGGTACCCCCTCCCACTGAAAAGCGCAAGGCGGGAGGTGGAGCTACCGATGCCCGTTTGAAGCAAGCGGGCCCGTTGCCGAGCCCGCCGCCTCCAATCCGTCGAGTCACTTCCGCCGCGCCTGGCTACTTTGCCGGGGAGCCGGCTGCTTCCGGCGGAACCTGACGGGGTTCCTCCACGTGCACCGGGGCATAGGCCTTGCGGTTGAAAAGTGTATAGATCGTGGGGATCAGGAAGAGCGTCACGATGGTGGAACTCAGCAGGCCACCGATCACGGTGCGGGCCAGCGGCGCCTGTGCCTCCCCGCCCTCGCCGACGCCGATCGCCAGCGGCAGCAGCCCCAGCGATGTGGTGAGGGTCGTCATCAGGATGGGACGGAAGCGCCGGCGTCCGGCCTCCAGCACCGCCTCCCGGACATGCCAGCCCTGCTCGCGGTAGAGCCGGCGCGAAACGTCCACCAGCAGGATCGCGTTGTTCACCACGATGCCTCCCAGCATGATCACGCCCACGAGCGACTGCGCGTTCAGCGTCGTGCCGGTCAGGAAGAGCACCAAGAGCACCCCGATCGTGGCGAAGGGAACAGAGAACATCACCACAAGCGGGTCGCGGAACGACTCATAGAGCGAGGCCAGAACCATATAGACCAGCAGCAGGGAGAGGGCGAGGGCCATGAGCAGGTCGCGGAAGGCCTCCTGCTGGTCCTCGAACTCACCGCCGATGTGGATGTGGTAGTTTGGCGGCGTGGGGATGCCGCGCAGTGCGGCCCTTGCGTCCTCGGCGATGCTGCCGAGGTCCCTGCCCGCAATATTGGCGGACACGTAGATCACGCGTTCCTGGTTCTTCCGTTCGATGACGACGGGACCGAGCTGCGGCTCCGTATAGACGACGTTGCGAAGTACAACCGGCTCGCCGCGGTCGTTGCTGATCGTCAGGTCGAGGATTTCCTGAAGGCCGAGCCGTTCCGCCTGACGCAGCCTGACGAGGATGTTGTATTCATTGCCATCCTGGCGGAACTCGCCGGCGCGGGAGCCGGCCACGGAGGTCTCCAGCGCCCGGGCAATGCCGGAAACCGACAGCCCCAGGTCCGAGGCCCGGTCCCTGTCTATCCGGAAGAGCTCCTGCGGCGCTGCCCCGTCGCGGCTGATCCGAACATCGGTCACGCCGTCCACATCCTCAAGGATGCCGGAGACCTGCTCCGCGAGCGTGTCGAGGACATCGAGCTCATAGCCGCGCACTTCCACCTGCAGGCTTTCCTCGCCACCCGCTCCCATTCGGAACATGCCCTGGGCGGTTCGGACGCGAATTTCGGCGCCGGGGATGTCCGCCAGCTCGCGCCGGAGGGCTTGGGCCACGTCCTCGTCGGAGCGTTCCCGCTCAGCCAAGGGCACAAGCGAGAGCCTGACGTTTCCCGAGGCCGCCGCCTGCGGGCGCCAGCCCGAAGCCCCCATGCTGACGAGCGAGGTTTCCTTCTCCGGCACTGCCTCGTCCACGATCGCTTCCACACGGCGCATGAACTCGTCGAGTACCTCAAGCCGTGTGCCCGTCTCCATGGTTACGCTCACTCGCACCTCGCCCTGATCCGTCCCGGGGATGAACTCCGTGCCGATCAGCGGGAAGAGCATCAGGGAGCCGGCGAAGATGGCCACGATAAGGCCGATCGTAAGCATCCGGAAGCGCAGGGCCAGGGCGAGTATCTCCGAGTAGACCTCCTCGACCTGTGCAAAAAACCGGTCGCCTCCGCGCTGGAACCGGGCAAAGAACGAGCGGTCGTCCTTCCTGCGCCTGATGCTCCGCCCGAGCATCCGTGAGGCAAGCATCGGCAGAAGCGTGAGCGCCACAAGCAGAGCGCAAATCAGCGCGAAGCCGATCACGAAGGCCATCGGCCGGAACAGAATCCCTGCGATCCCTTCGACGAAGAACATCGGCAGAAAGATTACGAGCGTGGTGGCCGTGCTGGCAGTGATCGCCGCGCTGACCTCGCCGGTGCCCTGCAGTGCGGACTCGATCGGTGCCCCACCCGTCTCCCGCACGCGGAATATGTTTTCCAGCACAACGATTGCGTTGTCCACCATCATGCCGACACCGAGAGCCAGCCCGCCGAGGGTCATCAGGTTAAGCGTGAAGCCCGCCCCGTATATCAGCATGAACGTGGCGATGACGGAGATGGGGATGGCACTAGCCACGATCAGCGTGCTGCGGATGTTCCGCAGGAAAAGCAGCAGGATCAGGACGGCAAGCGATCCGCCGATCATCACCATTCGCGTCGTGTTGTCTATCGCCTGCTGGATGAACTCGGAAGTGTCTATCACCGGGATGACCCGGATCTGCGGGAAGTCGCGGTTGATGCGGTCCACTTCCCCCATCACCGCCTGTGCCACCTGCACCGTGTTGGTGCCGGATTGCTTCTGAACAGCCATACGGATACCGGGCTCACCGTTAATCCGGATGAGGCGGCGAAGCCGCTGATGGGTGTCCTCCACGTCCGCAAGTTGGCCAAGACGGACGGGAGCGCCCTCGCGCATCATGATCACAGTGTCGCGCAGCTCATCAAGGTTTGTAAACTCCCCCGGGGTGCGCAGGGTGATGTCGTAGCGGCCGCGCTCGATGGTGCCGGTCGGCACGTTCACATTGAATTGGCGGATGGCATCAAGGATCCGGTCCAGCGGGATGCCGAGGGCTCGAACCTTCTCTATATCGAGGTTGACCTGTATCTCGCGCTCAAGGCCGCCCCAGACATCCGCGGAGGCAACGCCGGGCACCTGCTCGAGGCGGTACTTGACCTGGTTGTCTGCCAGCTCGCGAAGGGAGATGGGGTCGAAGTCGCCGGAGACGCCAAGGAAGACGATCGGCGTGGCGGCAAGGTCGAACTTGCGGAGCTGTGGCCGGTCCGCATCGTCCGGCAGTCGCCGGGCGGCTCGGTCCAGCCGGTCCCGGATGTCGTTGGAGGCAACGTCCAGATCTGTCCCCCAATCAAAACTCACCCGCACGTTCGAGATGCCCTCGCCGGAGACCGAGGTCAGCTCAGTCACCCCCGTGACGGAGGCGACCGCCTCCTCGACCACCCGGGTAACCAGCCGTTCGCTCTCTTCCGGGCTCGCGTTGGAATAGGTGGTTGAGACGGTGATGACCGGGTGGGTGATTTCGGGAAAGAGGTCAATGGGCAAACGCGTGAGGGAGGCAAGGCCCAAGAGTATTACGATGCCGGTGAACATGACGACGGTCACGGGCCGGCGGATGCTGGTGGCTGTCAGTCCATGCATCATTGCGACGCGCCCTCCGCGCTCCCGTTTCCGGCCTGGAAGGAGGCGGCCGATGCGTCGTCGTTCTGGATGCGGATGGCGGTGCCTTCGCTGAGCAGGTGCTGGCCGAGCGTTACCACCGGTTGATCAATCTCCGGCGAGAGGACTTCGACCCAGTCGCCCTGCTCGATGCCGGTTTCCAGTTCCACGAATCGGGCCACCTGCCCCTCCCGCTCGGCAACGAAAACCCCATGGGTACCGTTGCGCCTCACCAAGGCATCGCGCGACACCAGCTGCACGTCCTCTTTTTCCTGCATGATCAGGCCGGCGCGGACGAACATGCCGGGCTTGAGGCGCAGCCCCTCGTTCGGAACACGGATTTCCACCCGCGCCTGCCGGGAGGCCTCACGGAAAAGCGGCGCGAGGCGTACGACCTCCCCCGGGAACTCGTCCCGCGGAAAACCGTCCACCCGCAGCAGCGCCTCCTGCCCCGTCCGCAGCCTGCTGTAATCGCGCTCCGTGACATGGACAACGGCCTTGAGCTCGGAGATGTCCAGCACCGAGAGAATCCGCTGGTTGGCCCCGATGGTGGCTCCCTCGTCCTCGAACCGCTCGCCGACCACGCGCAGGTCCCCGCCGGTCTCCCAGTCCGCTGTCACGCGTGTATAGTCGAGGCGGACTCGCGCGGCTTCCAAGGCTGCCTTGCGCTGGGCCAACTGCGCCTCGGAAACACGCAGGCGTGAACGCGCCGCGTCGAACTCAAGCTGTGCCCTGTCCAGATCGGACTCCGGGACGGTTCCTTCGGAGTAGAGCCGCCTGACGCGTTCGAATTCCCGCTGACGCAGCTCGAGGGCCGTGCGGGCATCCTCAAGGTTGGCTTCCGCAACGGCAAGCTCCGCCTCCGCCTGATCCACCTGCAGCCGGCGCTCGTCCTCGTCCAAGAGGGCCACCAGCTGGCCCCGCTCCACGACGTCGCCAATGTCCACAAGAAGCTGACGGATGCGGCCGCTCACCTTTGGGGCGACCATGAACTCTGCCTGGGCGGCCAGGCTGCCGGAGAACCGCCGCACTTCCTGAATATCCCCCCGGATGCAGCGTGTCACTTCCACGGGAACGCTGGCGTCACGCCCGCCCCGTTCCGTGGTCTCTGCGGCCGCGTCCAAGGCCCGCGTAGTAACGACCCAAGCCCCTGCAACAAGCAACACACCGAGGACCATCAGCACCACGCGGGTACGCCATCGAGTCATTCTCTGTTCCACCTTTTGAAGATCGGATTCCATTGGGTTGCGCCATGGAGGCCGTGGCAGGATGAGGGGGCTTGGCGGCGGGCACCCGCCCGGCGTTTCAACGGAAGGCAAGGATTGCGCCCAAGGGGCCATCCCGTCCGCCGGCACGTTCCGAAAGGAAAACTATTTGGGCGGGCTGGCCAAAAGCAAGGGGGCACGTCGGCAACCGTACGATTCTGTTGGGGATTTTTGGACCGAAACCGGGGCCGACACCTCATCACGTGGAAGGAGAGAGAACATGAGTACCAACCGTGCAAACCACCGGGCCCACTGGGGTTACGTACCTTATGGTACGTTGGTCTGTGTCATTCTGGTCTTTGGAGCCGTGCTTTCGACTGGCTGTGGGGGACGCGTCCTCCCCGAAATAAGAGGACACCAGGAACTGCTACAGGACCCAGCCACCCTTGAGCTTCAGGCCGAACTGGTGGAGTTCCACGCCTTTTTCGACCAGTCGGTTCAGACCGGATCCGACCGCATCCGCCGCGAAGCCCCCGACGCCCGCACGCGCCGCCTGGCCCTGCTCTGGCGCGTGACCATTGATGGCTACCTCCGCAACATTCAACGGAACGAGGTGCCCCAGGCCGCCCTGCTCGACTACCTCGCCCTGGCCACCCGGCAGGAGGAATACCTGACCACGGGCGACGGGGAGGAGCTTTTCGGCGAACAGCAGGCGATCGCCGTCCGCACCGCGCAACGCATCCGGGAGAGGGCCGAGCAGGTCGGCCGGCGCCACATCCCCGAAGAGAAGTTCGACGAGGTTGGCCTCCAGATCGCCCAGTACGCCGACCAGAATCCCTTCACCGGCGAATTCGCCTCCGCCACGGTGCTCCCCTTCTCCTTCGGCGAGATGGGCGCCCAGACCTTCGACTTCGTTGTTGGCCTGCCGCTGATGCCATTCCGCACCCTGGGACGGGTCGGGGAGGGAGCGGACTCCTTCCGTGTCTTCGCCCAGGCCACGGACCGGTTCACCAACCAGATGGCGACGCTGCCGGAGGACGTGCGCGCACAGATGGAACTCCTCCTGCTCGATCTGGAGGAAAATCCCCGCGTCATCACTACAGTCTCCAGCGTGGAGGAGATTGCCGCCAGCACGACACGATACGCGGACCTCGGAGAGCAGCTGCCCGACGAGGTACGCGCCACGATCCGAGAGGCCTTCGAGCAGGGTGCCGAGATTCAGCCCGAGGTGCAGGAAACGCTCCTGCGCGCCGAGACCACACTAAAGGAAGCCCGGGAGGTCACCGAATCAGCCCGCGAGCTGGCCGCGTTGGTGGACCAGCTCGGCGTCACATGGCGCGACACGGCGATGGCCTTCTCCGCACTGGCCGGCGACGTGGGTGAGCTGACCGCCCGCGACCCCGACGCGCCACCACCCGACCCGGATGCACCGCCGGCAAGGCCCTTCGACATCCGGGAGTACATCGCCACCGGCCAGACAGCCATCGAGACCGTGCAGGAAGTCCGCGGACTGATTGCCGACCTCAACGCCATGGCGGAAGCGGAAGTCCTCCCCGCGCAGGTGGCCCGCACACGTGAGCAGGCGGACGCTGCCATCGTCCACACCACAGACCAGCTCCGCCAGCTCGCCGACCGGGTACTAATCGGCCTCGGGCTGCTGGCCCTCTGGGTGTTCGCGCTGATGGTGGGCTACCGCGTCATTGTGCGAAGGCCGGCGGGAAGCACCGGCTGACAGACGGTCATTGGGCAGGCGAGGCGGGCGGGATGCGCAGGAGTTCCATTGGCAGGACCTTCTCGCTCCGTCCCGCACGAAGCGAAGGCACACGCACCTCACCGCCGTTTCGCTCCTGAACGAGCAGGGGGACATCGCCCGGGCGCAAGGGACCCAGGTCGAAATAGCCGAACTCGTTGGTCACCGCTTCGAGTTCCGGCTGGTTGCTGGGGCGGACGCGGAGTCTTGCACCCCGGACGGCCCGCTCCCCATCGAAGACGAAGCCGGTCAACACGCGGTCGGTCTGCCGGAGGACCAGTGGTGGCAGCTCCACGAAACGGTCCGCCTGGGCGCGGAAGGGGCTGCCCCGGCCGAGCAGGCCGTCGCGCACCGGCGCGGTTTCTGCCCGGTACAGCCGGCCCTCTTCCAGCCCGCCAAACCGGATGCTGCCATCTTCGGCGGTCCGGCCCCGCCGCACCGCGTGGATGGATTCGTCATCGCCCCTGTCCGTCCACAGCAACACCAGCCTGCGATGCGCCGGCTGTCCCATGGAGTCGAGCACGGTAACCACAACGCCGGGCGGATCGGGCTCGGGAACGACGGGCTCGCTTTCCTCACCGTCTTCCGCCTCCTCCGCGGGTTCCGGCGCTGGCGGGAACTCGATCTCGCTCTCGTCCTCCACCTGGGAGCGCACCCCGTCGAGGAACACAGCCAGCGAGAGCGGCAGGTTCGCCGGCCCCTCCTCCATGCGCTGGCGCCGGAGCATGGCGGGAAGCGCCTCCAGATAGGAGCGGCGCTCGGCCTGGGTCATGCGCTCGGGGTCGGAGCGGAAGAGCTGGAAAAGGAAATGGTGCGTTTCACCGCGCCGCGATTGGCGCCTGCTGTAGAGCGTGCTCCCCGCAGCAAAACGGTCATCCGCGACTCGGACGTGAGGGGCGGTGTCACCGGTCAGGTTCTCGACCTCGAGGCGGATCATGCCGAACTCATCCGTCTGCAGGAGGACAGGGTCCTCGCCGGGAACTCCGATGGAGAACTCCACCCCTTCGATGGCCACGCCCGCGTGGTTCTGGCAATTGACGAGGACGATGGCCGCGCGGGGCTCTCCAGCGCCTTCCTCCTCCGCGGTGGCGGGTCCCGCCATGGACAGGCACAGTGCAAGAAAACCGCAGATCGCAAGGCCGAATGGGAAGCGCATGGAGTTCCTCCTCTTTCTCCCCACCACAGGGAAGCAGGCCGAATCGTAAGTCAAGCTGGACCCACCGGCAGCGGCGGGACTGCGAGACATGGGAAGGAGTGCATGGGCAAAGGGGGGAGAAGACTCACGCCGGGGGGAGAGGGGAACCGCGGACGGCGGAGTTACGCCTCTGCCGCCGCCCTCCCCCAGCATATGGGCGGGTGACCGTGGCGCTCGAGGAACCGGTTCGCACGGCTGAAGTGCCGGCAGCCGAAAAAACCGCGTTCAGCCGACATGGGGCTTGGGTGGGGGGCCTTCAGGACGAGGTGCCGGGATGTGTCTATCAGTAGTTCGTGCTCCTGCGCATTCCGGCCCCAGAGGAGGAAGACGATCGGTTCCTCGCGCGCGGAGAGCGCCTCGATGGTACGGGCCGTGAAGTGCTCCCAGCCCTTGCCCCGATGCGAGTTCGCCTGGCCGCGGCGCACCGTCAGTACGGTGTTCAGCAGAAAGACACCCTGGCGGGCCCAGGGCTCGAGGTGACCGTCCGGCAATGGCTCCTCGCCGGTATCGCTGCGGATTTCGCGGTAGATATTCTCCAGCGAGGGCGGGAGCCGCACTCCCGGCTGCACGGAGAAGCACAGGCCGTGCGCCTGCCCGGGGCCGTGGTAGGGGTCCTGGCCGAGGATGACCACGCGCACATCGGGATAGTCAGTCAGTATATACGCACGGAAGATGTTCCTGGGTTCGGGGAAGAGGGTAAACTGCACCCGCTCCTCGTCGAGGAAGCCAATGAGCTGGCGCATGTAGGGCTTCCGGAATTCGTCCGCCAGATGCTCCCGCCAGCCGGGAGCAGGCGTGCCCGCGCGCCAGAGCTTTGCGATGGACGTCACTGTTTTCGGCGCCATGCGTCCTCCCGGCGGTTGGTGATTCAGGGCTCTTCGTCCTCGTCCTCGCCGCTGGCGTCCAGGTCCTCGTCGCCCAGGTCCCAGTCCTCGTCTTCGTCGAGGTCGCCTTCCTCCTCGAAGACGGTGCTGTAGAACTCCTCTGCATCGGAGAACCACAGCGTCTCGGTTTCCTCGTCGAAGGAGGGAAGGAGCAGGCCGCTTTCCGTTTCGGCAGCGACGATGTAGGCGACGGCATAGCCGGCGTCGGTGGCCGCGTCCGTGTCGGGGAACGTGATGAGGATGTCCCGGGTGTTGCGATTCATCTCCTCGCCGAGGGACGGGTCCTGCTCGACGATTTCGTCAATGAGCTTCTGCAGGGTGTCGTCGCGGTCGAGACGGGGGAGCGCTTCGTACTGCACCTCGGGCTTCCCCTCGCTGGGGTCGAGGTCCTCGAGGTGGACGTAGAGGCGCCCGCGGTGCAATTCCGCACCGGAGACGGGCGCGTCCCCTTCCACCGCTTCGCAACCGTACCCCAGGATTTCCTTCATCAGCTCCGAAATTTCGGCGGCGCTGAGCAGCTCGGACGTCTTCTGAAAGATCATGATGAACGGCATCGGACTTCCTCCCGCGAGGGAATATCGCCTGGCCATGCAAACGGCGGCTCCCGCCGCCGGGACTTCACAGCTTGATGACTTCCACCGACTTGATGTGTTTCAGCGACCGCAGCTCCTTCAACAGTGGGTCGTTCACCGGTGTGTCCAGGTTGATGATGGTCATGGCGGTCCCTTCCGACGGGACGCGGCCCCATGTCATTTGTCCGATGTTGACGTTGTGCTTGCCGAAGACCGTGCCCACTTGTCCGATGATACCGGGAATATCGTCGTTTTCAAGGGCCACAAGATGACCCTCCGGCACGGTGTCGAAGTGCTTGTTGTTCAGGATGACAATGCGCGGGTGGTTCCGTGTATAGAGCGTCCCGGAGATACGATTCTCCGTGCCGTCCTCGTTCTTCAGCTCCACGGTAATGAGGTTCTGGTACTGGTGGAGTTCGCTGTGCTTCATCTCGATCAGCTCCACGCCACGGTCGCGGAGAATCTGGTGCGCGTTGACGAAGTTCACCGGCGCGTCCGCGGTGTGACGAAGCAGACCGATCAGGACGGCGGTCGTGATCGGCTGGAGCGGATAGTCCAGCACCGAGCCGCTATACCGCACGGTGAGTCTCACGGGCCGCTGCGCGCGGTACTGGGAGATGAAGCTGCCGAGGCGCTCCGCCAGTGCCATGAACGGCTGGATGACCGGGAGCAACTCCGCGTCCACGGGGGGCACGTTCAGGGCGTTTCGGACCGGACCGCCGCGGAGCACGTCGCACACCTGGTCCGCCACCTGGATCGCCACGTTCTCCTGCGCTTCGACCGTGCTGGCGGCGATGTGGGGGGTGAGGACGATGTTGTCCAGTTGGCGGAAGGGATGCTCAGGGGGGAGGGGCTCCGAGGAGAAGACATCGAGCGCGGCGCCGGCGATACGCTTCTCAGAGAGCGCCTTGAGCAACGCCTCCTCGTTCACGATGCCGCCGCGTGCGCAGTTCACGATCCGCGCGGTCTTCTTCATCTTCGCCAGACGTTCCTCGTTGATGAGGTCCTTCGTTTCCGGGGAGAGCGGCGTGTGGAAGGTGAGGAAGTCCGCCCGCTCGCAGATCTCGTCCACCGTGGAGGCCTCGACGCCGAGCTGGCGCATCCGCTCGGTGGAGAGAAACGGGTCGTAGCCAAGGATGGTCATGTCGAAGGACTTCATGCGGCGGACGACTTCCTGGCCGATCCGCCCAAGACCGAAGACCCCGAGCGTCTTGCCGTAGATCTCCGTCCCCATGAACGACTTCTTGTCCCACTTGCCGTCGGTCATGGAGCAGTGGGCCTGCGGGATCTTCCGCGCCAGCGAGAGCAACATCGAGATGGTGTGTTCCGCCGTGGAGATGGTGTTTCCTCCCGGCGTGTTCATGACGATGATCCCGCGCCTGGTCGCGGCCTCCGTGTCCACGTTGTCCACGCCGACACCGGCCCTGCCGATGACGCGGAGCTTCCCTGCCCGCTCGATGATTTCCGCCGTAGCCCGCGAGCGCGAGCGAATCACCCAAGCGTCATATTCCCTGATGCGCTCGGCTATTTCGTCCTGGGTGATTTCCGGGAGGAAGTCCACCGCGAACCCGGCCCTCTTGATCACCTCGAGGCCGTCCGTGGAGAGTTTATCGCTGACCAGTACCTTGGGTGTCGTCATGGCGTCGTTGTTTGTCGCTCCGTGTGTCGGGAAGAATCGGACAATACACAGGGGAATGGGGCCCGTCTTGCCGTAAGCGGCACTGTGGAAGCCCCCCCAACGGGCCGCAACAGGAGTTCCACCCCCTGCAATCCCCCGCTGGCCGTTCCCGCGCATGAGGCGGGTGCATCCGCCATTTCGAGGGGGTCTGACACGTCGGCGGGTGACCGGTGGGGCCGTGACCGCGCTCCCTCTTCGTTGCGTCGTAGCGCCGTTGCGTGCTCCTCCTTCTCATGGAACTCACGCCACGC
>SLOM01000240.1 GCA_007132505.1 Candidatus Sumerlaeota bacterium
CCGCAAGACCAGGAAATAGCATCCCAAGGAAAGAATTCCAACACAGGATAAGGAGTCCCATGTCTTCGACGATCCCGGCAAGTATGGTGAAGGAACTGCGCGACAAGACAGGCGCCGGCATGATGGAGTGCAAGAAGGCGCTGCAGAAGAGCGAAGGAGATTTCGACGCGGCGGTCAAGCACCTGCGCGAAAGCGGAATCGCCAAGGCTGCCAAGCGTGAAGGGCGCACAGCAGCAGAGGGGCTGGTTCAGATGGCCGTATCCGAGGACGGAACGGCCGGCGCCCTGGCGGAACTCAACTGCGAGACCGACTTCGTGGCGCGCAACGAAGAGTTCAGCGCCCTCGTCGAGGAAGCGGCCAACGTCGCCCTGGCAGCCGCGGTGGAGGATGCCGAACAGCTTCTCGCCACAAAGCTCCCGTCCACCGGCAAGTCTGTTGCCGAAGGCGTCGAGGGCCTGCTGGCCAAAATCGGTGAAAAGATCACTCTCAGCCGGGCCGCAACCCTCAAGGCAGACCTCGTCACCGGCTACATCCACCCGCCTGGCAAGATCGGCGTGCTGGTGGGAGCAAAGCTCGACGGGGCGCAGAAGACCCCGGAACTCGAGGAAGCGCTGAAAGATATCGCCATGCACGTGGCGGCCTTCGCTCCCCGATTCCTGAGCGATGCGGACGTGGACCAGGAGACGCTTGAGGCGGAAAAGGAAATCTTTGCCAACATTGCCCGCAACGAAGGCAAGCCTGAGAACATCATTCCCCGGATTGTGGAAGGAAAGATCAAGTCCTTCTACAAGGAAAGCTGCCTGCTCTACCAGCCGTTCGCCAAGGACCCCGGTCAGACCGTGCAGGAGGTCGTGAACGAGGCGGCGAAGACAAGCGGCGGAAAGGTGGAACTGACCGGTTTCGTGCGTTTCCGGCTTGGCGAGACAGCCGCCCCCGGGGCAAAGTAAGCCGCACCCTACATCAAGGAGCGGCGCCGAGCCGGCCACACCATGAGCGACCCTGAACCTTCCCCGGCCTCATCCGTCGAGCAGGTCACGCCCGCCCCGCTTTACAAGCGGGCCGTGCTCAAGCTGAGCGGTGAGATGATGAAGGGGAAGGAGTCCTTCGGGCTCGACCGTGCTTCGGTACTCTTCATCACCAACGAGATCAAGTCCGTCCACGATCTCGGCGTACAGGTCGGCGTCGTAATCGGTGGGGGGAACATATTCCGCGGCACGAGTGAGGCCGCCGAGCACATGAAACGTGCCGTGGCGGACCATGTTGGCATGCTGGCCACGGTCATCAACGCCCTCATGCTGCAGGACGCGCTGGAGAGTTGCGGCGTTCCGACGCGCGTCATGACCGCCTTTCCGCTGCAGGTCGTGGCGGAGCAGTACATCCGCCGGCGGGCGATCCGGCACATGGAGAAGGGCCGTGTCGTGATCTTCGGGGGCGGCACGGGGAATCCGTTCTTCACCACGGACTCTGCCGCCGCGCTCCGTGCGGCGGAGATCGAGGCGGATGTGCTCCTGAAGGGCACGAAGGTGGACGGCGTCTATACGTCTGATCCGAAGAAGGATCCCCGGGCGGAACTGCTCGCCACGTGCAGCTACGACCGTGCCCTGCGCGAAAACCTCGGGGTCATGGACGCGGCCGCCATCGCCCTCTGCCGCGACAACGACACGCCACTGGTCGTCTATAACCTGGCAACCCCCGGAAACACCCGACGAGTCGTGCTTCAGGGCGACATCGGCACCAGAGTCATTGGAGGCAAGGAATCATGAACCAGGATGCCCTCAAGAAGATCTTCAAGGCCACGGAATACAAGATGAGCCACGCGATAGACGCGCTCGAGCATCACTTCAACACTCTCCGCACCGGCCGCGCCTCGACCGCGCTGCTTGACGACGTGGAGGTCGAGGCCTATGGGCAGACCATGCCGCTCAAGCAGGTCGCCACCATCTCCACTCCCGACGCCAAGACCATCACCGTCACCCCGTGGGACAAGAACCAGCTCTCCATGATCGAAAAGGCACTCCTCATGGCGGACCTCGGACTCAACCCGCAGAACGACGGAAAGATGCTCCGCCTCATCATCCCGCCGCTCACCGAGGAGCGCCGGAAGGAGCTCGCCAAGAAGGCCCACCACATGGCGGAGGAGGGGCGTATCGCCATCCGCAATGTCCGCCGGCATCAGAAGGACGAGATCGAGAAGCTCCGCAAGGCGAAGGAACTCTCCGACGACGAAGCCCACGCGGCCCTCGATGACCTCCAGAAGATCACAGACAAGTGGATCGCCGAGGTCGAAAAGGTCATGAAGCACAAGGAAGAGGAAATCATGGAGGTGTGAGGGGGAGGCCTCTTTCCCGTGGCTGTGGACGACAGGACACCACGCGACAACGCCGCCGGGACCCCTTTCCATCCCATCCATGATGCTGTTTCCGTGCAGGGCGGGCCGGAGCCAGACTCCGGCCCGCCTTGTTGTCTACTGGATGGTGCGCTGCGGCAGCGCCGGATGAGTGGGAATGCCGCCAGTCTGTCTCTACGCGCGGCTCCCGAAGGCCTTCGGGTTCAGCTTCTGGAGGCTCTTTGGCACGAACAGGCCGTCCTTGCGAATGAGCTTTCCGTCGAAGTATATCTCCCCGCCACCGTAGTCCTTCCTCTGTATACACACCATGTCCCAGTGCAGCGCGGAGACGTTGCCGTTGTCCGTTTCCGAGTAGGCCTGGCCGAGCGCCATGTGGAAGCTGCCGGAGATCTTCTCGTCGAAGAGAATGTCGCGCATGGGGTGCCGGATTTCGGGATTGAAGCCGAGGGCGAACTCACCCACGTAACGTGCGCCCTCGTCCTGGTCGAGCACCTTGTTGAGTGAGCGTGTCTGCTCGCGCGAGCCGGCTTCCGCCTCCACGACGCGGCCTTCACGGAACTTGAGCCGGATGTTGTCGTACGGTTTCCCCTCCCAGACGCTCGGGGTGTTGTAGCTGACGGTGCCCTCCACGCTCTCGCGCACCGGCCCGGTGAAGCACTCGCCGTCGGGGATGTTCTTCTCGCCCCCGCAGGGGAGTGTAGGGATGCCCTTGATGGAGAAGCGGAGGTCTGTGCCGGGCCCCTTGATTTCGACCACGTCGGTTCTTTCCATCAGATTCTTGAGCGGACGCATGGCGCGGGTCATGGCGGGGTAGTCGAGCGTACAGACGCGGAAATAGAAATCCTTGAAGGCGGCACGCGGCTGCCCGGCGAGTTGTGCCATTGCGCTGTTGGGGTAGCGGAGGACGCACCAGCGTGTGCGGTTGATCCGAATGTTGCGGATCGGGCTGGCGTAGAGCTTGTTGAATTGGTCCATCTTCCGCGGCGGCACGTCCGACAGCTCGAAGATGTTCCGGCTGCCCCGGATGCCGATGAAGCAGTCCACCTGTTCCATGAGAGAAAGCTCGAATTCGCGGAGGCGGTCCAGAGTCGTCTTGCTCGTCCTGTGAAGGAAGGCGCGTTGGATTTCCGGTTCGGAAAAGCGGAAATAGGGCGCCGTCTCCATGTGGAGGGCCTCCTCCATAATGGCCTGGACGAGGCCAAGGCAGTCCGTTCCCACGCCATGAATCATGACGAGCTCGCCCTTGCGGGCCTTGACGGAATGCCGCAGTAGCAGCCGGGCGAGTTCCCTTTCTTTCGGATCAACACGTATCATGGGGTGGTGCCTCCTTCGCGGGGTTCAACAGCGCAGTTGAATCGGGAGTGCGGCGCGGGGGAAAGCGAATTCGTCGCGCACTCGGACCTTGCCCGGCGGGTCTCCCCGGGGTTAGCGCTCATTGCTGCAAATGGAGTGGCAAGGAGCCCGCATGCCGAGAAAACACCCCAAACGTCCGCCCGGCAAGGTCCGCCGCCGCCGCCCCGAGTCACTCCTCGATGCGGCAAGCTGGGGCGTTCGCGAGCCGGCCAACAAGGACGAGCTGCGGGTGGCACGGGTGCTGGTGAATTTCGGCGTTGAGTCGGGTGTGCTCCTGGATGGCGAGGAGCGCCGCCTCGTCAACCGCCGCCACATTCCCGTGGTGGCCGGGGACTACGTCTATACTGACGGCGAGGTGGTGGAGGGCGTGAAGCCCCGGGGCAAGGTGCTGGCCCGTTATGCCGAGGAAGCCGGTGTGCGCCTCGTGGCGGCGAACCTTGACCAGGTGGGGGTCGTCTGCAGTGCCTCCCTGCCGCCACTTCAGGAGGGTTTCCTGGACCGCTACCTGGTCTACTGCCGGATCGTGGACCTGCCGCTCTTCATCGTGCTCAACAAGATGGATGAGGCGTCCGAAGGCGTGGCGGAACGCCTCGACGCCTATCGGGGCGCCGGAGTTGATGTCTACGGCACATCCGCCCTCCAGGGAACCGGCCTCGAGGAGCTGGAGCGAAGGCTCCGCCGCGGTGACACGATCCTCTCCGGTCTTTCCGGTGCGGGGAAGTCCAGCCTGCTGAACACACTCCTGGGTCTCGACCTGCCCGTGCAGGAGATCAGCACCGCCACCGGGAAGGGGAAGCACACCACCACGACTGTCGAGGCCTTCCCGCTTGGCCGGCACCTGGTGATTGATTCGCCCGGGATCAAGCTCTTCGGACTTGCTGGCGTCCCGCCGGAGGATGTGGTGAAGGGCTTCCCGGAATTCGAACCGCTTGTGGAAGAGTGCCGTTTCCCCGACTGCCGGCACCTGGAGGAGGAGGGCTGCGCCGTGCGGGCGGCTGCAGAGGTTGGCCGGATCTCGCTGCTCCGGTACGAGCATTACTGCATGTTGCTTCGGAGCCTGTCGGAGAAGGTGTAACTACCCGCGCAGCCGTTCAGCCAGGAGGGTCCCGATGCGCGATGCATTCGCCATGAGGGTAAGTGTGAGGCCCTTGGCGGGGAGGTGGGGGAGGCCGCTTCCGTCCGCCACGGTCACGTGCTGGCAGCCGAAGAGGTTCCCCGCGGTGTCGAGCTGCCAGGGCCCCGGCTGCCGGGCCATCGGCATCGTTCCGGCATAATGGAGGCTTGAGCCCGGCCCCGGATCTATACGCTTGAGCGGAATACAGCCGAGCAGCCGGACGCAGCGCATCAGGCCCCGTTCGCGGCTCCGGCGGACTTCCGTCTCGCGAGTGCCCGGCCGGTAGCTGACCTCCAGCGTCCCTTCTGCATCGAGGCGGACCGTCTTCCCCCCGTGGGGCCTGTCCGGGTGGTGGACACCGATGATGGTGAAGCTCCCCATCCAATAGCGCAGGAGCTGGCGTGCCTCGCGGTGGGGGAGCGGCGATTCCTTCATGAGCTTGAAGGTCAGCAGCGAGCGGTAGGAGTAGAACTGGGCCTGCACCCAGTCCGAGCCGCCGGGTTCACGGTAGAACGCGGTGAGCTGGGTCAGGCTGTGCCGCCGGCGCTCCACCGGCCTGCCGATCCGCCTCCAGACAATCACCGGATAGTAGGTGTACGGGTTGCTCACCAACGGGAGCGGAACATCGAATCCCTTGAGTGACTCCAGCGCGATGCGGGCACTGCCGAGCGCCCCCGCTGCCAGCACGAGCCGGCGTGCCCTGACGTTGAAATGGCCGGTGCCGTGCAGATCCTCGCCTCGGACCTCTACACCGTCCGCGTCCTCCGCAAACGAGACGATCCGGACCCCGGGGCGGTATTCGAAGTTGGAGTGCCGGCGAAGCTCCCGGAGCGTGTAGACGGGCCGCCACACCGCCTCGTCG
>SLOM01000043.1 GCA_007132505.1 Candidatus Sumerlaeota bacterium
AACTCCCCAGCGACCGCATGGGGTGGACGCGCCCATCCCAGTTGTTGAACTCGCCGATCACGCTCACGCGCCGGGCATTTGGCGCCCAGACGCAGAACGACGCCCCCTCAACGCCCTCGACTGTCCGGAGTTGGGCACCCATCTTCCGGTAGGCGTGGAAGTGATTCCCCTCCGCCAGCAGATGGACGTCCAGATCCCCGAGCGAGGGGAGAAACTGGTAGGGGTCCACGATCTCCCACGTGTCGCGCCGGGGAAAAGAGAACCGCACCCGATAGTGAAAGGGGAAGCTCCTGCCGGGCAGCCAGACCCCAAACACGCCGGGGCAGCCGAGCCGCTTCATGGGCACAGGCGCGCCGGAGTCGGGAATCAGTTCGACGGATTCGGCGTCCGGGTGCCAGACCCGCACCGCCAAACCGCGTTCGCCGTGCCACTCTCCCTCATGAGCGCCCAGCAACCGATGCGGGTTCCAGCAGGTGCAATGGCGAAGCGTTTCCAGCTCGTGGGCATGCAGGCCATCGGCCAGCTCCGGTGTACCTCCGTTGCTCTCCGATTGCACGGCGGGTGCTTCCGCCACTCCCTCAGCCACGGCCTCTGCTTCCGGGATGGCGGCTTTGCCGGTCTTCTGCTGCCGTGTTGTCTTGGCGATGTTTCCCTTACGCTCCGCCGTCTTGCGTTTCTTTGCCATGTTCAACCGTTCTTGCGGGGTAGTCCACGCTGTACGCGGTGATTGTGCCGCAGCGGCGGTCGCGTGCAAAGCATTTTCCACGGCGCTGCAGGCTTTTCCCGCGGCCCAGCGGGACACCGTTTTATTCGTTGTGGGAGGTCAATTCGCCGGACGCGCCGAGCACCACCTCAGCGCAGGCTGGGCCGGCGCGGGAGGAATTCCCCGGCCGCCTTTTCCACCACCTTGTCGTCCTGAGTCACCAGCCGACCCCGCAGGTAAACGCGCTCAATCCGTCCCTCGTAGGCGCGGTCCTCAAGCGGAGCAAGGAACTCGCTCGTGCTGCCCTCTGGTGCCCGCGGTGTCTCCTCGCTGGGTGAGAGCACGACGATGTCCGCGTCGCTGCCGGGCAGGAGAGAGCCCTTGCGCGGGTGGAGGCCTGCGAGCTTCGCAGGATCCGCGGCGGCCACCTGCGAGAGAGCTCCCAGCGACAGCCGCCACTTGGCCACGCCCTCCGCATGCAACCCCTGATAGAAGCGCGAGAGCGTGGATAGGCCCTGCGCCGGGATCCCATTGCTGCCCGGGTTGCCGTCATCGTCACGGCCGGCGGTTCGTGGCTTGTGCCCCGAGACGACTGCCTGACAACCGGCGTCTTCAAGTGCGGAAAACAGCCGCTGCTGGTCATTGCGCTGGCGAAGTGGAGGCCAGGTACGGGCGGGCGGGGCATCGCCCCCATCGTGGAGCAGCAGATACGGCAGTCCGGTGGCCAGATGCACCCGTGTGGAGCGATCCCTCCCCCGCCGGTAGGCTTCCAGTGAGAGGTGACTGCTGATCCCGTGCAGCAGGATCCGCCCTCGTGTGCCTGCAGCATGACGGAGCAGCATGTCCACGGCCGCTGCCTCCTGCGCAGGGGTCAGCGTTTCACGCCAAAGAGGCGGCTCCTCGCCCAGGCTCTTGCCCAGCCGGTTCAGGTTCGAGGCCATGACCGCCGCGTCCCACGGCCCGATGAGAAGAAGGAAATCGTCCGGCAGGTCCGGAAGCATCGCCAGCAGCAGTGCCGGAGACGGCATCGAAGCATCCAGACTCTGGCACGGAAGCCAGGCGGACGGTACACCAGCCTCCGTTGCGGACCGAAGCTGGGTGGAACGGCCGGGGCCCCAATCCGCAATCCGCAGATGGTAGCCGAAGTCCACCGCGGCCTTGCCCGTGTCTGCACCGCGCTGTGTCTCGATGGCTTGCGAGGCGGACTCGCCCGCCTCGATGCTCATTGTGCTGACAACGGTGGTGACGCCCCCGCGGGCCGCCTGCTCGGTGGCCAGAGCCACGCCCGCTTCGGATTCGGGATCGAAGGGGCCGTTATCGAGCAGGTTGAGCGACAGGTCCACGGCGCCGGGCAGGAGCAGTTTCCCCGTGCAGTCCACCTCCTCGTCGGCTTCCCAGCCCTCGAGGTCGCCGAAGGCTCGGATCCGCCCGTTCTCCACCGCCAGACTGGCCTGCAGCTCCAGCCCGTCGGTTACAATGGTGCCGTTCCGGAAGAGCAGTTTCAGGACGTGGCTTCCCTTGGTTCCTCAGTATCGTTCTTGTGGTGCCTGTCCGGTTCGGACAGGTCCTGAAAAACGCCCATGGCCCGGTACTTGGCCATGCGCTGCTCGAGCAACCTGGAGTCGGACAGCTTCAGCAGTTCCTCAAGGTGCCGGCGAAGTGCGGCGTCCAGCTGTTCAAAGGCCGCCTCGGGGTCCAGGTGGGCCCCGCCGTTCGGCTCGGGAACGATCTCGTCAATGACGCCCAACCGGTACACCTCGTCCGCGGTAAGCTTGAGCGCCTCCGCGGCGCGCGGCGCCATGGCCGGGTCATTCCAGAGGATCGCCGCACAGCCTTCTGGCGAGATGACGTTGTACCACGAATTCTCCATCATCAGCACCCGGTCGCCCAGCCCGACGCCGAGCGCTCCCCCGCTGGCTCCCGCACCGATGATCGTCACGATCACGGGCACCTTGAGCTTGTACATGTCGCGGATGTTCCGCGCGATGGCTTCCGCCTGACCGCGTTCCTCCGCGCCTGTGCCCGGGAAGGCCCCCTTCGTGTCCACGAGGACGAAGACCGGCAGGCCGAAGCGCTCCCCGAGGTTCATGATCCGCAAGGCCTTGCGGTATCCTTCGGGGTGCATCATGCCGTAATTGCGGCGATGGCGCTCACGGGGCTCAGAACCCATTTCCTGTGCTATGACGGTGACGGGGCGCCCGTGGAAACGAGCCAGCCCGCAGACGGCCGCCGGGTCGTCCCGGAAGTTCCGGTCGCCGAAGAGTTCGGTAAACTCCGTGAAAAGCGCCCCGATGAAGTCCAGCGCATGCGGCCTGTCCTTGTGACTGGCCAGTTGGTACCGCTCCCAGGCGGTTGGCTCCCGGGGCTCGGCTGTGTCGCCTCTCTTGGCGGGCTTGCGGGGTTTCTTCTCGGTCAACGTCCCTGTTCCGGTGTGGTCTTGTGGCCTTTCCGGATCAGAAGGCCACCTTGGGGGCGGTGCGCTGCGCTTCGTCCTCGAGTTCGAAGAAGACTTCCTTCTCGAAGTTGAAGGTGTTGGCCACCATGTTTGCGGGGAACTGCTGGATCCCCGTGTTGTAGGTCAAGACTTGGTCGTTGTAGTGCTGGCGGGCAAAGCCGATCTTGTTTTCCGTGGAGGTCAGCTCCTCCTGAAGGGACATCATGTTCTGGTTCGCCTTCAGGTCGGGGTAGTTCTCTGTCAGCATCATCAGGCTGCGCAGGGTGCCGGTGAGCTGGTTCTCCGCCTTGATCTGGTCGGGGACGTTCTTGGCGTCTATGGCCATCTGGCGGGCCTTGATGACCGCCTCAAGGGTCTCCCGCTCGTGCTTCATGTAGCCCTTGGCGGTCTCCACCAGGTTGGGCACGAGGTCGTAGCGGCGCTTGAGTTGCACGTCAATCTGCGACCAAGCGTTCTTCACCTGGTTGCGCCAACGGATGAGCCGGTTGTAGACGCTGAGACCGTAGAGAAACACCACGATCAGCAGGATGACGACGAGTGCCAGAATGACCAACAGGACGAAGAGCAGATCCATGTGCCGGTGCCTCGCGGGAAGTTAGAATGTGGGCGTAATCCAGCCGGATCAACTGCCCAGTCAATCCATGCTTTACCCGGAGAATCGTGAGGGGCGATGCGAGTCTCAACCGCAATCTGACCCTCGGCGCCGGTCCAACCCCCCAAGCACGCCCAGGTTACCGGCCCGTCAGCGCCTCCCGCAGCGGGCCCTCCAGCGCTTCGGCTATCCGCAGAAAACCAAGATCGGTCGGGTGCGTTCCGTCTACTGTACCCTCCTCGCGCCCCCGGAGCAACTCCGCGCCCTGCACGTAGAACAGGCCGGTTTCGCCCTCCGAGATCAATTGATCGTACAGTTGGCGCAGCGCGGCGTTCCGGCTTGCAGCAAGGTCGGGCCGGAGATGCTCCACAAGGATCACGGGCACGCCGGGCCGCAATTCGCGGAGACGCCGGATGAAGGGCTCGAGGTTCTCCTCCACCAGCTCGTCGGTCATGTTCGGCAGGCAGTCCAGCACGTACACCGCCGCGTCTATCTCCCCCACCAGTTCCGCCATGACCGGCTCCATGCGAGCCGACCCGGAGAACCCAAGGTTCACGACCTCCCGGTCCAGCCAGCGCCGCAGAATGGCGGCATGCGCCATGCCTGTCCGCGAGGCACATCCTCCCTGCACGATTGAGGTACCATAGAAGACCAGCGGCTTGCCCACGGATTCCGGCTGCCGGAAGGACGCGCCGGGGGACAACCCGATCTCCAGGAACGAGACGTCCTGATAAAGCGGCAGGAACAGCAGCCACTCCTGCTCGCCGCCGCCGGGGTTGGAGGCCAGAAGACATTCGGTCGGTCCCGGGTCCGGCCTGCCAACGCCTGCGAAGACCCACTCTCCGCCCTCGTCCCGCTTGTATAGATCAAGTCCGCTCACGCCCGAAGCGGCCATGTGATTCATGGCACCGCCGCCGGACCACCGGGCGTGGATCTCAGGAGAGTCCGTGTAAAACCGCACGGCGAGCCCGGCCGTATTACGGGAGAGCTGCCAGACGAGGTCCGTCACGCTGCCCTCCGCCCGCGCAGGGAGGCGGGTGAAGGGCCGGCCGGGTTCGTGCCAGCCCTTGCCTTCAAGGTGAAGCTCCGCCGCGTCTATCCAGCGAAGATTCGCGCCGTTGGGTGGAGGAACCGGAGCCGTTCCGGAGGCCGGACCGTCGGGCTGCAGAGCGGCGCAGCCGGACATCCCGGCGATCATCGGCGTGGAAATCAGGAGCGAGCAGAGAAAACGCATGGTGTGCAGTCCTTTCGTGACAGCTGGAATCGGTTCATCATCAAGCCGTGCCTTCAGGCTCAAGGTAATGCGGGGCGTCCCTGAGCAGCTCATCCACTCGCTCGAAGGCGTATCCCCGCCCGGTCAACTCCCCGATCAGGGTACCAAGCCGATGGAAGAACTTGTCCCGGCGGCCCGGCCCCGCCCCGACGTGGGTCAGCAGTAGAAACCCGTTCAGTCCATCCTCCTGCTGCGTCTCATGGTCAAGGATGCTGCGGTGGATCGTCTCCGAGGACCGATAGTTGCGCGCGTCCTCCGTTGTATAGTCCGCGTTGGAGAGCGTGCCCGGCGTAAAGTTGAAGGGCTGAAGACCCATCTCGAGCGACCAGCGGACGATGTCCTCGTTGTACCATTCGTAGGGCGGAATCCACCAGCGGATGCCGGCGCGATTGACCCCGAAGGCCTCAAGGTCCGCAAGGTTTCTTTCAAGGTCCGCCCGGAACTCCTCCCGGGTCACCAGGGTCTTCCGGCGGTCCTCCCAGGGACAGTAAAGCGGATGCCCGTCCGAGTGTGGCCCAAGGTAGTGACCCTCCCGCAGAAGGCGCGCGATGGAGGGATGGTGAGCTTCGTTTCGCAGATAGTCGCCAGTGAAGAAGAACGATCCCGGCACGCCGT
>SLOM01000192.1 GCA_007132505.1 Candidatus Sumerlaeota bacterium
CGGGGGGAAACCAAGGCATCCACCTCGCCCGTGTTCTCCACGAGCACCACGACCCGGCGTGTCTCGCCCTCCTCGGTACCGCGGCTCAGGTGATAGAGGAACACCTCGACGGAGTCATTCAAGCCCTGAAAGCCGATTTCGCGCTGGGTGCGCATGGAGAGGGGGACCTCCTCGCCGTCCAGCATCTCGAAGGCGGGAAGGACGGGGCGCGTCGTGTAGAGCACGCCGTTCGTGAGGAAGATTTCCGGCAGGTCGGAATCCACACGATAGCGCGAGTGGGGGTTCTGCACAAGCTGGCCGGGAAGAAGGTAGCCGGTGCACTTGGCGCAGATGGCATCGCTTGAGAGTGGAATGAGACGATCCGCGGCAGGGGCGCTTCCGGCGCCAAGGGTCAACAGTGCGAAGATGGCTGCAAGGGGGAGGAATCGTGCGGACATGGGTGGGGCTCCAGAGGGGAAAAAGTGATCTCGTGGTCGTGTATCCATTCGACCGATACAAGACAGAGAGCGCAAGCCAAGGCTTGGATGGTAACGATTGATCATTGTTCCGGTCCAAAGTTGATGCGCGCGCCGGGAATTGCCTTTCCCCTCCTCCGGGGTCCGGATGAGGGTGTGCCGCCCGCTGAGAAAACAGGCGAGCGCACCTCTTTTGACCTTGGTCGGAATGCTGCCGGTCCTCCTTCTGCTCCCTTTTCTGGGGGCGGCGCTATTCTACCCGATATACCAGTTCCGACCCGGAGACCGCGTTCCCCGGCAACTGACGCTCATCACCACCGGTGCGGTGCTGGTGCTGCTCGCGTGGGCGACGTTTGCCCCCGGTGGTGACGCTCCCCGCGAGTTTTTCGCCGAGTGGATTCCCGCCATCGGCCTGCATGTGTCGCTGTGGCTGGACGGGCCGGCGCTCTTCTTTTCGTGGATCATAGCCGGCATCGGCTTCCTGATCTTCTACTACTCCGGTCACTACATGGACCCGAAGGACGCCCCGTGGCGGTTCTACGCCACGATGCTCCTCTTCATGGGAGCGATGCTCGGCGTCGTGATGTCGCGCAACGTGCTGCTGATGTTCCTCTTCTGGGAGGTCACATCCCTCACGTCGTTCATCCTGATCGGACACTGGCATGAGAGGAAATCCGCCCGGCAGGGAGCCCTGCAGGCGTTGATCGTGACGGCGCTGGGGGGGCTGTGCCTGTTGGCCGGCATTGCCGGGGTGTACTGGATCCTCATGGATGCAGGGCTCGGCGGCCCGCACCTGCTTGACTGGGATCAGCTCTGGCTCCATCGCGACGTGATAACGTCCCACGGCGCTTCGTTCGTGGTGCTTGTTCTTCTGCTTCTTGGTGCCTTCACCAAGAGTGCCCAGTTCCCCTTCCAGTTCTGGCTGCCGGGCGCCATGGAAGCCCCGACCCCGGTCTCCGCCTTTCTGCACGCGGCCACGATGGTCAAGGCGGGCATCTATCTGCTCGGCCGCCTCTACCCGGTGTACTGGGCGGAGCCCTCATGGCTGCTGATCGTTGGTGGTGTTGGCGTGGTGACGATGCTCATCGGTGGGTTCATGGCTATCGTCAGCACAGACCTCAAGCAATTGCTGGCGCATTCGACGGTTAGCCAGCTCGGCCTCATCACGGCATATTATGGCTTTGGTCATGGGCTCGTGGGAACGGAGAAACCCCTTCCGCTGGACCTTGCGCTGATCGCGAGCCACGCGCTTTTCAAGGGCGGGCTCTTCATGATCGTCGGCATCATTGACCACGGCACGCACACGCGCGAATGGCCGCGCCTCGGAGGGCTGCGCCACAAGATGCCCTGGACGTTCGCCCTCACGTTGATCGGCTGCGCCTCCATGGCAGGTTTTCCATTCACGTTCGGCTTCGTGGCGAAGGAGCTGTTCCTGAAGGGCGCGCTGGAGGTATCCCAGGTACACGGCGCTGCAGGCATATTTCTGTTCGTTACGGCGCTGCTGGCGAGTCTGTTCACGGTGGCGTACTGCATCCGGATGGTCGTGTCGCCGTTTTTCGGCAAGCCGCGTGACCCGTCCATAGACGCACACGAGGGTGGCGCCGGAATTCTTGCCGCGCCCGCCGTACTCATTCTGTTGACGCTTCTGGGCGGTCTCTATGTGCCACTGCTGGAGCGCCCCATCGCGACGCTCGTGGAAGCCGCACACTACGGCAAGGTAAGTGGCTTTACGGTGGGCTTCTTCCACCACGTGGATGTTCTGCTGCTGCTGGCGGTGATCCTTTTCACAGGGGGAGCGGCGATATTCCTGCTGGCGGATAGAATTGCCTCCGCACACAAGGTCTTTGGTTCTCCGGCACCCTTCCGGCGAGCCTACGAGTGGACCTTCGAGGAAGCGGCCCCGGCCTTCGCGGCGTGGCTTTGCGGGGCTGTGCAGCAGCCCTCGCTCCAGCGCAACATCGCCATCACCTCCGGCGTTGCGTTCGGCCTGATCGGCTTCGCAGCGATCTACTCCGGCATGCCGTTCGTCTTTGAATTCGATGTGACGTGGCTCGATATCATGGCGGGTGGCGTCGTGATCATGGCCGGTGCGTTGGTGCTGCTGGCAATTGGGAGCAAGACCTTCGTGGTTCGCCTTATCGCCATCTCGCCGATCGGGCCCATGGTGGCGCTCTTCTATCTTTTCTACAAGGCACCCGACCTCGCCCTGACGCAGATTCTTGTCGAGGTGTCGCTGGTGGTGATGCTGCTCCTGCTGTTGTTCCGTCTGCCGCAACGCTTCGTGGCGCGCAGTACACGCGCGAGGCGCATCGCGACGGCAGCCATTGCCATAACCGGCGGGCTGATCATGGGGGCCCTCACTTTCGTGGGACAACACAGCGAAACGCGGGGCACCTCCATCATCCCGGGGCACCCTCCCGTCAATCAGTACTACCTCGAGAACGCCTTCTATCCCCCGCAGAAGTTTCAGGACAACCCGGAGCTCGCCGCCGAATTGAACTATCCCGGGGCCGGGCATCTGCGCTCCAGCGGCGGCCGGAACGTCGTCAACGTGATCCTGGTGGACTTCCGGGGTTTCGATACGCTCGGAGAGATCCTCGTGCTCGGGATTTCCGCCGTCGGGCTTCTCGTGCTGCTCGTGCTGGGTCGCGACCCGGACAAGCTTCCTGACTGGCGCTCGGCAGGAAGACGCGCCGTGCGCTATATCAGCGAAGGGTACGATGAATCAAAACCGCCCGCGCCAACCGTCCTGCGGCGCAAAATTGGCGCGCCCCCGTCCCTCATCATGCGGGAGACCGGACGCTTCGCCCCGGCCATCGTGCTGGTCTTCGCGGTGGTGCTCTTTTTCGCGGGGCACAACGCGCCGGGTGGCGGGTTCATCGCCGGGCTGATGTCCGCGGCCGCCTTCGCCATTCTGCTCTTGTCATTCCGGAAGGAAGACATCCGCAGGCTCCACGATTTCCGGTACCTGACGATCATCCCGGCCGGGATGGCGGTGGCCCTCGGGACGGGGCTTGTGGCTGTCGCCTTCGGCCTGCCGTTCCTGACCAGTGGATTCACCTATCTCGACGTCCCCTTCTACGGGGAGGTGGAGGTTACCTCCGCCATCGGCTTTGACCTTGGTGTCTATCTTACGGTGGTCGGCTCGGTGATTCTCATTATCAAGCGCCTCGGACAGGAGTGACGGCATGGGTACACTGAGCGCCCTGATGGTGACCATCCTCTTCGCGGGCGGCCTCTATCTGATGATGCGCAAGGACCTCTACGAGGTGCTGCTCGGCATCATGCTCCTGTCGAACGGAGTGAACCTGTTCATGCTCTCCATGGGCGGCTGGAGCCGGGAGCAACTGCCGCCGATCCTTGACGCGGAGCAGACGCTTCCCGCCTCGCAGTATGCCGACCCGCTGGTGCAGGCCTTCATCCTGACGGCCATCGTGATCAGCTTCGGGGTGACTGCCGTCATCGTGGTGCTCGTGGCACGCAGCTGGGAGGAGTCGCAAACCATGGACGCCGCCGAGCGCGGCCGCGAGGAAGGCGAACCCTGATGGACGCCTCCTGGAATATTATACTCCTGCCGGTCCTCGGCCCCATTGCCGGGGGTCTGGCGTGCCTGTTCTTCAAATACACAAACCTGCCCATCCAGCGCGCGATCTCCGGAATCATCTCCCTCGCGATGCCCTTTGTGGGCCTGTTCCTACTTCTGCAGGTGCGGGAGCACGGCATCCTGACACTGAGGCTGGGGAGTTGGCCGGAGTACTTCGGGATCGTCCTGGCCGTGGACCGGCTCAGCGCCGTCATGGTGCTCTTCGCAGGATGCACGCAGGCGGCGACCTGGGGGTTTTTCGCTGCAAGCGGTATGCGGGAGGAGAACGAGCGCCACCTGCTGCACCCGCTTTTCCTGATACTGTGCGGTGGAGTGAACTGGGCCTTTGTGACGGGTGACATATTCAACCTGTTCGTCGCCTTCGAGATCATTCTGCTGACGAGCTATATCCTGATCGCTCACGGAAACGAGCGGACGCAGATCCGCGAATCCGTCAAGTTCGTTGCCATCAACATCGTGGCGAGCACGCTTTTCCTCGGCACAGTCGGCTTCGCCTATGGGCTTTTCGGGACAATGAACATGGCGGATCTGGCGGTAAGGGTCGCGCAGGCGGGAAGCCCACCGGAGGCCACGGTTCTCGGCACCATGTTCCTCATTGTCTTCGGCATCAAGGCGGCCGTCTTTCCCCTGTTTTTCTGGCTGCCGGACTCCTACCCAAAGGCCCCGCCCGGGGTCGTGGCGTATTTCTCCGGCATCCTGACGAAGGTCGGCGTCTATTGCATGTACAGGATATTCCCCCTCGTTTTTCCCGATGCGGAAGTCTTCGACGCGTGGTTCCGTCCCCTCCTTCTCGTCATCGCGGGAACGACCATGTTTATTGGCGTCATGGGGGCCTTCAGCCAGTTGACCTTCCGCCGGATTCTTTCCTTTCACATCATCAGCCAGATTGGCTACATGATCTTCGGTCTTGGCATTTTCACGGGACTCGGACTGGCCTTCGGAATATTTTACATATTCCACAACATGGTCGTGAAGTCCTCCCTCCTGCTGGTTGGCGACTGCGTGAAGTTGAACGAAGGCACTGACGAACTTCCGAAGGTCTCCGGGCTCCTACACGCCTACCCCGGGCTCTCTGTGGTGTTCCTGCTCGCGGCCCTTTCGCTGGCCGGCATTCCGCCACTCAGCGGCTTCTACGGGAAATTCGGCTTCATCTTCGAAGGCATCCGGGAAGGTTATTATATAACCGTGGCAGTCGCCATCGTGACGGGCCTGTTCACTCTGGCCAGCATGATCAAAATCTGGCGGTATTCCTTCTGGGGGGAACGTTCCGGCCGGCTGGTTGAAGGTCCGGTGAACATGGGTGTCATCACCGCCACGGCGGGGCTGGTGCTGGTCTCGCTGTTGATCGCGGTCGCGAGTGGCTGGTTGATGATGGTCATGGTCGAGGCGGGTGAGGAACTCCTCGCCCGCGAGCCGTACATACACGCCGTGATGGGCGACCACGGGGTCGAGGCCCTGCGCGCAGCCCTCGACGGTGCGGAAGGAGTGGCACAGACAAC
>SLOM01000214.1 GCA_007132505.1 Candidatus Sumerlaeota bacterium
CCGCCCTCCCCGGGGACCGTGGCCATGAGCGTCGTGCCCTCCGTGAAGGGCTCCTCCTCGGGGCCCAGCACGGCTGGCCGGGGCCCGTTCCAGCCCGGAAGGCCGGAGATCTCCCACTCGCTCGTGGTGCGGAACTCCGACATGGGGGACACCCCGTCGTTGTCCACGATCACCTCTGCCGTCTGGCGGTCGCGCTCCCGGACGCTGAAGACCGTCCCCCCGGCGTTTTCCAGCATGGGGATCAGGTAGTTGTTCACCATGTGGGCGGGGAAAAGGTCCTCGATCTGCGTGTAGAGGCGGGCGCGCTGGAACTGCCAGCGGTTTTCCTCGTGCCATGTCATGCCGTGCGCGCCGGCGATGACCAGATGGCGGTTCTGTAGTCCTCCGGTGATTTCCGGTCCGGCGTAATCGGCGCGCTGGCGGACGGGGTGGTCCAGAGTGACCGTCTCGCGTTCCGTCTCCTGCTGGCGGGCACGAATGCGTTCCGGAGAGAGGACGTATTCCTCGAAGGGATGCGTCACCTCCTGGCCGCGGACCGTCCCGTAGTGCACCTCCACCTCGATGGTGTCTGCGGGGAGGATTTCGTCCGCCAGCGCCTCGCGGAGTTCCGCCATCAGCTCTTCGTGCTGGCCGGGAGTCCAGACGCGTGTGCCGATGTGGGAGGTGAAGACGAGCCGGAGGCCCTCCGCAGTCTCCTCGAATTCGCGCAGTGCGGTGCGCGGAGGGAAGAGCGCGTCGTATCGGCTGTCGGGGTCGGCGGCCTGACGGTGGCGCTCGATCAGCGCGGCCACGGCGGCCTCGACCGGATCGGGCGGGGCCTGATCGTCCTGGGCGGCGGCCATGGCGGGAAACAGCATGGCGGCGGCCAGCCCGGCGGGAAGCATTCTGCAAACCATTGAGAGGAGCCCTCCTTCGGAAGTCATGTCCGGCTTGGTCAGGCCGAACGTTGACCGCAAGGAAGGTCCCCGGGCGAGGAGAAAAGCACGCGCCGCGGAGGCAGCATTCCGGGCTCCACTCCAATCCGGCTTGGGACCGAGGAGGCCTCGGGCAATGTGAGGTTCAGGGCGCCTTCTGCACCGGAGATGCTTCTTCGCCTCCAGTTGCTCTTCTCTTTCTACGGACTTGCCGGTTGGCCGGAGCAATGCAGGGAGCTGCCTCACCAGTCGAGCGGAATATCGCCGGGACTCACGGTTCCGTTCGTGGGATCGTAGGTGATCTCGAGCTGATTGTCCTCCCTCATCGGCCCGATGCTGTATCTCCGGCCGTCATCTGCCCGCCTGAACCCGAAAGTTTCGAACCCTGCCTCCTCGTACTTGATCCTGCTGAGAACGGCTCCCTCGAAAACGGCGGGCGCCGTGCATGGTCCTGCCATGACACCCATGGGGATTACGAGCACCCCCGCCGTGTCCACCCGGCCGAGCGCAATCCAGTACCAGGCATTCACCAGAAAGAGACTGTGCAGGGCCAGTCCACCAAGCACGCACGACCAGTAACGATAATCCCTGGAGTACAGCATCACCCCCAGGAGCAATGCAGCCGCGATAAAATATACCAGAAATTCCGCAAGCCGCCAGCCCCCGCCCAGGAAATACAGGGCGTCACCAAGGAGGGTGAACGAAAGGAAATGAAGAATGGGAAGCACGATCCAGCCAAGAGCGAAACCCAGGGCAACCTGCTTCCAGCACCGCAGGTCCACTCGAATCCGGGGTGGAATCGGTTGGACCTGCGACGCGGACTCAGGCGTTTCGCTCATCATCCTGCTGGTCACGGCTCCTGCTGGCTTGCCGCAGAGCAATACGGCCGTGGGGGCTCTTCGATTGAGGGACGGGCCTAGGCCCTTGGGTACTCGCCGTCTTCTTCCTCTTCCCTATCAAATTCCCCGGCCTCGTACCGCCGCCAGTAACTGTTCACTGCCTTCCACAGCAATGGCGCCAGAATAAGGCACCCGATGATGTTCGGGAAGGACATGCCAAGGATGAGCAGGTCCATCAGATCTATCAGGGTTTCCAACTGCACGAGAGCGCCGACGAAGGCAAAGAAGACAAAGGCCAGGCGGAAGATAATCAGCGTCCGGACGCCCAGTCCCACGGTCCCGAAATTATCCAGCAGGTATATCCAGCCGCGCTCGCCATAGTAGCACCAGGCGATCATCGTGGAGTAGGCGAACAGGATGACGCAGACAAGAAGCACGTAGGGGAACCATGGAAGGACCTGAAGGAAAGCCGCGCGTGTCAGCTGGATACCGTCGAGATCCGGCTGCAGATAAACGTCCGTGATGACGACGACCAGGGCCGTCAGCGTGCAGATAATGATCGTGTCAATGAAGGGCTCCATCATGCCGACCAGTCCCTCGCGGACGGGCTCCCTGTTGCGTGCCGCGGAGTGGGCGATGGGGGAGCTGCCAAGTCCCGCCTCGTTGGAGAAGGCGGCCCTCCTTACCGCGATGATGAAGACGCCAATTATGCCGCCGTAAACGGCATTGTCGGTGAAGGCCATGCTGATGATCGTCGCAAAAGCGGAGGGGACCTTCTCGTAGTGCCAGACCAGGACGGTCAGGCACGCGAGCACATAGATCGCCGCCATGAAGGGGATCAGCCTGGCCGTCACCGCCCCGATGCGCCGGATGCCGCCGATCACCACGATCCCGACGCAGAACGCCGCGATCAGGCCGAACACCACACGCACCCAGGCCGCCTCCAGATCCATCATGCCCGCCACACGGGTGTCAGACAAAGTGTCCTGCAAGATGGCGAAGGACTGGTTGGCTTGGAACATGTTCCCGCCCCCGAAGGAGCCAATCATGACCATGAAGGCAAAGGCCACGGCCAGGACCTTGCCCAGCCGTGCGAACCCCGGACCCAGCTCCCTCATGCCCGCATCAAGGTAGAACATCGGCCCGCCGGCGATCGTCCCGTCCGGGTTCGTCCTCCGGAACATCTGCCCCAGCGTGCACTCGGTGAACTTCAGTGACATGCCGAAGAAACCGATGATCACCATCCAGAACATCGCCCCGGGCCCGCCCATCGTGATGGCAATGGCCACGCCTGCGATGTTCCCCAGCCCGACCGTGGCGGAGAGCGCGCTTGTCAGCGCCCGGAAGGGCGAAATCTCCCCAACGTCCGTTTTCTTCGTGAACTTGCCCCGGATGATCTGCCATCCGTGCCGGAAACCCCGCAGGTTGATGAACCAGAACCAGAAGGTGAAGAAAACCGCCCCGAACATGAGCGTCATCACCACAAGGGGCAGCTCGGTCTCAAGCATGACCGGCTCGCCGGTCTCCGGATCAATGACCACCTCTCCGGTTTGCGGGTCGAGTTTCTCGCGGTGAAGTGTCCCGAAGGCCAGGTCGAAGAAGAGCACCCTGGCCATCTGGCCCGCCGTCCATGTGGCTCCCTTCTCGGCGGTTTCCACAATGCGGGCGGAGGACTCGCGGAACCAGCCGAGGTCTTCCTCCTCCTCTTCCGCTGCTGCGGCTTCCTGTTCCGCCTCATCGGGGGGCGCTTCCCCGGGGACCGGCTCGGTGGGCGGTGCCGGGGCGTCCACTTCCTCCGCGGCGGGCGGAGCGGGATCGAGGTCCGGCTCCTGGGCGTGAAGCGGGCCGAGGCTCCAGAGAATCAGCGCCGCGGCCGGAAGGAAAACCCACAGGCGCGAAGCACGGGTAAACAGGGAGAGATGCGTCATGGGGGGGAGGACCTCTTTCCGAGGCGAAGTGGGGCAATGCTCCGAGACCGCCCAAGCCGGAGCGGTTAGGGCAACGGAAAATCCAAAGCCATCACCGGCCGGCGGTGGCTCAATCCCGCAGCACCAGGACCGAGCATTCCGCATGGCGGACCACCCGCTCGGTCGTGGAGCCCATCAGGAAATGATGTCCGCCGTCGGACCCGCGCGTGTGCATGGCGATGAGTCCCGCGCTGACCTTCTTGGCGTAGCGGACAATGTCCTTGGGCGCGTACCCGATCAGGACCTCGACGTTCACGGCGTTGAAGGTCTCCTCGCCGAGTTCCTTGCGCAGGTGCTTCTTCACGTTTTCGATGCGCTTGTTGTCGTCCAGTTCGCTCCACACCGCGCCCGGCTCCATGACGCTCATGGGGAGCAGCACGTGGATGACGTGGAGCTGGCCGGGGTCCTCCACGAGTTCCTTCGCGGTCTCCATGGCACGGAAGGAGTACTCGGAAAAGTCCAGCGGGACGACCACCTTGGTCTTCACGATCCAGCTCATGGCGAAAGGCTCCCTCGTCGGGTTGGGCCCGGACCGGCTGCCGGTTCGGACGGACTAGCAGTGCCCCCCCTCCCCCGGAGGTCAAGTAGAAGGGCGGGTGAGGAATCGCTTGCATGCGGGGGCTGGCTGGGGCACCTTTGCCCAGCCCGAAATGATGTCCGGCATGGTCCCGGCCCGGCGCAGTCTCCCGGAACCAAAACCTTTGTCGGCCCACATGGTCCTTTCCGCAGTTGGAATCGCCTCGGGTCCGAGGCCACCACGTCCCTTTCGAGGCCGGCACGCCTACCGGAACGGAAGCCCGCTCTTCCCAATGAACAGCACACGGCTGAGCATCGTCACGTTCTTCGGTCTACTCGGCGTCTACCTTGTGGTGGGCGGGATCGGTGGCTGGATCCTGTTCAGCGAGGTGGAGGATTCCCATCGCCGGCTCCAATTGGAGGGTGACCGGCAGTACGGTCATCGCATCGCCGCCGCCCTCAGCTCCCAGATCGCCATGGGCATGGAGCCCGGGCAGGTGCTGGACCACGTCAGCCGGACGCTGACACAAACCCCAAGTGAGGCGACCCGGTACCTCTGCGTCGTCACCGGCGGGGGGATGGTGCTTTCCCATCCACGCGCCAGCCTCGTTGGCAGGGACCTATCCGGCATGGAGGTCGTCACGGGTCCGGAGAAGATCCCGATCACCTTCAGGGAATGGTCTTACGATCAGGACGGGGAAGCCTACGTGCTGGACGCCCGGGGCCGCTCCGTGGAAATGATCCAGAGCTTCCCCGTCATCGGCACGGACTGGCAGGTGCTCATGCACTCCGACCTGCATGCGCTCCGCCGGGAGGCATGGCAGCTCAACAACACCATTCTGGCCGTGATGATTCCCATGGGTGCCCTGCTGGTGCTGCTGGGCACGCTGATGGTCCGCACGATTGGGCGCTCCTACGAGCGCGCCATCGAGGACGCAAACCGCAAGCTGGAAAACCGGGTGAGGGAGCGCACACGCCAGCTCGAGCGCACGATCCAGGAGCTGGAACGGACCCGCGGGGCACTCGTCCTGCGCGAGAAGATGGCTCTACTGGGCCAGCTCGTGGCCGGCATCGCCCATGAGATCAACAACCCGCTCTGGTCCATCGAGCTGCAGGCGAGCGAGCTGCAGGAGAATGCCGCCACCGAGACCGAGCAGGACGCCGCCAAGCGCATCCTCCAGGGCACCAGGCGGTGCAGCCTCCTCGTGCGCAACCTGCTCTCCTTCGCCCGGAACGAGCCCCCCCACAAGACGCCCGAGCAGCTCCACGATCTGCTCGAGAC
>SLOM01000297.1 GCA_007132505.1 Candidatus Sumerlaeota bacterium
CGCTCCGCTTCCTTCGCGCCTTCGCCGGGCGGATCGTTCACTTCCATGTCAAGGACCACGAGCGGGACGCGGAGGCGCTGCAGCGCTACGGCTGTTTCGACGTGCGAACCTCGCGCGACAGGGTCCCCGGCTTCGGGGAGGTGGATTTCGCTCCCCTTTTTGGCGAGCTCATGCGGCAGGGTTACACCGGCCCGCTCACCATCGAGGTTCCGGACGATCCGGAGTTCGTCACCGAGGAGCAGATCCGCGGCGCGCTGGCCGAATCACTCCGCCATCTTGCCGATGCGATGGCCCGAGCGAAATCCTCCGGTTGACCGGCAGGGGCCGCGCACCGAACACAAAGCCATCGTCACGCCGGGAGATTTTCGTGTCCGTACAAGGGGAAACCCGCCAGCATGTCCCGATCTCCTCGCTCAGGCCCGGGGACAGCGTGGACTGCGTCTATCACCTGCTTGCGCTGGACCAGCGGAAGAAGAAGAACGGCGAGCCCTTCTTCCTGCTCACGCTTGAGGACGCCTCCGGGCGCATCGCCGCCGTGCACTGGGAGCCGCATCCGGACCTGATGGAGGGGCTGATCCGCGTGGACGACTTCGTCCATGTCGGCGGTGACGTCGGCGAGTACAACGGCACCATGCAGTTGACGGTGAAGCGCCTCGTGCATGTGCCGGACGACAAGGTCAGCCTGAGCGATTTCCTGCCCGTCAGCCCCCGTCCGCTCGACGAAATGGAGGGGGAGTTGGACGCCTGGATCGCCAAGGTGGAGAATCAGGATTGCCGGCGCCTTCTGGACCGGGTCTTCGGCCACCCGCGCCTGCGTGAGATGTACTGCCATGCGCCGGCCGCCGCCCGCGTCCATCAGGCCTACGTCCATGGCCTGCTGGAGCACACGCTCAACGTGATGAAGCTGGCGGACTCGATCGCTTCGGTCTATGAGCCCGTGGACCGCGATCTCCTCATCACCGGCACTCTGCTCCACGACATCGGCAAGATTCGCGAGCTCGACTGGAAGCGCACCATCACCTACACGACCGAAGGCCGCCTGATGGGACACATCTCCATCGGCGCTTCGATGGTGGACGCCCTCATCAATCAGCTCCGGCTCGGCGGGGAAGGCTTCGACCGGGAATGTCAGGCCCGCATTCTCCACATGCTGCTCAGCCACCACGGCCGGTTGGAATGGGGCTCCCCCATCACGCCCAAGACCCGCGAGTCGCTTGTCCTCCACTATGCCGACCACACCGAAGCCTACATGGCTGTCTTCACCACGGAGACGGACCGCGCCGCGGAGAAGGGCGACAAGTGGACCTCCTACAACAAGCTCTTTGAGTCCTACCTCTTCGCCTCCGAGGGCGGCGGCCCGAAGTCCGCCTCGCCCGGCGAGGAGAACGAACCCCACCTCCAACTCGACCAAAAACCCGGTCCCGTGGAGGACACCGGCCCGGCGACATGAACGAAGACGACATCATCACCCGGGAGAACTCAGACACTCTCCCCCCTCAGGACAAACGGCGCGAGAAGCGTCTGCATTATGAGAGCACATGCTTCCTTCAGGTGCACAGCCCAGCCTGGGCCATGACGCGCGATCCGCTCGCCGGCCTGACACGCAACATCACCGAGAACGGCATGAGGGTGGACCTCCCCCAGATCAGCCGCCGGCAGTTCGAGGTCTGGAAGGAGGCGTCCGGTGCCGAGACTCCCGTCCGCATCGAAGTGGACCTCCCCAAGGTCCCGGAGGTCTCCCCGCTCAGGGGCAACATGGTCTGGCTGATCCCGATGGACGACGTGAAGCCGCCGGACGGAGGGGGGGAGGAGCGCATGGCCTGCTCGGTCGGTATCCTTTTCGCCATCATGGCCGAGGATCGCATTCGCGCACTGCGCGAGCTGATCGCATCCCTAACCACCAAGTAGCCTCTATTGCCCCTATTATCAGCCATCTCCATCCCACGAAGCCTCCGGAAAGGGCTGCGCCAAAACGCTCATCAGGTTGCTGCGCGAGTGCGATTCCGCCTCGGCGGACGCCCCGTTCTGAGACGTCGTGCCACTTCAGCCATGAAGGCCCTCGGCGGGGGAATCGGCTATGGCGTGCTGGTGGAACCACGCCTCATCGAGACAACCAGCATCCTTGTCCCCGTGCGTGACCTGCCTCCCGAACTGGACGGCTACCGCATCGCCCTGCTCTCGGACATCCACTACAGCTTCCGCGGTGGCCGGGATTTCCTTCGAAGCATAGTCCGCAAGACGAACGCTCTCGACCCCGACATGGTCGCCCTGCCCGGTGACTTCATCGCTCGCAAGCCGCGCCACCTGCCCCGGTGCTTCTCCATCCTGAGCGACTTGCGCGCACCCGATGGATGCTGGGTCACCCGCGGCAACCATGACTACCGCGTCCCCGAGCGGGAAATGCGCGCCCTCTCCCGCGAGGTGGGCTTCCACTTCCTCGAGAACGAACACCGTGTCCTCAGGCCGGCGCGGCAGCGCCTTCGCGGCGGATTCAATGGCAACGGGGCCACCCACCCGAAAGCCTCCCTTGTGCTGGCCGGTGTCGGTGACCTCTGGGAGGGGGAGTGCGCTCCCGGAAAGGCCCTGCACGGCGCGCCGGACGGCAGGCCCGTCGTCATGCTCTCGCACAACCCGCAGGCAGCCGAGCTCCTGCTCGAGAGGCACAGGGTGGACCTCATGCTCTCCGGCCACACCCACGGAGGTCAGGTGCGGCCATTGGGCCGGCGCCTGAAGGTCTTTTCGGACGGATCGGCAAAGTACGTCAGCGGACTTGTGGAAACGTCCAGGGCGCTTGTCTATATCAGCCGCGGCGTGGGGACGAGCGCGTTCCACTTCCGGTGGAACTGCCGGCCGGAGATCGCCCTGATCCAATTGGTTCCTGGAGAGTAGTTCCTACTTCACGCCCGCCGGCGCGCCCGCAACGGCGGCTTCCTTCTCGCCGGGCCGCGGCTTCAGAACCTCCACCTCATGCACCACGCCATCGCGCACATGGATGATGCGATGGGCATGCTCGGCCACCTCGCGTTCGTGGGTAACGAGCAGAATGGTGCGCCCCTGCCTGCTGAGGTCATCGAAAAGGTTCATGATTTCCTCGCCGGTCTTGGAGTCGAGGTTTCCGGTCGGCTCGTCTGCCAGGACGATGGCCGGATCGTTGACCAGGGCCCGTGCGATGGCCACGCGCTGGCATTGGCCGCCGCTCAATTCGTTCGGGAGGTGCTTGATGCGGTCGGTCAGGCCGACGCTTCCGATCACTTCCATTGCCCGCTCGTGTCTCTTGCGGGCGGTCATGCCGGAATAGACCATCGGCAGCTCCACGTTGCCCAGCACCGTCATGACCGGCAGCAGGTTGAAGCTCTGGAAGACGAAGCCGATCTCCCGGTTGCGTGTGTGGGAAAGCTGGTCATCGTTGAGGGACTGGACCTGCTGGCCGCGCAGTTCGTACACTCCCGCGGTGGGCCGGTCCAGGCACCCGATGATGTGCATCAGCGTGCTCTTGCCGCTGCCTGAGGGGCCCATGATCGCGACGTAATCGCCTTCCTCCACGACGGCATTCACGCCGCGCAGGGCATGGACCTCCACAGTGCCCATCCGGTAAACTTTCGTTACATCTTGAAGGCGGATGATGGAGCTCATTGATTCCCCGCGTCGCTGAGAATCAGACCCTCGGGGGTTTCCTGTGTCCCGGGGATGGGCGGCTCGTCGAGCTGGCGGCGTGCCTCCCGAAGTGCCAGGAATCCGCGCTCCCGGGCATCGTCTGTACTGATTCCGGGGTGACGGAGATAGACAGGGTCACCCGCCGCAAGCTCCGCGTTCACCGCGGCGTGCCGGTTGTTCATTAGAAGGACGGTGACCGGCACGAACTGTGGGCCGCCCCGAGCTGTGCGGAAGATGCCCAACTCACCGTCTTCCAAGGTCAGCGCCTCCAGCGGAACGTAGAGCGCGCTCTCCAGCCGCTTGACGTCAATCGTTGCCGTGGCGGTCATGCCTTGGAAGAAGATGTCCTCGTTCTGGTCCATTCGTATAAGGACTTCAAATTCTCGCGGTCCTCCGCCGTTGGCAGTTGCACCCGCGCCGGGACGCGTGCTCTGCGCCGCGTCCACCGGCACGACGGATTTCCGCTCCACGGTGCCCCGGAAGCTCTGGCCGGGCACGGCGTCGAGCATGATCTCCACAGGTTGGCCCGACTGCACGAGCGACACGTCTATCTCGCTCACCGGCACCACGGCCAGCATCCGTGAGCGGTCCGGAATCTCCACCACGTTGTGACGCGGATGAAGCTGGTCGCCCTCTGCGATCTTGGAGAAGCTGCCGCTGCGCCAGACCCGCAGGTAAGACACCTCACCGGTTGCCGGCGCGCGCACCGTCGCATTTTCGATCTGCTCTTCCAGTTCAGCGATTCGGCGTTCGACCCGGTCCACCTCCAGTTGCGCGCGATCAATGGAGTTCTGCCGCTGCCGGAGGTTCGAGGCCAGGTTTTCCTCGGTCTTTCGCAGATTGATCCGAGCGTTGCGCAGCTCCACGCGGGCCTGCATGACGGACAACTCCGCCTCGTCCAGCCGGCTGCGGGGGGAGATCGCCCGCTCCACCAGGATCCGTTCCGCCTCGTACTTCTGCTCGGCGTCCTGGAGGCGTTGCTCGGCCAGTTCCACGCGGGAGAGTTCGCTCTGGAGGTTATACTCGTTCAGCAACTCCTGGAGCTGATACTCCTCCTCGGCGGCCCGGAGGTCCCTGATGGCCAACTCGAGCTGGGTTCCCTCGTCGCGCAGCCGGTCCTCTTCCTCCTGCGTGTCCAGCCAGAAGATGGGGTCGCCTTCCTCCACGCGGGTTCCCTCGGGCACGAGCCGGACCACTTGGCCCCTGTGGGGTGCGGCGACGGGGTAGCTACGGGCGGCCCGAAGCTCCCCGACAGTGCTGACCGTGCGGGCGAAGGGGCCTTCGCGCACTTCCGCTGTCGGGATTGAACCGCCGGGGTTCCCGGAGCTCTGTGCCTCCGCTGGCTGGATGCCATGATACCCGCCGACCGCGGCCGCAGCCACGATGGCCAGGATACTTGTCCACTTCAGGAGTCTGCCTGCAGTGCGTCCCATCAGATCAGCGGCCTTCCCATGGCGACGTAAAGCCGTGCCAACTGGATTTGGTAGTTCAACAGGGCGTTGCTGTAGCGTGTCTCCGCGGCGAAGAGGTCATCCTGGGCCAGCCGTACTTCCGTCACGCTGGCGAAACCGACCTCGAACCGGCCGTTGATAAGCTCCAGACTCCGCCGGGCTTGCTCAACGCTTTTGCGCAGGATCGTCAGCTGAGCCTCCGTGGATTGAACCGACCGGTGCGTGCTCAGCACGTCCTGGATCAGGTTGCGCTCGGTTGCCAGACGGCTCGTCTGGTCCTGCTCCAAACCGAGAAGCGACCTCCGTGCCGCTTCGCGCCGCTGGATGTTCACAAGCGGCACACGGACCGACAGCCCCGCGTCCCAGCCCTCGTTCTCGAA
>SLOM01000055.1 GCA_007132505.1 Candidatus Sumerlaeota bacterium
CAATCTCACGCCACGCCGCGACGACGCCACGGTGTCTCGGGATGAGCAAACCGGAGGGGACGGGTCCTGGATGAACCGTCCTCGCCGTCACTCAGCCCCCATCGGCGTGAATCGGTGGAATCGGCGGATAATCTTCTCGGCCGGAGCACCCCGCGCGGCAGCCTCCCGGGATTCCCCTCGATTCCCCCGGCCGGTGCGGGGGTAGTGTCCTGCTCATCACCACGTGAGGAAAGGAACCGTGTCCGTCATGACACCTCAGAGTCCCGCCAGCTACCTCCCCGCCGTCGAGGAAATCGCCCGTGACGCCGGTGCTGTGCTCATGAAGCACTTCCGCCGGCTGGAAACCTACGACAAGAAGGGCGCCATTGACCTCCAGACCGTGGCGGACCGCGAGTCCGAAGAGACCGTGGTATCCGCCATCCTGGAGCGCTTTCCCGATCACGCCATCCTCGGGGAGGAGGGCGGCCGCGCGGGCAACGCGGACTCGGACTACGTCTGGATCGCCGATCCGCTGGACGGCACGACGAATTACGCGCACGGTCTGCGCATCTTCTGCGTTAGCCTCGCGCTGGTGCACAAGGGCGAGCCACTGGCCGGGGCCGTGTTCGCGCCGGCGCTGGACGAAATGTACCTGGCGGCGCTCGGTACCGGAGCCACCCGCAACGGCGAGACCCTGCGTGTCTCCACGGCGGATACGCTCGACGACTCCCTCATCGTCACCGGCTTTCCCTACAACCGCCGCGACCACCTCGACTCGCTCATGGGCATGCACCGCGAGGTGCTCGCGCGCTCACGTGGCGTGCTGAGGATGGGAGCAGCGGCGCTTGATCTGGCGTTCGTGGCCGCAGGGCATTTCGAGGGCTACTACGAGTACGGCATCCACCCGTGGGACGTCGCAGCAGGTGTTCTGATGATCCGTGAGGCGGGCGGCCAGGCTTCAGGCCTGCTGGCGGGGGAGGAGTTCGACGTCTACAAGCCGCGCCTTCTTGCCACCAACGGCCGCATCCACGAGGAACTCCAGGCCGCCATCACCGCTGGCGGGGCTGACAAGATGCCCTACAAGATCTGAAGCCCCGCCGGGCGCTGAAGACCACATCCCGATTCCGTCAATTGGGGCTGGCAACCGGGACTGCAAGCCCCTCCGGAGGCCATGATGGGACGTTTTCACGTTGTACTTGTTATCACAATGGCGGCCGCGCTGCTGTCCGCCTGTGAAGGGCTGAGCCGTGCGCAGTTCATGTTGCCGGAGGCCACCACCGCCGACCGGGAACGGATCAAGGTCCTGGTTTCCGGGTTCGCCCAGGAACAGGGGTTTACCGAGGAACCGAAGGAATCCCTGATTCCCGGCGCCTTCCAGACGCGGTCGCAGCCGCGGTGGTTCCCCGTCTCCCTCTGCGCTGGCATGGTGGAGCAGGATGCCGTGATCCACATGCAGGTGTTCCACGGAGTACCACCCGCCACGCCGGGATACTTCCGTGAGATGGCGACCTGTCTGGAGCACTCCCTTCGGTCCGAGTTCGGGGAGAGGCTGGAGCGGCTGGAGTACCCCGACCAGTTCCAGTTCCTCGCCCGGGATGGCGAGCGGGTCATCGTCCGGCACGGCGAAGTCGTCAGCGGGCCCTGACCTGACGGCACCGGGGCAGCGGGAGGCTCCTCGAAAACTCGTTCATCGCGGCCCACTCGTTTCTTGACACGGTTCGGCCTCGTGGCGGATGCAGGCGCGGAAGGCTGACCTTTTCTTTTCCTTCGCCCATTCCCGCAAGGTGCGCTCCCGTTGTCCGCGTCCACAGGCTTTGTTCATCTCGGCGCCCGCAGTGAGCTGAGCACCGGTGAATCCATCGCCCGGGTGGAGGAGCTGTGCTGGGAAGCCTCGCGCGATGAGCAGGGCTTCATCGCCCTGACGGACGTGCAGTCGCTCGGCAACGCTCCCGCCTTCTCCGCCGCCGCGGCCCGAGCGGGACTGCGCCCGGTCTTCGGCGCGGAGCTGCGCGTGCTTCCCTTCGGCGAGACACACTACCGCGGACAGCTCCACCGCCTGCGCGTCCTTGTGGAGGACGAGCGCGGCTGGCGCAGCCTCCTGCGCCTGGTGAATGCCACACGCCATTCCACGGCCGGAAGCGCCCCGCCGCACATCCCTGCGGCTCGCGTCCTGGAGGACACCCGCGGACTTATCATCAGCGTGGGAGGACGGCACGGGGAGCTCTCCACCCTGCTGCGTTCCGGGGACCTTGAGCGTGCCGAGTGGCTGGTGGGGGAGTTCCATGCCGCCACCGGCCCGGACGGCATGGTGATCGAGCTGCCCTTCCCTCCCGGCGGGGAGGATGCGGAGCTGTGCCGCGCCCTTCAGGCGACGGCGGCCTTCCTGTCTGTGCCCTGTGTCGTGGTTCCGGAGGTCTGCTGCGCACACCCGGCGGACGATCCCGTCTATCACCTGCTCCACGGCCGGCCGCCGGCGGCCCCCGGGGAATCGTTGCGGCTCGGCGACCTGGTCCGCCCCGCCCGTGCCCGGCGCCACCTGCTGCCGCGTCACCTCGTGGCGGAGGAATGCCGGGAGTTTCGCCGCGCCATGGCGAACACGCTCGAAGTGGCCCGCCGCTGCGCCGCCTTCGAGCTGCCACGGCTGGAACGCCGCTTCCCGGTGCACGATTTCCACCGCGGCGTGGACGCGGAGTCCTACCTTTGGAACACCGCCTTCAGCAAAGCCACGGAGCGTTACGGCGATCTGCCGGCGCGCTACAAGGAACGGCTCAACCGCGAGTTCCGGGAGATCGTCGAGGCCGGGCTGGCGAACGCCGTCGTCACACTCGTCCGGCTGAACCAGGAGCTGGAAGCCGATGGAGTGCAGTGTGGTCCCGGCGCGGGGATCTTCACCAATTCGCTGATTGCCTCCCTGCTGGGACTGACGCGGCTCGACCCTCTGCGGTTCGACCTCAATTTTGCGCTGGAGCCCGGCCTCTCCGGCGGTCCCTTCCCGCTGCTCGAACTATCCATCCCGAGCAATCAGGAGGAGGAGGCCCGGGAGGCGCTGGCCCGGCTGTTCGACGATCAGGTGCGCGCGGTGGGCGAGTGGCGCCCGGCCCGGCTCCCCGCCATCATGGAACGGGTGGCGGAGGTGCTCGGGCGCGACGGGCGATGGGCCGGCGCAATCTCCCGCCAGGAGGACTTCCTGAAGGCCCGCGAGCGCACCGCACAACTCCCGGCCACCTACCTGCCGGACCTCTCGCTGCCTCTCACCAGCCCCGAATTCCTGGCCTGGCTGAGCCGGCGCCTGGAGGGACGTTTCCGCGAACTGCGCCAGGCGAAGGGCGTCTATACGTTCTCCGTGGACGCGGCGGAATCCCTCGTGCCATGCCGCCCCGCCGCCAACGGCGACTCCGGTGGCAGGCCACAGCCCGCCACGGAGTGGACGAGCGAGGAGCTCGCCTCGCTCCGTCACGCCCGCCTGCGTTTCACGCACCCGCCGCTGCTTGACCTGATCGGCGAGGCCACCTCCATGGCGCGCCAACAGGGCGACCACCGCTTTGCGCCGGAGACCACCCCGCCGGACGACCCGGGCACGTACCGGCTCCTTCGCGAGGGCGAAACGGCCGGGATCGTGCCGCTCGAAGCACCGCTCGTCCGCCGGCGCCTGCGCCAGGAACGGCCCGCGGACCTGCACGCCCTCATCGCCCTGCTGTGGCCCCCCGCGGAATCTGCCGCGCGTGAGGAAAGGGGCAGCTTCTCCGACCTCCTCCTTTGCCACGTCTGCGCCGCGATCAAGGCGCACCGCCCCTTGGCCTTCTTTGCCGCCGCGCTGACACAAGCAAGCGGCGATGCCCGCCGCACGGCCCTCCTGCTCGAGGAGGTCCGCCGGCGCTCCATCCGCGTGGTGAATCTCGACATCAACTACTCTTCCTGGGGATGGACGGTCGAGCGGGACGCCATCCGTCCGGGATTCTCCATCGTGCGGGCCATGACACCGGCTGCCGGACATGAAATCATCTCCAAGCGCCGCGAACTGCACTTCACCGGTCTTGACGACCTCTGCCGCCGGCTCGACAGGGCCCGCGTCAAGGCAAGCCACCTCAAGGCCCTCATCCAGGCTGGCGCATTCGACGGCATGGACTGGTCCCGCACTACCCTCCTCCTGCAACTGGAGGAGGTCTATCCGCTGCTCGCCGGTAAGCGAGTCCGCCCGGAAACCGCCGTGCAGGAGTCGGGCTTCTTCGGCCAGGCGGAATCCGGCTGGTGGGTCTCCCATCACGGGCAATCGCACGAGGATGCCGCCGTTGAGGAGGATCCCGCGCGCCTGGCGGCGCAGGAGCTGGAGGCCTGCGGGGTGGCCATCCGCGAAGTGCGCCAAAGTGGCGAGGAGGAGTTTCTCCGGGCCGCCCACGTGCGGACCGGGGACCAGCTCGCCCTCAAGCAGAACGGCAGGAGCGTCACGCTCCTTTCCCCCGCCGGCCCCGTACAGACAGGCCGTGAGGCGGACAGCTCCGTCTATATGGATGCGGGTGGGTGCCTCGTCGTGGCCAGGGGGGCGCTGGGTGAGGAACTTCTGGATGGTGAGTGCGCCGGGCAGCCACTTCTGCTCACGGGGCAGCTTCGTCGCGAGCCCTTCCAATGGTTCCTCGACCTGGAGGCCGTCTGTACACTCGATGACGCCCGGCAGCGCGCACGCGAAGCGGGGCTCCTGCGTCTCGATCTCTCCGGTCTGCCCGAGGGCGAACATCGGGCCCTCCTGACCCTACTCAAGACGTTTCCCGGTCCTTCGCCCGTGGCCATGGAGTGGATGCCCGCACAACCCGGTTGGACGCTCCGGCGCATCGCCGGGCGCAGTGTGTTGCTTTGCCCGCTTCTCGAGCTGGGACTGACGAAGGCACTCGGAGCGGACCGGTGGCGCGTCGAGGACCAGGACACACGCCCGGCCCCGGAGCGCCAGTTCACCATGGACATGCTCTGGCGCTATCCCGTCCGCCTTGTGCGAAAGGTGGTCCCGGGCCTAAGGTCCAGCCTCTAGTCCCGCCTGCCCGGCGGTGCGTCTATCTTTCTTGATATGCGGATGCGGCGTTCCCGGTTAAGCTCTCTGACCGTGTCCTCGTCGAAGTGTGTCCACGGCAGCAGCACGCTCTCCTGGAACACGTTGGAGTTCGCCACATAGATGGACGTTGCGTCCGTCCCGGCAGAGAGGCGGCGGAGGTGGACACCCTTGGGGAGACGCACCTCGTCCTCCACGAGGATGCCGTCCTCCCGTGCTTCCAGCGTGCGGCGGAACCGCAGCTCCATGGGCCGCTTCCCCACAATGAGGACGCGCTGCAGGATCGCCCGGACAAGGTTTGCGTGAAACCGCCCCACGGTCAGCAGGAAGAGGCGGAAGAGCACCTGCCGGAACGGCGTCGGCAGCGGAGAGCGCCGCTTCTGAAACACTCCGGTCACCGTCAGCCGCTGGTTGTC
>SLOM01000085.1 GCA_007132505.1 Candidatus Sumerlaeota bacterium
GGAGCACGCCATCCGGCCGAACAGCAGAGAGGAAATTTCCTGCGATTGGGTCTGCATCCGCGGGTGTTTTCGCTGTTTTGGTGCGTTGTTTCGCCTCTACCCGGCCCTGCGGGATCGGGCAGGTCTCGCAGGGTTCGGTGGACCGCTACCAAGTGGGTCACGGACACCATCCCACGAAGTCGGGGGATACAGCCCTGCCTGGCGGAACCGGTGCTTTCCGATTGAGGACATCAAGCGGCCGGAATACGAGGTGTGGCGATGGTCCAGTGACGGCCCCCATAGTTCGGATTCCCATGAGCCCGGCAGCCCGCGAGAATCTTTTCACTGCCTTCTGGAAGCTTTCGCTTGGAGGAGCCATCATTGGCGGCCTTGCGCTTCTGGTGTTTCGCGAGAGGCGCCCCTCCGAATTGGAAGTATACATCATCTGCCTAAGCATTTTGTTTGTGGGTGCGATTGCCCTTCTCGGGCTTGCCTTGCTGTTCAAAGGCATCGCCGCCCTTTGGGCTGCAATGAAAGGTCCGGGAACAGGACTGCCGGCTCAACACCTTGACTGGAGGGCTCATCCTTCGTTCCGCGAGGTTCGCCCCCGCAGGTGCGGTGATGGCGAGGTGAGGCTCCGCGTTGAACATCCCCCGGAAGAAGTGGCCATCAAGGCCGTTCTGCGCGGTGTGACGATTATGGCCGGAACGCTTGTCGGAGTCGTTCTGGGCCGTCTCTTGAGGGAAGGCGCCGCCGGAGTGTGGCTGGAGGAGAGGGACTGGGTAAGCGCGGGTACTTTGGGGCTCTTCCTGGCCCTCACCACTCCTGTGGGTCCTGTGAGAGTTCTGAAGGCCTTCCCGATGGTGATACTCGGGCTGATAAGGTCCGATCCGTTCGTCCGCCTTTCGTCCGAGCCGGTTCAGCGCGGAGACGTTGTTCGCGCCGAATACCACCCCCGCAGTTTCCATACTGTGGAGCACGCTGAAATGTGCCTCATCTGCAGGGAAATCGCCGGGGTCCCGGACAAGGAGAGTGGCGAGGAGATAGACAAGGGCGAGGACGACAGCGGCAGCAGTGAACCGGCCACCCATTTTCTCCATCGGGAGCAACTCGCCCGGATGGAGGACGCAAGCTGTGCTCCCGATGAGCCGCTCCTTTCCGCGCGAGTCGCGATTCCCCGGACCGCCATGCATTCCTTCCGCTTCCCGAAGCCGGCGTGGGCCTTCGATCAGGAGATCAAGGCGTCAATCACCTGGGGCATCGAGGTGTCCGTCAAGCGCCCCGGCCGCGAGGCGCACACTGCATTCTATCCCTTCCGGGTGGTATAGCTTCAGCCTGGTTGCCGGGAGACTCTGATCGTGCTTTCCATCGAGGTTGATATTCCCCGGATGGGCCATGGAGTTCCACCTGGCGGCACTGTGGGCTGTCTGGCGAGATTCGGCAGTGACAGCCCATGGATCGTCCATCGCGCACAGCTTATCCTGATGTGGCGCCTGCAGCACGATCTGTGGCACGAAGAGCAGGAAGTGATGGTGATCCCACTGGCCGCGCACGGAGAGGAGATGCCACCGCTCGCCAAGCGCAGTTTTTCCCTTATCGTTCCCGCCTACCCGCGGTCTTTCCAAGGCAGGCACATACGTCTCATGTGGCAGCTCGTGACAGACGTCCGGGCAAGAACAGGGGAGAGATTGATGGACAGGTTTCCGCTCTGGTTCGGTTACGGGGAGGGAGAGCGGCTTTGATCCGAACTTTTTCGCGCCCGTCTATTCATCCACCTCCGGCTGTGCCGGCAGGACGAGACTGAAGCGAACCCAGTTATCCCGGCTGTCGCAGAAGACCTCCCCGCCGTGGGCCTGTGTGATGCAGCGCACGACGTGCAGGCCGAGCCCTGACCCGTCCGTCCCCCTCGAGGTGCGGGCGCGCGAGTAACGCTGGAAAATCGTCTCAGCCTCATCCTCGGGAAGCGTGACTCCGGAGTTGGCAATCGTGATCCGGACGCGCTCGTCCTCCATGGGAGCGACTTCCGCGCGGACTTCTTCGCCGTGGGGCGTGTACTTGGCGGCATTACTGACGATGTTGGCGATCGCACGGGAGAGCAGGTGTTCGTCCGCGTTGAACTGAAATGGAATTTCGCGGTAGTCGCGCCGGACGGTGATGTCCTTGCGCTTGAACTCGAGCGAGGTCAGGTGCAGCGCCTCGTCTATCAGCTCGGAGGGAGAAACGGGCATGGGGACGGGTTCGAGCTTCCCCTCCTCCACGCGCGCGTTCGTGAGGTAGTTGTCGAGCATTCCGATCACGCGCTGACTGTTCAGCATGATAATCTGGGCGTACTGGCGGACGGGGGACTCCTTCGTGATGTCGTCCCGTTCGATCATCTGCGCGAAGCCGAGTATGTTGGTCAGCGGCGCCTTGATGTCGTGCGAGAGCATGTGCATCAGGTCGGCCCGCAGACGCTCGGTTTCCTGCTGGGCGAAAACGCGCTCGATGGAGCCCCTTAGCACATCGAAGTCGAAGGGCTTGGTGATGTAGTCCGCCACGCGCTGGTGGAGGGCTTCGATCGCGGAGGCCATGGAGGCATGGCCGGTGATGACGATCAGGGGGGTCGCGCGGCTGTGCTCCGCGAGGTGGTGCATGATGTCGAACCCGTCCACACCGTCCATGCGAAGGTCGGAGATCACGAGGTCGAAGGAATCCTGGCGCAGGCGCTCGAGCCCTTCGGGGCCGCTGGTGGCCGCGCTCACCTGATAGCCCGCCCCCCGGAGCAGGGCCGCAAGGCTCCGGGCCAGCCTTGCCTCGTCGTCAATGACGAGGATGCGTTTCCCTTCGAAGCGAGTGGCTGTCAGGCTGGACATGGCGCCCCCTTTCGACGCGGACAGCCGTGGCCGGTGCGGTATTCCAAGCGAAGTGTTGCCAGTCATCCCCGCGCGCGCAAGGAAGAATTCGGGCGGTTTCAGTGCGCCAGGCTGCCTTCAGAGCGGTCCATTTCCACTTGACGGCGGAAGTGCCCGAAGGCCCTCGTGCAAACAAGGCAGTAAGCGGTTTTACTCATTTTTGACGCCGCCGCCGCCGTGCCACTGAACGCCAAACAAGGAGACAACAGGCATGAAACTGACCCGGTCATCCCTCGCACTCGCAGTGCTTGCCGCACCCCTGCTGGGTGCGCAGGTCCACGCCGACGAGGAGAGCACACAACCCCCGGACAACGCAAAAGCGGGCACCTTCTCCGTTCTCACCTACAACATCTGGCACGACCAGCGGGACTGGCCGCTTCGGCGTGACTTCATGGTCTCGGAAATCAAGGCCATGAACCCCGACGTGATCGTCCTGCAGGAGGTCATCCAGCGCGAGCACCTGGAAAACCAGGCGAGAACGCTCGCGGAGATGCTCGGCTATGAGTACTTCTTCTCCACCGTGGATCCTCCTGAGCGGGCCCAGCGTTACGGAAACGCCATCCTCACGAGGCACACCGTGCTGGAGACGGACATGCGCAAGCTGGAGCCGCTCGACGACTACCGCACCGCCGCCTACATGCGCATCGAAGTGGATGGCAAGCCGGTGGACATCTACAACACGCACCTGCACCACACCCGCCAGGGCGGAGGGGTCCGAGCCATGCAGATCCGCGACATGCTGGATTTCGTGGAGGCCACTCGCGAGGGAACGAACCGCGTCATCCTCGCGGGAGACTTCAACGCCAACCCCGACTGGGATGAGCTCGAGTTGGTGCTCGAGGACTACGTGGACACGTTCGCCATGTTCGTGGATGATCCGCTCGCGGAGCGGCACGCCACGCTGAATTACCACGAACCGATTGGGCACTCCATGCGCCGGATTGACTACGTTTTCGTGCACCGGAAGGGCATGGAGGAGCTGAAGCCGGTGCGGAGCGAAATCGTGCTCAACGAGCCCGGCCCGGGAGGCATCTGGGCGTCCGATCACTTCGGCGTGATCACCTGGTTCGAGAAGCGGTTCTAGCCCTCCGGCCGCTCTGCCGGGATGGCCGCGAAAGCCCTTTCCTGCTCGAAAGAAAGCTCGGAAAATGTCCTTCGGAGCAAGTCTTCGGACCTGTCCAAAACTCCTTATAATCAATGTTTTCAGTATTCTATGGCTGCCCGAAGGCCGTATCAATGACCGGTTCGATTCCGCTTGACAGGGAGGGATGGACGTGCTCCCTTCCGCTTATGCTGCGAAAGCGGTTTTACCACCATTTTACTGCCTCCCAAAGGAGACTCCCATGAGGCGCATCAATCTACTCCACGTGCTCCCCGCCGCCGCCATCCTCGCGATGGGAACAGCGCTGCCCGCGCAAGACCCCTTCATCATCGAAGACTTCGAGTCCTACAGGTGGGAAGTTCAGTTCGGGGCTGGAGGCATTACCATCCCGCTCCAGGGCGAGCCCATGCAGCACTCCGAAAAGCACGCCACCCACGGCGACCGCTCCGGCATCGTGCAGTTTGTGCTCGACGACGATGGTGGCTGGTCGGGCGTCCGCCCCGAGGGGCTTCCCTGGATCGCCCCCTTCGCTGAAGGCTCCATGGACGTATACCTGGAAACGGAACAGACCGATCCCGATCAGATGCCGGCCACCAAGTTCGAGGTCGAGGGCCGCGACCCGAGCGGTGGGAATGGCTCGGCCGTCGTCAAGGTGCTCCCGGGTGAATGGGCAACGATCGTGTGGGACGTGGGTACAGAGATCACCGTCACCCGCTTCCGGATCGTGTTCAACCGCGGTGCCGACGGCCCCTCCACGGGAACGTTTACGTATTTCTTCGACAACTATCGTGCGGGCCCAGTGGGCAACACGGACCCCGCCAACGATGCCTTCCACGAAAGCTTCGAGAGCCATGGCGTCACGCGCTACATTCCAACCAGCGAGCCCAGCCTCCACGGCTCCGCGCAGAGGTGGTCGAGCCTCGGGTTCGCCTCGGAGACCAATGGTGGAGCAATCATTACGACCGACGGAACGAAGCACGTGTTCAACGCCGGCCCCGCCCCCGCCGAGGGAGAGAAGTACCTCAAGCTCTCTTGGGAGGACGATGCTGACGGCGACGTCGGCCTGCAGTTCGGCATCGCCGGCAGCCTTGACATCAGCGACAGCGGCGAGATCGAAGTGGATATCTACGTCCCCAACGGTCAGCCAGTCCCCAACAATTGGGTCCTGACGGTGGTTGACAGTGACTTCATCCCCGTGGATGAGGACGCCGGCATCGGCGAGGAGGACGCCCAGGTCGGCAACGCCGCCCAGGCATCGGCGATCAACCAGCCCACGAGCACGGGAAGCTGGCAGACGGTCACCTTCAATGTCGCCGATCTCGTGGACCTTGACGGTGCAACCGACCTCACCGACATCACCATGTTCGAAATCAGCGCCATTGGTGCCGGCGGCACAGGCCGCATGTACTGGGATCACGTCCGTGCCGGCGCGGAAACCACCAGCGTCGA
>SLOM01000146.1 GCA_007132505.1 Candidatus Sumerlaeota bacterium
ACCCAGCCCTCGTGCCGGGCGTGGTGGGTGGGGTCCGTGGGCCCGGCCGCCTCGATGGTGAGGTAGGACAGGCAGCGCCGGGCGTCGAGGCGGTAGGGTTCGTCAATGGCTCCCGTGGGGCAGATGTCGAGGCAGCGCCGGCAGTCTCCGCATCCGGTGCCATCCGGGACACGGGAGGGCGAGGGGGGGAGCTCCGCCGTGGTCAGCAGCGTGCCCAGAAAGTGAAAACTCCCCTCCTCCGGATGGATCAGCAGCGTGTGCTTCCCGATGAAGCCGATGCCCGCGCGGGCTGCCCATGGCCGCTCGAGAACCGGACCGTAGTCCACCATGGTCCGGCAGGCCGCGCCAGGGGCGGCTTCCTCTTGCAGGAAGCGGGCGAGCTTCTTGAGCAGCTTCTCGAGGACGCGATGGTAGTCGCGCGTGCGGGCGTAGCGGCTCACGATGCCGTGACCGGGTGTGGCAGGCTGGGGCATTGGGAGGAGGGGTTCACGCAGGTAGTTGAGTCCGACCATGACGACGGAACGGCAGCCCTCCAGCACGCGGCGCGGGTCCGAGCGCCGCTCCGGATCCCGGGCGAGCCATTCCATGCCCCCATGGCGGCCCTCCGCCAGCCAGCGTTCCAGCTCCGCGCGTTCAGGGACCAACTCCTCCGCTGCGGCAATGCCGAACCAGCCAAGACCAAGCTCCCGCGCGCGGGCCTCCAGGCGTTCCTCCGGGGTGCTCATCGGGGTGCCTTCCGGCTGGGGCGGATGGTGAGGACTCCGAACCACGCACGGCGCCACAGTGCCGGCGCGGCCCGGAGCAGGAGGCTGTCCACGGCGAGGAGTACACCCTCCACGAGCCGCGCGACCTTCGGCAGTGGCAGCAGGTAGCGGAACGGCGAGGCAAGAAATCCCGTCAGGTAGAGCGGCCGCAGACGCGAGCCAAGCCCGCGCGCGCGAAACGCCGCCCGGACCACACCGAAGCGTTCCGGCGTGAAGTAGTCCGTGATGTCCCGCCAGATGGCGGGCGCGAACAGGCGGCGGTAGGCGTTCGCGAAGGGGTTGCGGTCCATCGGTTCGAGAAAGACGGCCCGGCCGGAGCGGGGGCATAGCGTCCGCGCGAGTTCCTCCGCGGCCGGCGCAAGGCGTGTGTGGATGAGGACACTCTTCGTGGTCTGACGATCAAGGCTTCCAGTGCGGAAAGGGAGGGCTTCGGCCTCGGCCAGAACGAAGTGCACGCGCCCCTCCACGCCGGCGCGGCGGGCCAGCTCCCTCGCCGCGCGGAGCCGCCTCGGGCTCACGTCGGCCACGACCGCCACCGCTCCCTCCCGCGCCAGCAGGATCGCCATCAGGCCGAGCCCGCCGCCAAGATCGAGGACCACCCGGCCATCGAGGGGGCGCAGGGCTTCAAACGCGGCCCGCACATCCGGAGTCTCGTAAAGGCGCAGCTCCCTCTCAACGGAGGCGGCGGCTGCCGATTCGCGGAGATTGCGAGCGTCGAGGGTGCTGTCCCAGTGCTGGCGGTTCCGGGACCACCGTTCCGGTGGAGAGGAAGGACCGGGAATCACTTGCAGCGTGCCCCGCAGGAGCGCACGATCCGCGCTTGTCCGGGAGGGGTTGGAGCCACACCGGCTGGCCGAATTCCCCCCGCGAGGAGAGAATGGACGCATGGTGTCGGGGAGTTTGCTTCCGGCATGGCCACCCCCGGCGGGTTGGTTTGGTCGGCGCACCTGCTGCGGCGAAGAGAGCAGAATCGGCGGGGCGCGCCGCGGTGCAAGCCGCGTGGCTGCGCGGGGAAGTCGAGCGCTGGACACCCGGCCCACTCAAGCCGGTTCTCCCTGTGGCGGGAGTGGCCGGTTTTTTCCGCTGGCTCCGTGAGGGCGGATTTCCGTTGTCTTGGGAGGGCGGTTGCCGCTCCAATCCCCTTATTGAGCGCTTTAATTTAAGGCGCAACTAAACAGCGGCAAGGAAACGGCAGGCAAGGACAGCAATGACGACATTCTTCCGCTACTTGATGATCTTTGGCGCAGTCGCCTTCACCGTTGGGTTCCTTGTCTGGGACCTGCGGGTGGACCGGCACGGGCCGAACACAGTGACGTTCTTCACCATGCAGCTCCGTCCGGACTTCGACCACTACTTCCTCCCGATGCTGGAGCGCTTCGAGGAGGAGAACCCGGGCGTGACGATAAACTGGGTGGACTATCCGTACGACGGATATGACTCGCGGATCACGACGGCGATGCTCGGCAGGAATCCCCCTGATGTGATCAACCTTGCCTGGGACAGGTTGCGCGCTTACGCACGCGGTGGGAATCTTCTCCGGCTGGACGAGTACCTCCCGGAGGAGGTCATCGCCAGCTACGTTCCGCAGATCATCGAGGAGGGATGCACTTACAACGGCCACGTCTATGCGCTGCCCTGGTACTCCTCCGCCAGTGTGACTCTCTACAACGGTGCGATTTTGGAGCAGGCGGGTATCAGCGAGGATGATGTGCCACGTTATTTCGAAGACATCCCCGAATTCGCCCGCATAATCCGCGCGGAAACCGGAGCGGTGCCGTTCTTCCCCACGATGACCGACGGAGGCGCGATCCGGACAATCATGGCGGAGAAAGGTGTTCCATTCCTCACGGAGGACAGGACGCGGGCAGCCTTCAATACGCCCGCCGCGGTGGAGGTGCTGACCTACTACAAGGAGCTTTTCGACGAGCGCCTCATCCCGCGCGAGGTGATCACGGCGGGACATCGCCGGCCGCTGGAGCTGTTCACCGCGGGCCAGCTCGCCATCTATACAGGCGGGGGTGAGTTCATTCTCCGTGTCCGGGAGAACGCTCCCAGCGTGTACGAGAACCTGATTGTCGGACCCAAGATCACATGGAAGGACCACGAGAAGTTCTTCATCAACACACACGTGCTGGCAGTCGGGGCGCGGAGCGACAATCCGCAGCTTGCGGCCGAGTTCGCCGCCTACGTGACGAATGCGGAGAATATGCTGGCCTTCAGCAAGGAAGTGACGATCTTCCCCTCCGTGACCGAGGCCTTCGAGGACCCCTGGTTCAGCGAACCCGAAGATACCCCCGAGGGCATTGCGCGCTACCAGGGGGCACAGCAGGTCCGCCGGGGCCGTCTTTTCCAGTCCCCGCCGGAATCCACACGGATTTACCGCGTCCTGGACGAGATGGTGGAGCAGATTCTCCAGGGCCAGGTAACAATTGAAGAAGGGCTGGCCACGGCGGAGCGCCGCGTGAACCGGATCCTCGAGGAGGCACCCAGCCAGTAATGCGACTATTCCGACGTTGCGAGCGGCGGGGAGCCGCCGCTGCCCCCCGCGCGACCCCGATCCTTGACCGCGTTCCCCTGCGCGTCCGCCAGGTTTTCATTGCCTATCTTTTCCTGCTTCCCGCGCTGGCCGTCATGGGCACCTTCCAGCTGTTCCCCATGGCGCACGGTTTCTACCTTTCGCTTTTCGATTACTCGCCGCTCTCGCCGGAATCCGAGTTCATCGGCCTGGCGAATTTCCGCCGGATGTTCGAGGATGACATTTTTTATCTCTCGCTGATGAACTCGTTCCTCTACCTGCTGGTTGTTCCGGCGATCATTGTCTGCTCGCTCGGGTTGGCGGTCCTGGTGGAGCCGAACATCCCGTTCGTGCACTTCTTCCGTGCCTGCTACTATATCCCCGTCGTGACAATGATGGTGGTCGTGGCCCTGATCTGGCGCTTCATTTTCGATACCGACCGCGGGCTGATCAATCAGGTGCTCGTCACGCTGAACATATTGGGCGAAGGCATCCCCTGGCTGACGAGCGAGGCGATTGCGCTCTTCACTGTCATGACGGTCACGCTCTGGAAGGGCCTCGGCTACTACATGGTGTTGTTTATCGTGGGGCTGAAGGCGATTCCAAACACGTTGCTGGAAGCCGCACGCATTGATGGAGCGCAGCCCTGGCAGATTCTGCTCTTCATCAAGGTGCCTCTGCTGTTGCCTACGATTGCACTGGTGGCGGTGCTGTCCTGCATCGCAGCGCTCCAGGTTTTTGACGAGATCTTTATCATGACGGGCGGGCGCGTCGGCACCAGCACGCTCGTGTTCATGATTTACGAAACCGGCATTCACGACGCCTCCATGCGGATGGGATACGCCTCCGCGGTGGGGGTGGTGCTGTTCGGCATTGTCTTGAGTTTCACCGTCGCGCTCTGGAAGTTCCTGGAGTGGCTGACGGCGAAGGTGTACTGAGGACTCCCCGGGAAGGATGAAGACACGGTGGAATTCGTAACCTCCAGCGAGAAAAAGAAGAGGGCCTTCGCCCTTGGGCTGCGGTACGCGGTCATGATCGCCCTGCTGACCGTTTTCGTGGGCCCGTTCCTCTGGCTTTTTTCCATGGCCATCCGGCCGATGGGCGCGGACGTCTATGAGCTGACGTTGTTCGTCGAGAACCCGACATTCGGAAATTTCGTAGACGTGTGGCAGCTCTACGGTTTCGAGCGCGCCTTCCTGAACAGTGTCATGGTCGTCACGTTCATCATCATCCTGAATATCATCATCTGCTCGCTGGCTGCCTACCCGCTGGCGCGGATCAAGTTCCCCGGCTCGCAGGTCGTATTCATCATCATCCTCTCCACGCTGATGATCCCGTTCCAAATTTACATGATTCCGCTGTTCATCCTGATGCGGGACCTGAACCTGATAGACACGTTGACAGCGGTGGTGCTGCCGTTCTCGGTCGGGGCCTTCGGGATTTTCCTGCTCAGGCAGTACTACATGACGATCCCGAAGGACCTGGAGGAGGCGGCACGTATAGACGGTGCGGGCGAGTTCAACATCTGGTGGCTCGTGATGTTCCCGCTGACGAAGCCGGCCGTGGCGGCGATGGCGATCTTCGTCTTCGTGGCACAGTGGAGCAACTTCCTCTGGCCGCTGGTCGTGCTGGACAGCCGGGAGAAGTGGACCCTGCCCATCGCCATCGAGTTCCTCTCCGGCGGCATGGTGGAGCGCACCCAGTACATCGCCGCGGGCTCGGTCATTGCCGTCTTTCCGGTGATCGTGCTGTTCTTCTTCCTGCAGCGCTACTTCCTGGGCGAACTGACCCTCGGCGCGGTGAAGGAGTAGTCCCCCCGCCTCCCCTTGCAATCCGGACAGCCGGGCCGTTAGCAACCCCTCCGGCGGGTGGCCTCACGCCCGGTAGCGGAATCCCCCCACCGCCTCAAACCTTCGCCGCCCGGGCGGTGTCATGATGGGAGCGAGTCCGCCCCCGCCGGCGAAAAGGCACCAGTCTGCCCTGACAGCAGCACCGTGGCAGCGCCCCCAGGCCCATCACACCAAGTGCGAGCACCCGATATGACCAAGCGCCGCTTTCCCCTTCCGGCCCCCGCGATACTTCTTCTGCTCGGAGCCATGG
>SLOM01000293.1 GCA_007132505.1 Candidatus Sumerlaeota bacterium
GCGACTGTCACGCCGTCCTTGGTGATCGTCGGTGCGCCGAATTTCTTGTCCAGGACGACGTTGCGTCCCTTGGGGCCGAGGGTGACCTTCACCGCATCGGCCAGCTTGTCCACGCCGCGCAAAATCGCGTTGCGGGCTTCCTCGCTGTAGAGCAGTTGCTTCGCCATAATGTGTTACTCCTTCGGGTTGGTCTTTCGGAAGTTGGGAGGTGGTTGTGCCCTTGGGCGGTTTTTCCAACGCGGGTGGCAGCCACATGCGGCCGGCCCGCGCGCACCATTTGGGTGCCCTTTAGGTAACGACTGCGAGGATCTCGCTCTCGCGGACGATGAGGTATTCCTTGCCTTCGAGCTTGATGTCGGTGCCTGCGTACTTTCCGAAAAGGACCCGGTCGCCTTCCTTGACCACGAGCGGCGTGACCTTTCCGTCATCGGAACGGGCGCCGTCGCCGACGGCCACGACCTTCCCCTCGATCGGCTTTTCCTTCGCGGTATCGGGGATGATAATCCCGCCGGAACTCTTCTGCTCGTCCTGCTCGATTCGCTCGAGTAGAACCCGGTCGTGCAACGGCTTGATCGGCATGACTGGTTTCTCCTTGCTCAGAGAGGTTAAATTTTCGCCGCGGCGCTGGAAGGCAAGCGCGGTGCCAGTGCCCTCAGGCAGCCCGGATCGTGCATAAATCAAGTAAATTGAACTTTTCAGAAGGCGGGGCCGTGCGGAGGGCCGGAAAAAGTGGCTCCAAACGACACGCATGCTCCCCAGCCGTGCGCCGCCGTGTTTCGGAATTGTTCAGTGTGCCGGGCCGCCCCGGAGCCTACCGTGCCGGCGTCCTGTTCACCCGCCAGCTCGGATGCCGCAGGCCCCATTTCTTGACGCGGTTGTTCATCCGGTCCACGGAGATGCCCAGGAGCTGCGCCGCTTCGGTCTGGTTCCATCCGGTCCGCTCGAGGGCCTGAATGACGAGTTGCTTCTCCACCTCGTCCAGGTCGAGGCCCTCCTCGGGAATCTGGACGGGCTGTTCGCCGGAGAGGGCGGGCGGCGCCAGCCCGCAGGCGCTCACGTCCCCGCCTGTGATGGTGTCGCTGCCCCGGGCGCGAATGACGAGCCGCTCGCAGATGTTGCGCAGCTCGCGGATGTTTCCCGGCCAGTCATACTGCTTCAGCTCCTCTGCTGCGGAGGGCTCGATGAAGGGGGCCGCGCGGCCATACTTCTCCGCGTGATGGCGGATGAAGAACCGGGCGAGCTGCGGGATGTCCGATCGGCGGTCGCGCAGCGGCGGCACCTCGATGGGATAGACGTTCAGCCGGTAGTAGAGGTCGGAGCGGAAGCGGCCCTCCTCCACCTCGCGGCGCAGGTCGCGGTTGGTGGCGGTGATCATGCGGACATCCACCTTGATGGGCCGCGTGCCTCCGAGCCGGGTGAATGTCATGGTGTCCAGGACGCGGAGGAGCTTTGCCTGCACGGCGGGGGAGACCTCGGCAATTTCGTCGAGGAAGAGCGTGCCACCATCGGCCAGCTCCATCTTGCCTTTCTTGAGGGCGTGTGCGTCGGTGAAGGCGCCGCGCTCGTGGCCGAAGAGTTCGCTCTGGAAGGTCGTATCGTCGGGGAGGAGGGCGCCGTTGATGTCCACGAAGGGTCCCTCGCGTCCGGAGGCCCTGTGGATCGCGCGGGCCACGAGTTCCTTTCCCACACCTGTCTCGCCGAGCAGCAGCACCGTGGCGCCGGTGGTGGCCACGTGGGAGACGTCCTCCTTGATCGCCTCGATCTGCGGTGAGGAGCCGACCATTTCGGAGAACTCGGAGGTGCGGGCGATAGCCTCGCGCAGACGGAGATTCTCCTCGGCGAGGCGGTGCTGGTCCATGGCGCGGCGCAGTCGCATGGCAATTTCCGCGCGCGTGGACTCCTTGGTCAAGTAGTCCGAGGCGCCACGCCGCATTGCCTCCACGGCCGTTTCCACGGTGTTGATGGAGGTGAGCATGACCACCGGCACATGGCTGTCCACGCCTGCCTCCTCGCCGGAGCGTATGCGGGTGAGCAGCTCGAGACCGCCGAGACCCGGCAGCTTGATGTCGCAGAGCACGGCGTCGTAGCGGTTCGCCGTGAGAAGACGGAGCCCCTCCTCCCCGTCCGCCGCATGATCCGCTTCGAGCCCGTCCAGCCCGAGGTTCCGGACAAGGCGCTGGGCGAACGAAGGATCGTCCTCGACAATGAGAATGCGCGGCATGGCGGACCCCGCGGAGAAGAATTGCCGGCCCCCCTCTGGGCACCCGGCGCCAACTATCCAGCCGGAAGGCGCATGGGAGTGCAACTCCGGGATGCGCAAGCCGCCTTTCACGCACCCCTCCGCCAGCATATTCCGGTTGGCCACGGGGGCACTTGCGGGGAAATGGGGGGCTCAACCACAGCCTCTCACGGAGGCGCAAAGCGAGGCCGCCATGCAGCCACTTGTCGGAGTCATCATGGGCTCGAAGTCCGACTGGGAGACGATGCGCCACGTGGCGGATACGCTGGAGGCACTGCGCGTGCCGAACGAGGTGCGCGTGGTGTCGGCGCACCGCACGCCGGACCTGCTCTTCGAGTACGCCGAGACCGCAGAGGAGCGCGGGCTGGAGGTGATCATCGCCGGGGCGGGCGGCGCGGCCCATTTGCCCGGGATGTGCGCGGCGAAGACGGACCTGCCGGTGCTCGGCGTGCCGGTTCAATCGCGCACCCTGAACGGCGTGGATTCGCTACTGAGCATCGTCCAGATGCCGGCGGGTGTCCCGGTGGGGACGCTTGCAATTGGCCGCGCGGGAGCGGTAAACGCCGCCCTCCTGGCCGCGGCACAGCTCGCACGCCATCATCCCGACATCCGCAGGGCACTGCGTGAGTACCGTCACAACCAGACCGCCTCCGTCCTTGCCGAACCCGACCCGCGGGCATCGGCGGGAGGGGCGCAGTGAAAGTCGGCATTTTCGGAGCGGGGCAGCTCGGGCGCATGCTCGGGCAGGCGGGCGCACGGCTCGGCATGGAGTTCCGTTTCATGGACCCGGCGGCGGAGATTGCCGCACGGGGGCTGGGCGAGCACATCTGCGCCGCGTACGAAGACGTGGACGCGCTGGAGCGTTTCGTCCAGGGGCTCGACGTCGCCACCTACGAGTTCGAGAATGTGCCCTACGACTCGGTGCGCTGGGTGGCCGGGCGCGTGCCCGTTCATCCCTCGCCGGACGTGCTCCGCACCGCGCAGGACCGCCTGTTTGAGAAGAACTTCTTTCAGAAGCACAGCATCCCCGTCCCGCCCTACGGCGCGGTGTTCTTCCACGACGAGTACCGCGAGCTGGTGCAGACGATCGGATTCCCGCTCGTCGTCAAGACACGGCGGTTTGGGTACGACGGCAAGGGGCAGCGGGTTGCCCGCAATGACAAGGAGGCCGAGCGCGCCTGGGAGGACCTGCACGGCTTGCCGCTGCTGCTGGAGGGTCATGTCCCGTTCGATCGCGAGCTGTCATTGCTGGCCGTGCGCGGCAAGGCAGGGGAGTGCCGGTTCTACCCATTGGTGGAGAACCACCATCGCGAGGGCATTCTTCGGCTCAGCCGCGCCCCGGCCCGGGACGTGACGCCCGAGCTGCAATCGCTTGCGGAGGAGCATGGCCGGCGCCTGCTTGAGGCGGTGGATTATGTGGGCGTGCTGGCCATCGAGTTCTTCCAGCGGGGTGAGGAACTGCTGGCGAACGAGATGGCCCCCCGGGTTCACAACTCGGGGCATTGGACGATTGAGGGGGCGGAGACGAGCCAGTTCGAGAACCATCTTCGTGCGATCGCCGGCATGGAGCTGGGGTCCACAGCGCCGAAGGGCGTCTCCGCAATGGTGAACCTCATCGGCAAGCATCCGGACACTGCCCGGCGCGAAGGCCTGCCGCATGCGCACTGGCACCACTACGGGAAGTCCCCCCGGCCAGGCCGCAAGCTCGGCCACGCCACCCTCGTGCGGGATGCGTGGGAGCTGCTCGAAGAAGACTTGCCTTCCCTCCTCGAAATCGCCGAAGCTTTTCTTTAGCTGTTGCTTCTACAGCTGCATCCCATCGCCTTCCGGCGTAAAACCGGAGGAAGGAGCAGGTCATGAAGTTCGCATGTGTCCCACGTTGGCGCCGTTCCCCGCGGCGTTTTGTGAAGTACGGTCTTGTGGCCGTTGTCTTGGTCGGCATGGTCCCGACAGTTGTCGGGTGCTTTGGCCGGTTCCCGCTGACGCGTGCCGTCTATCAATTCAATGATGAAGTGTCCGACAACAAGGTGGTGAAGTCGCTCGTCATGTGGGCCTTCATCATTATTCCCGTGTACAGCCTGGCCACCCTCGCGGATGCCATTGTCTTCAACCTGATTGAATTCTGGACGGGTGAGCCGATGTACCTGAGCCACGTCGAGCGGCAGGACGATGGGACGGTGGTTGTCCTTGGGCCGGGTGCCGCCGCGAACGAGGCGGTGCTGACGGTCTCACGCGACGGAGAGGTGCTGAGCCGGCAGACCTTCGTCCGGCAGGACAGTGGCCTGATCGAAGTGCTCGACGCAGAAGGCCAGTTGGCCGGGCAGGTTGTCCCCGCCGAGGACGGGTCCTTCCTGCTGCAGGACGCAGACGGCAACACCATCGAGACAATCAGCGCGGAGGACATCCGGGAACTGCGTGCGGAACGTTTCGCCCGCGACACCATCGGCGGATAGTCAGCGCTACTCCGCCGTCTTGAAGAAGCGCTCCAGGCGGGTGATGACCCGGCCTGACACGTGGCCCGGGAGGTACCTCTCTTCCGGGCCGCCGTCTGCTGCCCGGGTCGTCATCCACTGTGTTGCACCGGGAATCCGGACCACGAGAAGATTGGGGAGTGCGTTGTCGAGTTCGCGCCAGCGCCTCTCCTCTGCCTCGCCGCGCAGCGGGTCGTTCTCGGGCATGATGACCAGCACCCGGCCCTGGAAACCGGGCAACCTGCGGAGGGGCTGGCGGCCGCGCACGTCCTGCCACCAGGCCACGGTCCTGCCAAGGATGACGTCCTCCTGCCGGAGGCCCGTTTCCTCCAGCCTGCGGCTCATGTCGCGCAGTTCGTGGTAGCCGCGCTCCTCGGGCGCATAGCCGAGTTCCTCCAGCGCCTCCAGCCGGTCGAAGCGCGCGGGTGCGTCCACCCGGAGCAGGGGGGAGAGCAGGGCCATGCCGCGCAGGGGGGGGAGCTGGCCCGCGACCTCCGGGGCGAAGAAGGCGCTCTCGCGCTGGGCGAGAAGATGGACACGGTCCATGTCCACACCGAAGGTGGTGGCCAGGGCGCGGGTCGCCTGGGCGGCGTCCTCCACGAAGCCGGGCGTGTGTATTGACGGGGCGGTCTCCGCTCCGGTCCGCTCCACCCGC
>SLOM01000025.1 GCA_007132505.1 Candidatus Sumerlaeota bacterium
CCCCAGTTGTACATGATGATCTTGAAGGTATGGGGCGCGATGGAATCAATGAGCGCCTTGAACTGATCGAGCTTCATCTTGCCGGGCTTGAGCGGCAGGTCCCCCGTGCCGGTCAGGCAGAGCGGGCAGCACAGGTTGCAGACGTTGAGCGGATCAATGACGAGGATGTAGGGCTTGCCGGAGACCTGCACGGCACCGCGCATCCGTTCCCATTCCACGCGCGCCAAGTTGATCATGCGGCGGGTGGTGACGTACCGGGCCGCAGCGTGCAAGTGCCGCCTCAGGCGCCAGGTACGCCGGCGGAAGTTGTAGATCCAGCGGGACATTCGGTGGCGGGGTTCCGGGACCATGGGGTGCCGCCTTGGCAGGGCGGAATGCTGCAACCGCGGCAGTTGTTCCAACCCCGGTTGGGAGAAGCAAGGGCCAAGCCCGGACCCGCCGCAGGGTTTCGGCCCCCGGTGGCTGACTGCTACTCCTTCGGGGAGCCCGGCGCAGAGACCTGCGAGAGCAGGCTCACCACCTCCTCGCGCGTCTTGGCGTTGCGCAGGCGCTCCATGAGGCCCGGCGAACGGATAAAAGCCGCCACGGCGGCCAGAGTCCGCAGGTGCTGTTCGGCGGGCTGGGTGGAGGGGGTCAGCACGAGGAAAACAACCTCCGCGGGCTTCTCGATCAGAGGGAAGGAGAGCCCGCGGGGACTCAGGCCCACGAGCAGGCGTGGCTCCGCCACCTGCGGGCAGCGCGCATGAAGCAGCACCACGCCGGGAGAGACCTCTGTGGGATACTCCCGCACCGTGGCGAGTATCTGACGGTAAACCGGTGGAATGAGGGAAGGCTGCTGATGAAAGGCGTCCTTCAGGAATATCTCCACCACTTGCTCGTGGGCGGCGGCGCTAAGGTCGAGGAAGACTCCCCCCCGGGGCGAACCATGTGGGAGCAGAGCCGCCACCCCTTCCTGAGGCCGCAGAGGTCCGTGGTGCTCCACGGTTTCGAGCGGGGGATAGACGATCAGAAACCCCGTGTGGGGAAGCCGCTCCGCCAGGATGCGCGGGAGACGCTCCAGCCCCGGCTGATACGAAACGGTACCCCGCCGGGCGCCGAGGAGCACCACCAAGTCGTCCTTCGTGGCCTCCGCGAGGACTCTGCGGCGGATGTCGGGCCAGGCTTCGGGATCGTTGAACTCGAGCGTCGCAGCTGGCTTGATCCTGCCCATGCGGCCGGCCAAGTCATCGCCGCCAAGGGGCGTTGAGAGGACACGGACTGGTGCCCCGAGCTGCGTGGAGAGACGCTTGATCTCCGCGATGCTGCCATCGAAGTCACGTTCGCGTTCGGCAAAGGGGGGCACGAGGAGCACGAGCCGCTTCGTGGTGTTCAGGGCGATGGTGAGGCGTGCGACGATGACCTTCTGTTCGCATTCCTCCACGAGTTGATCGAGGACGCTGCCGAGCAGGAGCCGGCTGGCATCCGGGCGCCCGTCCCAGCCGACGACGAGCGTCGTGATGCGCAGTTCCTTCACCGCGCGGAAGACCCCGCTCGCTACGTTCAGGTCCACGCGGATGGTCGGGCTGACGGGAATGTCCGCCGCCGCTGCATACGTGACCGAGTGGCTCAGCATGGCCTCGGCACGAGCCACCTCCTCCTCCACATTGCTGCTGTCGAGCGTCACCCGCAGCGGGTGGATGGGGTTGTTGGAGGCCGGATCGCGCAGCATGATCGCCAGATCCATGATGGCGTCAGCGGTGGCGGGATTGGCCAAGGGCACGAGAATGCGCTGTTGCGGTGTGCCGGCCGCAGCGGGCTTGGCAGCCTCCTTGATGGCCAGCCGCCGGCCGAAGCGCTCGGCAATGCTTGGCGCCACGAAACACGTGACGAGGATCATGATGATCGTGGCGTTCAGGATGCGCTCGTCGAAAAGGCCGATCTGGAAGCCGACCAGCACGGCGGCCAGCGTCGCCGCGGCTTGGGAGAGGCTCAGCCCGTAGATGACCCAGCTGTCGTCCGAGCCGTAACCGAACAGGCGCGCGGTCAGCCATGCTGCCAGCCACTTGGTGATCATGACCATGCCGACCATGACGGCGGCGACACGCCAGGTCTCCACGCTGATGAACAGGGTCCGCAAATCCAGCAGCATACCGGTCGAAATGAGGAAGATCGGGATGAAAAGGTGCGAACCGGCGAACTTCAGCCGCAGCATCAGCGTGCTGCTCTCCGGGATGAGCCGGTTGAGCGCCAGCCCCGCGAAGAAGGCCCCCAGGATGGGCTGGGCACCCGCCAACCCCGCAAGGTACGCACAGCCGAACGACACGGAGAGTACGAAGAGGAACTCCGCGCCGCTGTCCGTCCCTGCCAGACGGAAGAACCAGCTCCCAAGCAGCGGCAGCAGGGTGAAAACCGCCAGGGTGAAGACGGCCAAGCCGGCGAAAAGCCCGCCAAGGGAGACGGGGGTCAGCTCGCCCTGTGATAGCGCCGCAATGATCGCCAACACCAGGAGCGCCCCGGTGTCGGTAACCATCGTACCACCCACAGTGATGGTGACGGGCTCCCGTTTCGTCAGCCCGAGTTGGCTCACGACGGGATAGGCCAGCAGGGTGTGGGACCCGAGCATGCTCCCCAAGAGGATGGCCACGGGCCAGGAGAGACCCAGCCAGCCGTAGGCCGCCAGCGCCCCAAAGCAGGTCGGAATCAGGAACGACATGAGGCCGAAGGTCAGGCTGCGATGGCGGTACTTGTTAAACTGGCCGAGGTCCAGCTCAAGCCCGGCAATGAAGATGATGTAGAGGAGTCCGACAGTGCCGAGCAGCTCGATCGTCTCGTCGCGCTCCAGCAGCCCCAGTGCCTTCGGTCCCAGGACCATGCCGGCCACGATCAGGCCCACGACCCCCGGCACACGGATGGCCTGAGCCATCCTCGGTGCCAACAGGATGACGGCCAGCACCACGGAGAAGATGAGTACGGGATCGGTCAGCGGGAGAATGACGGGCTCCTGATTTCGCGGCCTGCCTCGCCGCGGGGACGGTGGCGGCAGTTACGGCCCCCCACCCCATTGGCGCAACACCAGAGGGATCCTGCACCGGTCCCAATTTTGGGGTGAGCGCCGGCCTGGCGTTGACGCGGGTACTCTGCCCCGGCACCTGCCCGTGTTGCTGTCCGTTGTGTGATGTCAGGCCACCGGCCTCAGGAAGGTGGCGGTTTGACGATGATCATGCAGTTGGCCGAGGCTTCCCACCGTTCAAGAAAAGATTCCCGGTCCATGAGAAAGAACCGGTTCCGAGGGATGGCGATTGCCAGACTGTTGCCGTCTGGAGAGATGCCTCCGACAGCGGCCCAATGGAGGTTTTCCTCCTCGCCACGGGGAATGCGGCTGTTCAGGGGGATGGCAGCCGGACGGCCCTGCCGGGCCATGGTGAGGAGCCGCTCCTCCACCGAGGCGTCGTAGAGCACGAGGACCGGGGCGCCGGCCTCGAGGTGGGTGGCAATCAGGTCCCAGGTGCCTTGATGGAGTTGTGCTTCGTAGCCTCTGCGGCGGGCCTGCTGGAGTATCTCGATGGAGGTGGCACCGCGGGGATCCCATGGCTCGTAGGCGAGCAGTTCTTCGATGTCCTCGGCGGGGTCGTGGAAGTGGAGGACGGCGGCGAGGGCCTGCATGCCGCAAGCGTTCGGGCTGCGTACTTCGGGAACGTAAAGATGCGGAACAACGGTGTATTCATCGCCGACGAGATGATCCACGTCCCGCACGCCATAGTGTGGGGAATGCGCGCAGCCGGCGGCGAGCACCAGGACGGTGATGCCGAGCAGGACCCCCGCCAGGGTCTGGCCCCGGCGGGGTGTAGTGCGTCTGAAGGTACCGGACATGGCTTATCCCTACCCGGCACTGATGGAGATGCTGGGTGAGATGATCAGGATGACGACAGCAAAGAGCAGAACCGCAACGAGCACGATGAGAATCAGCTCCGTGTCGCTGAGGTCGCCGCCGGGTTTGATCATCTCGCGGTTCTCAAGGACGAGGGCCACTTCCTCGGCGGAGAGGGTGGAGACGGCTTCGATGGCATCTTCGCGGGAAGCGCCCCGGGTCTCAAGGTACGCGGCGAGTTCCTTCCGTTGCGGATCGAGCACTTCCTCCCCGGCCTCACCGGCAGCGGGAGCCGTGCTGCCAGCCTGAAGCCCGGGTGGAAGAAGGAAGAACGGCAGCATGGCCACGAACACAATGCAAGCCACCGCTCCCGGCTTCAGCCTTTTCCGGAACATGTGCTTTCCTCCTTGCAGATTTGCACGGTGTGCCAAGGACCGGCCGAACCGTGCCAACCCAACGTTTGGGACATCCCGAGGCCGGCCCACAAGTTCCAGCCCCGGACGGGGGATTAAACCGGGGAATCTCAGGGTGCTTCTCAGGGTCTCCCGTAACGCGCACCCCCTGCTTCTACTGAAACAAGAGAGAGCTATGCCGGGCGGCCCGCCGGGCTCGGGAAGAAACGCTTCAGCCGGAGGACCGGTTCCTCGAAATACTTCCACGAAACGATTGCGATCAGGTAGCTGATCAACCCAGCAAGCACGAGATAGACAAGGAGATAGACTTCCACGGGCAGGTCGGCCCTGCCGAAGGCCTGCGGGTGAAGGTCGGTGTTGCGGAAGGTGGCATTCACGGCGAAATGCCAGAGGTAGAGCGAATAGCTGACCTTCCCGACCTTGACGATCCAGGTGCGGGTGAAAAGATCCTTCACCACACCCGCCCGCGTGATACCGGCGGTGATGAGGACACCGGACAGCAGACCCGTGGCGAAATGCTGGCCCGCCACACGCGCGGGCATCGAGAAAACCGACACGCCGGAAAGCGAACGCTCCACAAGATAGACAACCATGAAGATGCCCGCAGGAATGGCGAGGAGCTTCATCGCCTTGTGGCAATGGCGCATCAGGCCCCGCGATTCGCAGAAGGCAATCAGCGCACCGATGGCAAGAGGGTCCAGCCGCGTCGGCAGCAGGACATACAGCGCAAGGGGATTCGCACCCGTTTCCGCAAGGATGAACCGCGCAAGCGGCGGCCCCAACACCGCAAGCACGAGAAACGGCAGCCAGCTCCGAAAAAACGCCAGCAACACCAGCACAATGGGCCAGATGAGGTAGAACTGCTCCTCGATCGCCAACGACCAGAGATGCGAAAGGTACGAGGCGGGCCAACCCTCCAGCGCAATGCGGATGTTGTTCGTATAGGTGAAGAACCAGAGCCAGTGGTCGTTCAGATAGTCACGCGCGGAGTACTGCCGCAACGCCGGGAGAAGGGCCAGACAGGCAATCAGATAGAACCAGTAGGGCGGGAATATCCGGAGCACCCGCCTCATGGTGAAGACGAGATACGCCCGCTTCGTCAGGTTCGTTGCGAGCAGAATCCGCGTAATCAGGAAGCCGGAGATAACGAAGAAAACGTCCACCCCGATGAACAGGCCCGAGGCCATGTCCACAGCGGCACCGGTAAAGGGGTTCTGGAGCCTGACCCCCTGGGTGAAGTGAAAGGCCATCACAAGCAGGATGGCAATACCCCGCAGCCCGTCGAGGTGCGGGACGTAGGAGAGCCGCTTTCTGGGGGAATCCGAGGAAGCACCGGCGGAGGATTGGGGCGCCGGCTTCGTTTCGATCAACGTTGGCGTGGCCTCCGGGGGGGAGCGGAGCTTAAGCGGCCGGCAGGGCTTCGGCGCCGGCTTCTCGTGAAAGGGGCGCACCCGGGAATGATCCGGATGCGCCCCGTCAAGACCGTGATGACACGATCTGGCATCTAGTACCGCCTGCCCGGGAGGGCCTCCAGCGCGTTCGTCTCGTCAAACACCCGGCTCTCGATCACGACGCGCCGCGGGACGTCCTCGCCGGCCAGGATGCTCTCGATGGTGTCGAAGAGCTGCGCGCCGATGACCGGGTTGCTCTCGACGCTGCAATTCAGCGCACCTTGGACGATTGCTTCGAGCGCATCGCGGCTGCCATCAATGGAGACCACAAGGATATCACGACCCGGGTTCATTCCGGCTGTCCTCAGCGCCTCGATGGCTCCCATCGCCATGCTGTCGTTGTGAGCATAGACGGCGTCGAAGGTGTCCTCGCCGAAGTTCTCGATCAACTCCTCCAGAGCTTCACGAGCGGCGGAGGGGTTGAAGTACCCCGGTTCACTCGCGACGATCTCCATGCCCGGCTGGTCCTCGAGGAACTCCACGAATCCGGCGTTACGGAGCAGGGCGGGAGTGCTTCCCTCGCTTCCGCGCAACTCGATGATTCGGGCCTCACCGCCGGTCCGCTCGGCGATCCATTCGGCGGCAAGGCGCCCTTCCTCGTGGAAATCGGAGCCGACGGCGGTGACGTAGAGCGAATCGTCCTCCACGTCCACAAGCCGGTCTGCCAGGACGACCGGGATGCCGGCATCCTTCACTTCCTGAAGCACCTCGTCCCAGCCGCTCTCCACCGTGGGCGTGAGAACGATCAGGTCCGCGCCCTGGGCCACGAAGGAGCGCAGGCCGCTGATCTGGTACTCTTGGCGCCCTTGTGCATCAGAGACACGCAGTTCGAAACCGCGCCGGCGGGCCTCCGCCTCGATATCCTCCACCATCGCCGCGCGCCAACTGCTGGCAGTTTCAATCTGCGAGAAGCCAATCAGCGGGCCGTCCACTGCCGGACCGGGGCTGATCGCATCACCACAACCCGTCACGGCCGCACCAAGGACCAGCGCGGAGAGCAACGACAAGAACTTGCCTTTCATCAAAGGAAACCCCTTTCGATTCATAACTTCGGTTGATTGGAAACGGACCCCTTGGGTCCGGCAATCCGTGCGGAAACGTCCGCCGCGGGACCAAGAGTGACCGGTGGCACGAGGAGATCAAGGGGGATTGGACTTTGCGCAGCCTGCGGCGCAGGGGCACGGGAAGGCGAACGGGTGGCCAAGAAGGGTGTTGACCCCCCACGCGTAGTAGGAGGGAACTTTTTGTAGCCCGAGGGTACCGTTCCTCAATCAAACCTAAAGCCGGATTCATGGCCAAGATCAAATACAACGCCCGCTCCGCAGCCAAGCGCCGCGCCGACCACGCCACGGAGAACGCACAGGACTACGTGGAGCTCATCGAGGAGATGCAGCGCGAGGTGGGCGCCGCCCATGTGACCGACATCGCGCGCCGGCTCGGCGTCAGCCATGTCACCGTCCACAAGACCATCAAGCGGCTGAAGACCCTCGGCCTTGTCAATGCGCCGCCCTATCGCGCGGTGTCGCTGACCGAGGAGGGCCGGGACATGGCCCGCGAGAGCCGCCTCCGCCACGAGGTCACCCTGCGGTTCCTGCGCATTCTCGGTGTCAGCGAATCCGCCGCCCTCAACGACGCGGAGGGGATCGAGCACCACGTTGGACGCGAGCTGCTCGAGCGGATGAGCTTCTTCTGCGACCTCATGGAGCAGAACGGGAGGGTCACGGCCCGTGAACTCAAGGATTTCGGTCAGGGCGCGGCAGCCGGGACCCCGAGTCCCGTTGATCGCCCGGCCGGCTCAGGGCAGAGTTAGCAGCAAATCCCTCCGGAGGTGGCAGCGGCAATGGCTCCCGACTTCTCCTCGAACGCGTTCAAGCACCTCAGGACAGGCTTCCTGCCTCCGGACCCGGAGGAGCACACCGGTGAGCTGAAGGGATCCCTGCTCCACCGTCCACGGCGTCTGCGCCGGCTGCCCGCCCTGCGCGAGATGGTGCGGGAGACCCGGCTCAGCGTCCGCCAGCTCGTCTATCCGCTCTTCGTGTGCCCGGACGAGAAGGTGCGCGCGGAGATTCCCTCCATGCCCGGCATCTTCCAGCTCTCGATAGACGAGGCGGTCCGGGAGTGCCGCGAGGTGGTCGAACTCGGCATTCCGGCGGTCATCCTCTTCGGCATTCCTGAGAGGAAGGACGAGGCGGGGAGCGAGGGCTACGCGGAGGACGGCATCATCGCCCGTGCCCTGCGCGTTCTGAAGGCGGAGTTCCCGGACCTGCTCCTGTGGGCGGACGTGTGCCTGTGTGAATACACGTCCCACGGCCATTGCGGCGTGATACGCGGCGGAGAAGTCGCCAACGACGAGACGGTGCGCCTGCTTGCCCATGAGGCGCTTGTCTATGCGGAGTCCGGCGCGGATATCGTCGCGCCATCTGACATGATGGACGGGCGAGTGGGCGCCATCCGCCGCCTGCTGGACGAAACCGGCCACACGCACATCCCAATCGCTTCCTACGCCGTAAAGTACGCCTCGGCCTTCTACGGCCCCTTTCGCGACGCGGCCGGTTCCACCCCGCAGTTCGGCGACCGGCGCGGCTACCAGATGGACCCGGCCAACACGGACGAGGCGCTTCGCGAGGCCGCGCTCGACCTGCAGGAGGGAGCGGATATACTACTGGTCAAGCCAGCGCTCGGATTCCTCGACGTATTGCACCGCGTGAAGCAGGCCTTCCACGTCCCAACCGCCGCATACAATGTGAGCGGCGAGTACGCCATGATCCACGCCGCGGCGCGGGCGGGCTGGCTGGACCACGACGCCGTGATGCTGGAGGCGCTCCTCTCCATCCGCCGTGCGGGCGCCGACATGATCATCACCTACCACGCGCGGGACGCCGCACGGCTGCTGCGCGATTCGACGGCCTGAGGCTGGTCCTCCCCGCGGCTATTCCTGCCAGGCGGCTCCCAGATACCAGCCGAGTGCCCGCACGTCTCCGTTGCCAAGGATGCGGTCCGGAATGGGAGGCTCGGGCAGGGTGAGTTCAATCCGCAGCAAGTTCTCGCCGGCCGGTTCCAACGGATAGCGCCGCAGCACCCAGGCATCCACTGCGAGCGGCAACTGGTGCCGGCGGCCCTCAACATGGGCGCGGCCCTCGATGGGAGATCCCGTCAGACCCACCGGCCCGGAGATCAAGAGCCACAGCCTCCGCGCGTCCGTCTGGCGCCGGAGAACCAGGACGGCGCGTCCGTTTCCCGCACGGTAGGGAATCCCCGCGCGGCCGTCCACCTCGCGTGCGTGCCAGCCCTCAACGAGCTGTTCTTCGCCGACGCTTCCCACCACGATGGCGGAATGACGGGGAGCCGGTGTCATTGCAGCCACCGCCGCAGGGCCTCCCTCACCCTGGTGCCCAGACCGGGAAGTGCCTTCTGCGTGCGTTCCGCTTCGAGCTCCCTTTCGGCGGCGAGCAGGGCCTTCTTCAGCCTTTGGTTGATTTCCCCGGCGGCCGTGTTGCCAGCGGGCATGGCGGCGTAGAGCTCCGCCAGCCTGGCGTATAGACGGGCCAGCTCCGGAAGATCCGCGTCCGCGTCCGGAGCGGGAAGGCGGAGCCCTGAGAGCGGGCGGGTGGAGGCCCCACGGCGGGCGACAAGCACCCATGTGTACGGAACGGGTCCGGGCGGGGGCACCGGCTCTGCCGCGTGGGCGCGCTGCCAGGACTCCCAGCTCCGGTCCAGCCCGCCACACTGCTCGTGAAGCAGCGACAGCCCCTGCCATGTGACCCAGGAGCGCAAACCCCAGGAGGGCAGGATTTCCCGAAGCCCGAAGCTGCCGGGCCACTCGGAGATGATCTCGCGAAGGTCCGGCAACCCGTGCTCGACGTGTTCGGACAATCGTGGGTGGGGGCTGCCAAACGCCTGCCGGTGCGCCTGATCGAGAATGCGCTCCACAGCCGCCGTGGCCGGGTGGTGGAAGGGTGCTGTCAGGACGACGTGACTCCGGGCCACGCGACAGAGCTCGACGATGAATCGCCGGCGCTCCAGCGGTGGAACGCCCGCAAGGGCATCCAGGCTGACAGCCACATCGAAACTGGCGGAACGGAGTGGCAGCGCCGTGCCGGAACCGCATAGGTAGGGTCCCGAGCCGCGGAACGGCATGTCCACCGTGAAGCCGCTCCATCGGGGAAACGCCCCGGTGAACTCGCGCACGAACAACCCCGGATGCCCCCCCACATCGAGGAGCGCCGGGCGCTCGGGGAGACCCTTGGCGTGACGCCGGATGGCATCCGCCACCACATGGAAGCTGAAGGCCGTGTCCGCCGGAAGATGACTCAGGTCCAACCCGGTCTCCTTTCCGCGGTGCTCAGGCGTAAACTGAGAAGTCAATGCTGGGGAAGGCGTTGTCCTTCTCTTCCATCAACTGGATCTTCTGTTCGTCCAGCCGGTCCTCCACCAGCATGCCGTAGAGGTCATTGAAGCGAAGCAGGTGGTCACGGGTACGCTTGATGGCGTAGCTGACCATGGTGTTGGTCTTCATGATGAAGGCCCAGTCGCTGGCCTGGGCGAGGAGCAGCTCGCGCGCGGCCTGGTTGAGGGCACGGCGCTGGAGGTCTGCCGGGGAGCGGAAGCGCCGGGCCAGGCACGTCATGCGCTCCGCCGCCTTGTGCAGGTGCCTGTATATCCAGTCGTTCGACCCGTCCAGCCAGACCTCCGAATAGCCGCGATTTCCCCAGGAGCTCTCGCACGGCGTCGCCACCTGGTTCTTCGGGTAGGCCTCCAGGTACTCCGAGGGCGTGACCATGCGGATGTCGTCCTGGTCGTAATGCAGCTTGCGGATGAGGAATTCCAGGAACTCGGGCCCCTCGTACCACCAGTGCCCAAAAAGCTCCGCATCGTAGGGCGAGACGATCAACGGTGGCCGGTCCATGAGCGAGGCCAGGTGCAACACCTGCTGCTGGCGGTTGAACATGAAGTTGCCCGCATGCTCGGCGGCGGCCTCGCGCGCCGCGGCAGGGTCGTAGGGCTGCTTGTCGTGGAGGTCCACGCGGCCCGTGATGCGGTGGTATTTCAGCCCCGTGGAGGTCCTTATGCCGGACTCGTGTATATACGGACGGATGTACTCGTAGTCCAGGTCGTAGCCGATATCGCGGTAGAACTCCCGGTAGCGGAAATCGCCGGGATAGCCGTCCTGGGCGGACCAGACGGAGCGGCTGGATTCCATGTCGCGCCCGAACGCCGCCACCCCGGAGTGGCAATACAGCGGGGCGAACACGCCGTAGTGCGGACGCTTGTCAGCAAAGAGCACCCCGTGCGAATCCAGGAAGAAGTAGCGGATGCCCGCCTCCTTCATATGCTCGTCCAGGCCGGGATAGTAGCCGCACTCGGGGAGCCACATTCCCTTGGGGTGCCAGCCGAAAGTCTGACGGAAGTGCTCCGCCCCTGTCAGGATCTGTGCCCGGACCGCCTCGGGATGCGTCCGCAGAAGGGGGAGGAAACCATGGGTGGCGGCGCAGGTGATGATCTCGATGGAGCCGCTTTCGTGGAAGCGGCGGAAGCCGTCCAGCAGCCGGCCGGCGTAGTGGTCATCATAGACCCGGCGGGCCTCCGTGAGCCGCTCGTTGTACATCCGCGCCACGGCGTTGAACTCGGGGGTGGTGCGGGTGCGCTCGACTTCCTTCTCCGTAAGCTCGATCAACCCGTCGAGGTGCGCCCGGTAGCGCTCCTGCAGGAGCGGGTCCGCCAGCATCTGGCAGAGCGTGGGAGTGAGAACGATCGTCAGCCGGAAGCCGCACCCGTCCTCCTCCAAGCGCTCCATCATGCGCAGGAGCGGGAGGTAGGTCTCCGTGATGGCCTCGAAGAGCCAGTCCTCCTCGAGGCAATCCTCGTACTCAGGATGCCGGACAAAGGGCAGGTGGGCGTGGAGAACCGGCGCGAAGAAACCTTTGGCGGAGGAGAGTGGAATCATGGGTGACGGTGGTGTGAGGTTGTCGAGCGGCCAGCGCCAGCAGAAGAAAGGCCTGATGCCCTCCGCCTGCAAGGGCTTTTCCCGATTGCCTCTGCTCGCAGGGTGCGATTGACGATGGAGTTCCGGTCCGGGCCTTACAGAGCACGAGGCGCCCGATTGCCGCCAACCTCGCGCGGGAAAGCCCTCGATGGAAGCAGTACCTCCCACCGACAAGCTGAGTGCCGTCAGCGGCTTTGATATAAACCGCCTAACCGGATTTAACGGGCTCGTGGCCACCTACCAGGCTTTTCACCGCGGGAGTGGCATCCCCGTGGCCCTTCACGCCGTGTCCCGGGAGGCGCTCACGGACCCGCAGGCAGCTTGGGAATCCTTCAGCGCAAAGTTCGACGAACTGGCCCATGGAACCGCCAGCAGGCTCTGCCATCCGGTCGGCTGCGGAGAGGACGCGGGCCACTACTTCGCCGCCTACCGCTGGCTGACGGGCTCGCACGTGGGCATCCGTGTGCGGGACAAGGGCCTTCCCACCCCGGCTCTCGCCCTTGAGTGGACCGGCCAGGTGGCCCAGGCGCTGCGAATCCTCCACGCCTCAGGCCTCCTGCACCGCATGATCAATCCCGCCTCCGTGTTCCTGAACGATCTGGAGCAGGCCGCGTTGCTGCACGGGGGATGGGGGCAGATCGTCCTCCGTGTACCCTCCGGACTCCGCAATCCCGCCTGGGCCAGCGTCCTCCCCTTCGCCTCCCCGGAGGCGGCCACTGGGGGCGAGCTGGACGAGGCGGCGGACGTCTTCTCCCTCGGCGCCATGCTCTACTACCTGCTTTGCGGCAACCCGCCCTTCTGGGACAGCGATCCGGAGGAGCTGGTCCGCCACATTGAGTCCCACTCGCCGGATTTCGGAGTCCTTCAGACGAAAGTCCCCGCCTCAGTGCTCGAGTTGCTCGAGGAGCTGATGCAGAAGACCCCGAAGGACCGGCCGGTGAATCTGCCGGCTCTCGCCGACCGGCTCGAGGCGCTCGCCGTGGAGGCGGAAAGGTTCACGAACCCACCGGAAGACCCCTCCCCCGCGGACCAGCCATCATCAGAGTCCGGCATCCAATCGGCCATCCTCAGCGCCAGGAAGGCGATCGAGGAGGCGGAAGAAAAGGACGACCAGGCCAAGGCCGCCCAGGACCCGGGTCCGGACACCACGGGAAGAGAGCCCTCCCCGCAGAAGACCGAGGGAGGACGCGGAAAGGCACAAGGGGCCGCACGGAAGCAGAAGCGCGGTCCTGTCGTGGCGCTGGTGGCCGCGGCGGTGCTCGTGGTCGTGGCCGGCATCGGATACGGACTGATGCAGACCCTGTTCACCTCCCCTCCACCGCCCCCACCCACGGAGCGCCGCCCCGAGGCGCCGGCAGAAACACGGCCCGGGCAGCTCCATCGCGAATACGACCAGGCCGCGCGCCAACTGCGCCAGCTGGGGCAATACCTGCGCGGTTACGAGCGCCAGTACGGCACTTGGCCAAGTGATCCGGAGGATCTGGCAGAGTTCGGCGCCGCGGAGGAGCTGTTCGTGGACCCGTGGGGCGAGACGGTGCACCTGCGGGCGAACTTCGTCGTCTCCGCCGGAGCTGATGGAACGTTCGACAACGAGGATGACATCTGGTTTGACGCCGAGGAGATGCGGCTCGAGGGATACCGGCCACCGCTTCCCGGCAGGCAGGAGTGAGCTGCCCCCGGCGCCAATGCTCACGCTCCACATTTTCTCCAGCCCCAAACGCGCCTTGTCCCGAGCATCACGGCCCGGCTAGGACTCCCCGAAGCTGCTGGAGACGCCGGAGGCCCCATGCCCGTTGATTCATTCGCCGTTTTCCTGAGGGGACACGATGTGTCTTTCTCCCCCGCCGAGATCGAGCGGGAGCTTTCTTCCATGTGGAAACCGGTGAGCGAAAAGGTGGATACGGGTGAGGAAAGCGGCAGCGTCTCCCGGGTGGTACTCGGGAGCCTGATCTGGGCCGGACCGGAGCACGCCATCGAACGGGTCCGCAACACCATTGCTAAGCTGGTACCCAAATACCCCTGTCGGCTGTTCCTGCTGGAGTTCCGAGAGAATCAGGAGGGGGGCGGCATTCAGGCTGCCGTCAACGCCCAGTGCTTCCGCCCCCAACCAGGTGGACAACCGGTCTGTTGCGAGGTCATCAGCCTGACCTTTGGTCCGGAAGGCGCCCGTCACGTGCGTGGGTGTGTGACACCTCTTCTCATAGGCGACCTCCAGACCGTCCTCTGGGACAATTTCGGGGAGGCAAGGCCGGAGGGTGCCGAGTCCCTCGACGGCGAAGCGGAGCGGATCATCCACCAGGCGGCACGCTGGAAGCATCCCGCCCGCGGGCTGGAGCGCTCTCTCCACTCCGCTGTCCCCGCCTTCGATCTGGCCTGGTTCCGTCTGACCCCCGTGCGCGAGCAGGTCACTGCCTTCTTCGATGATCCGCACGCGTCCTTCTCACTGGAGGGCATCCGCCGCGTCCGGGTTCAGACGCTCGGCAACGTGTCTGACTCGGCCCTGCCGGAGGTCATGGGCGCCCTCTTTGTCGGCTGGCTCGGGACGCGTCTTGGCTGGGAGGTGGCCACGCCCCACCGGTCCGGCTTCCGTTACAGGTCCGGGGACGGACACGTGTTGATCGAGTTTGACACCATGCCAGCCAAGGGCCGGGATTTCCTTACTCAGCTGGGACGGATCGAGATGGAACACCAATCAGGCGAGCGGTTCCATCTGACGCTCAATCAGGAGGGCGGGGGCATGGACCTCTGGCTCGGCGAGGGACATGAAGGTCCCCCGCAACGCCGGCTGATCCTCTCCGAGCTGGGAGAAGCAGACGCACTCGGGCTGGCACTCAACACGCCCTGGAGCGCGGAACCCTTCCGGGGAGCGGCACGGCTGGCCGTTCCGCTTCTCGAATACTATCACCCCGACGCGGAGGCACCATGAAACCCATCGGACACGGAGAGCGAGTGCGTGTTTATCCCACGGCAGCGGAAGTCGCCCAGCAGGGTGCGGAGTTGCTCCTGGGCCTTGCGCGCACCAGACCCGGCGCCAGCGTGGCACTCAGCGGCGGCGCCACACCGCTGCTTATGTACGATCTTCTGCGAAAGGCAACGCGCGGGGACGCCGAGGCTCTCCGACGGCTGGTTTATTTCTTCGGCGATGAACGCGCCGTGACGGCGAACCACCCGGATTCCAACGTCCGGCTCGCGCGAAAAGGCTTCCTCGATCCGCTTGGCGTACCGGAAGAAAACATCATCGCGCCCAACGGGGCCGCACAGGACCTGGAGTTCGAAGCGGCCCGCCTCACCGACGAGCTTCGCGAAAAATGCACAGAGAAGGAAGGTCCCGTGCCCGTGCTCGACCTCGTGTTCCTCGGCATGGGAGCCGACGGACACACCGCCTCGCTTTTTCCCGGCACGCCAGCCGTGGAATCGCGCGTCGCCGGCTACGTGGCCAATGATGTACCCCAACTCAGCACCCAGCGCCTGACCCTGACCTTCCCGGTACTGGACGCAGCACGTTCCATCGTTCTCTTGGTCACCGGAGAGGGAAAGGCTTCGGTCCTCGGCGAGATCTTCTCCCACGCCGGCAGAACGCCGGCCTACCCCGTGGAGAGCCTCCCGCCGGACCGGACGACATGGCTGCTGGACAAGCAGGCAGCCGCCGCAATTCCCAACCCCCCATCCAACTGAACGCCAACCCCCGCAAGGACCACCCCCGCATGAACGGAAAAACCAGAGACGAGATCGAAACCCGTTACAAATGGGACGTGGAGTCCGTCTATAAGGACGAGAAGACCTGGGAAGCCGAGTTCGCCCGGCTGGACAAGCTGATCGAACCGCTCCGCGCCCTGCGCGGCAAGCTCAACACCCCGCAGAACGTTGCCGCTGCTTTCCAGGCCGAGGACGAGCTGGGGCAGATGCTCAGCAGGCTCTATCTATACGCCCACATGCAGGAGGACGTGGACACCTCCGCATCGCAGAACCAGGAGCGGATGGCCCGCATGCGCGCCCGCTACGCGAAGATAGCGGGGGAGCTGGCATGGATACGCCCCGAAATCCTGAGCCAGCCGGAGGAAACGCTGGTCAAGTGGCGCACCCACAAGGCCCTCAAGCCCTACCGCCGCACGATCGAAATACTCCTCCGCGAAAAGCCGCACACCCTCGGCATCGAGGAGGAGACACTCCTCGGCCTGGCGAGCGACCTGCTCGGCAACCCCTACGAGGTGTTCGGGAAGCTGACCAACGCGGACCTTACCTTCGCTCCGGCAGTGGACTCCCAGGGCAAGGACCACGAGGTCACCAACGGCACCTTCTATACGCTGCTGCTCTCCACCGACCGGACGTTGCGCCACAGTGCTTTCACCTCAATCTACAAGACCTACATGGCGCACAAGAACACCCTGGCCACGTTGCTCTCGGGCGTGGTCAAGTCCCACACCTATATCGCCACGGTGAGGAAGTTCCCGAGCGCCCTCGAGGCCTCGCTGTTCGAGGACAACATTCCGGTTAGTGTATACAGCTCGCTCATCGAGGCGACCCATGAGGCCCTCCCCGCGTTCCATGATTACGTGGCGCTGCGGGCCCGGCGGCTTGGGCTCGATGCAGATATCAACATGTGGGACTTCTATGTCCCGATCGTACCGGAGGCCCGGGTCGAGGTGCCCTGGGAGAAGTGCCGCGAGTGGATCGTGGAGGCTACCGGCCCGATGGGCGACGAATACCTGGAGGCGGCCCGCGCCTCATTCGAAGAGCGCTGGTACGACGTGTACGAAAGCCGGGGCAAACGCAGCGGCGCCTACTCCACCGGTGCCTACGGTCACAAACCCTTCATGCTGCTGAATTATCATGGCACACTGGATGACGTCTTCACGGTGGCCCACGAGCTGGGCCACTCGATCCACACGCTTCTCAGCCACCGCGGTCAGCCCTATCGCTACGCCGACTATCCGATCTTCCTCGCCGAAATCGCCAGCACCACCAACGAGGCACTGCTTCATCATTACCTGATGACGACGACGGACGACCCGCGGCTGCAGGCGTATCTGCTGAACCACCTGTGCGATTCCTTCAAGGGGACGGTCTACCGCCAGACCATGTTCGCCGAATTCGAATGGGACATCCACAAGCACGTCGAGGCGGGCGGGGCCCTCACCGCGGACTGGCTGTCGGAGCACTACTACAAGCTCAACTCGAAGTACTACGGCACCGGGATCACGCCCGACAGGCGCATCGCCAACGAATGGAGCCGCATCCCGCACTTCTACTACAACTTCTACGTCTATAAGTACGCCACCGGGTTTGCTGCGGCGCAGGTGTTCGCGAAGCACATCCTGGAAGGCGAAAACGGGCGGGAACAGTACCTCAGCCTGCTCCGGGCCGGCGGAAGCCGCGATCCGCTTGATGCCGTCCGCGATGCAGGGGTTGACCTCACCAACCCGAAGGTCATCGAGGAGGGATTCGAGATTTTCCGCAAGTCAGTCCGGCAACTCGACACCCTGCTGGACGAGCTGGAAGAGGCCTCGGCATAGAGGGCCCGCCATGTGAACAGCGATCGTTCCCGCCAGGAAGAAATGATAGCCACCGTCCTCCCGCCTTCCGCGCCGCTCACCGGCGACCTCGAACCGCCGTCCTCCAAGAACTTCACGACGCGTTACGTGCTGGCGGCCTGTCTGGCGGAGGGCCGCAGTGTCGTCCACCGCCCGGCGGTGCAGGACGACGCCGTGGCGCTCGTCCGTTGCGCCCGGGACATGGGCGCGGAGGTGACCGCCCTGGACGCGCGGGGCAGGCCCGTTGACTATACAGTCGAGAACGCCTCACAGGTGGACCGGCTCGAAATCCATGGTTTCGGCAATCACCCGCGCCTGCTTCGTGCGGACAGGCCGCTCAACCCGGGGAACGCCGGTGCCGTGTTTCGTATGCTGCTCGCCGTGAGCGCACTTCTACCCGAGGTGCGCTGGGAGACGGATCATGCGGATTCGCTGGGCAAGCGCCCACACGGCGACCTGCTGGAGGCGCTGCGTCAGCTCGGTGTCGAAGTGCGTGCGGAAGGGGCGGACGGCCGGCTACCCATCGAGCTGCGGGGCGGGAGGGACCGCATCCGGGACCACGTGGACCGCGTACGCCGGGAACAGGGCCTCGCATCGGACGAGCCCTTCCCGCTTACCGTGTCGGGCGAGATCAGCAGCCAGTACACCAGCGCGCTGCTCTTCCTCGCTCCCCTGCTTGGTTTTCCCATCCGCCTTTCCGTGACGGGCCGGCTGAAGTCCCTGCCCCTTATCGAGACCACGCGGCGGGTGCTCTCCGCCGCCGGCATCGAAGTGGAGTCGAGCAACGAGCGCGACATGCACCTCGTTCGCTCCGGTCAGCACTACAAGGCCCGGCGCTGGGAAACGAACGGTGACTGGCCCGGCGCTGCGGCCATCCTGGCCGCCGCAGCTGTCGTCCCGCGCAGCCGCATCCGCATCGCACGCCTCTACGACGACGAGCAGGGCGAGCGCGAATGCGTCCCCTTCTTCGAACGGATGGGCTGCCGCATCACGCGCGAGGAGAATCCCGGCGCTGGGGAGCTTCTCTGCCTCGAATCGCCGGAACGCCTCCGGGCAGCCGCAGTGAACGGTGACCTCTGCACCGACGCGGTGCTCGCGATGGAAGCCGCCGCAGCCTGCGCCGAAGGCACATCCCGTTTTGTCCAGATCCGCAACCTCCAGTTCAAGGAATGTGACCGCGTCCGG
>SLOM01000107.1 GCA_007132505.1 Candidatus Sumerlaeota bacterium
GCCTGCGGCCCTCGAGGACCTCGTTCCCGGCTACCTCCCGAAGGTGCCCCGCGACCCGTTCGAGGGCCAGCCGTGGATATACGAGGCGGACGGCGAGCGCCTCCTTCTGAAAACCGAGTGGCACCGGAACTTGGCGGACCGCCCGGAGGGCATCCCAGCCTACGCGGAGCCACTCTCCTTCCCGATCATCGAGTGAGGGCGGTCTCCGGTGCGCAGAGTGAGGAAGGCTCCGGCCAGGGCTTGCGGGCAGGGCCAGGCCTTATGGGGACACGTGAGGAGCTCGACGTCTGGTTGTTGCGCGACGCCTGGCGTTTCCCCCCGCTCCACCGGCGGGGCGAAGGGCCGACAAGACCGGGTTTCCGGATGCCGGCGGTGGGCTGTCGTCTGGGGCGGGAACGGCTGAGTCCCTGTTCTCAGGAACTGCCGGGCCTGAGGCGCCGCCGTCCCCGTCTGCCCGCAGCCTCGTGGATCGCTGATTATGGGGTTTGGAGTGGAGCTGATGGTCGGACTCGAACCGACGACCTGCGCATTACGAATGCGCTGCTCTACCGACTGAGCTACATCAGCTCTCAGGGCTCGGAAGTGAAGAGGCCGGACCGTCCCATGTCAAGGCCGGGATGGCGGTTTTTGCCGCCTGATGGCGGCTGGGGCGGGTACATCCCGGCCGTCCCATTCCCGTGGAAGACTCAGAAGCCGTACTCCTCCGGGAGGAACTTCGCCGGATCGGTCTGCTGGGCTAGGATTTCCTCCAGGAGCTGTTCCGGAGCATCGGGGAGGCCTTCGAGCTGGTCCTCCATCATGTCGAGCCACGGTTCCTCGCGTTCGGAGAGGGCGAGCCGGCCTTCCTCGTGTGCCTGGCGGAGTTCGGCGATGGCTGCTGTGGCAGCGGCGACGGTGCGGCGGTAGGGGTCATCTCCCGCCTCGACAATCCTTTCGGAAAGGCGAAGGACCGTGTCCGGCCGGAGCACCCAGGCCTGCGGGTCGAGTGACCCATCGGAATCCGCGAGCCAGTCCCGCAGACGGTCCGCGCCGCCGTCCGGGCTGGCGGATGCAGTGTTCATCAGCCGGCAGTCGTAGGCGAGTTGCTCCATGGAGACGACCGGCGCGTAGTCGCTCAGGAGGCGGACGTTCTGCACCGACTCGTTCGACCAGCAGTCGCAGACTGCCTGGCTGACGTTTCCGGCGGGGCTCAGGTGCGCACAGGCGGCCGAACGGCCCTCCATGGAGATGGGAACACCGGCGATGGCCTTCATGTAGGGGCCTTCGTACGCGCAGTCCTTGCTGGGCCCGGTGGCACCCACCTCGTAGGCCACGAGGCTCCGGGGAACCGAGACCACCCGCACCACGGCGGCGAAGACACGCGGGATCATCTTCTGTTCGGCGAGTACCATGGCGGTGTTGGCGAATCCGCAGGCGGTGTCGCCGGAAGGGACAATGCCCTGGGCCCTGCAGGAGGCGACGATCTTCTTCCAAAGGAACTCCATGTCACGGGCGCCCAGGACTCCCAGGGCGAAGATCACCGTGCGCAGGTCGCCGTTGAGCATCGCGTCGTCGCAGAGCTCCTTGCCGCCGGTGGACTCGATGGCAAGCAGGTCCGCGCCGTGGCTGGCCGCCTCGTCGAACATGCGCACCATGCCGTCCCAGTACTTCCCGCGGCGCATGAGCGGGGGGCGGTGGAACTCGCGGCTGTCGTTGGGGGTGAGGCGCAAGGCGGTGCGCAGGCCGTGCTTTTCGTGGGCCTCGTCGAGGCGGTCCGCCAGCAGGCGGGTGATCTCGAGGCCCCATTCGGGCTGGACGGTCATGGGCGGCAGGGTCTCGAACTCGACCATCAGCGCCGGCACGTGGAGCTCCACCGCACGGCGGAGGACGCCCTCCACCATCGTTTCGTACTGTCGGCGGACCTTCGCCCAGTTGGCCTCTTCGATATCCATGGAGGGGAGCGTGAAGTTGATTTCGGGGACAACTTGCCCGCAACCGATTTCAACTCCATGCCCACACTTCACCGGATGAGGGGCCCGGCCGAAAATGAACTCTGAAAGGCTGGAAACGGCGAGTCTTTGTGTTGCCTTCATGAGAAAATGTCACCCCTGAGCAAAGCGCTTACCCTTCCTCTTCAGCTCTTTCTGTAACCGCATACATGAGGCTGGGGCAAGGAATAAGCACCCACCCGTCAGGAAAGTGACGGGCCGTGTCGCTTCGCTCAGCCACCAGCTGCCAACCTGGACCCCCGCTGGGGGTTCCCGGAATAGCAGCCCGGGCCGGCGTCAGGCGGTTCAGGCTTGGGCGCCCGGGATTTCGGGAAGTGGGCCCTCGATGCGGGGGAAGCCGGTGAGCGATTTGTAGAGCTTCTCGTACTCCGCTGAGGAGCGCTCCCAGGAGAAATCCTGCCGCATGGCGTTCTGCTGGAGGGCCTTCCAGAGCTCCGGCTCCTCGTCGTACATCCGGATGGCTCCCTTCAGCGTCTCCAGCATGTCCTCCGCGGAGTAGGTGCCGAAGAGGAAGCCTGTGCCCTCGCCGCGGCGGACGGATTCGCTCGTGGCATGGCGCACCGTGTCGGACAGGCCGCCGGTGCGGTGCACCACCGGGATGGTGCCGTAGCGCATGGAATAGAGCTGTGTCAGGCCGCAGGGCTCGTAGAAGGAGGGCATCAGGAAGATATCCGCGCCCGCGATGATACGATGGGAAAGAGCGGGTTCGTACCCGATGCGGAGCGCGATCCGCTCCGGGTGCTCTTCGGCAGCGGTCTTCAGTGCGTCCTCCAGCTCCGCGTCCCCGCTGCCCAGGATGTAAAACCGCGCAGGGAGATCCAGCATCCGCTCGATCCGCTGCACGATCAGGTCGAAGCCCTTGGCGGAAATGATGCGGCTGATCATGCCGACCAGTGGCAGGTCCTTTCCGCCGGACAGGCCGCCTTCCTTCAGGAGGGCCGCCTTGCAGCGCTGCTTCCCGGAAAGGTCCTTTGCGGTGTAGTTGGCGGGGATGTGCTCGTCCCGCGCGGGGTCCCACTCGCTCGTGTCTATGCCGTTAAGGATGCCGGTGAGCTTGCCCGCCTGGAGGCGGAGCGTCCCGTCCATGCCGGCACCGAGCTCCTCCGTCTGGATTTCGCGGGAGTAGGTGGGCGAGACAGCCACAAGCGCATCGGAATACACCAGGCCCGCCTTGAGGAACGAGGCGCGGCCGAAGAACTCCATCCCGTCGTGCGTGAACACGGACCAGGGGAGCCCGATAGCCGGGACGAGGAACTTGTCGAAGTTCCCCTGATAGGAGAGGTTGTGAATGGAGAAGACGGTTCGGATGGGGGCGAAGAAGGCGTCGTGGCGCACCTTGGGGTGATGGCGGAGGAGGACGGAGACCAGGCCGCTCTGCCAGTCGTTTAGGTGAATGATGTCGGGCTGCCAGTCGAGGCCCTTGAGGAGCCAGAGGACGGCCATGTTGAAGAAGGCGAAGCGCCGGTCGTTGTCGGGGTAGTCCACGCGGCCGTTGCCGTAGAGTCCCTCGCGGTGGAACAGGCGCGGCTCGTCAATGAAGTAAACGGGCATGTCGGTGCCCGGGAAGGGGCAGCGCAGGACGGACCCGACGATGGTCTGCGGGCCGTACTGCACGCGCATTTCGGGCATCATGGGCAGCAGGCGGAAGCGCGCGGAGTCTATGGTGCTGTATCGCGGCAGCACCATGCGCACGTCGTGACCCATGGACCGGAGGGTCCGCGGGAGGATGCCGAGGACATCCGCCAGACCCCCCGTCTTGCAGAAGGGAAGAGCTTCGGACGTGGCGAAGAGGATTTTCACGGGAGGAGGACTCCTGCGCAGTCTGGCAGGGTGGGCTCTGCCACTTCCATGTCAACAGCCCAACAGGCACCCCACTGGGCGATTGGGTCAAGGGAGTTTGGACCATCCGGGAATCGAGTTCAAGGCGGGAAACACGGCACTTCGCCCTTGCACCGGAAATCGGCCCAGATAGGATGTGGCTCCCTGCGGCTCGGGGTGTAGCGCAGCCTGGTAGCGCACTCGTCTGGGGGGCGAGTGGTCGCCGGTTCAAATCCGGCCACCCCGACCAGTTTTCTCCACTCCACGTTGGTCTTCCCGATGGCATCCGTTCCGGAGCTGGATGGCCTGACTTGGCGTGTCCCTGAAACGCCCACACACGAGACGCCCGCACCGCAAAACTGTTGACCGGTGGAGGCCCCGCAGCTCAGGAGTCTTACTGACTTCAAGGGGCATGCCTCATCACCGTGACCAAAACGCGCCACTCGCCCGCGTCCGCCCGCCACCCCACCGGCGTCCACCCGGACGCCGAGGGAGGCTCGAACGGGATAGCGGCGGAACGTATCCGCTGCGCATTGGGCGGCACTGGCAAGTGGACGTGATGGAGAGGTGCCACATGAGCCAACCGCAATCGGGCAGCACCCCGCGAATGGCGGAGAGAGATTTCGGAAGCGGCCGGACGGCGAACCATGACCCCGGGGCCAGCCCGGTGGCCCGGTTGTCCCTGACCTTTTTCGGAGCCGTCTTTGTATTGCTCTCAGTGGGAGCCGCGGTTGGCTGCGTTTCCGTGCTCTTCGATGGCTACCCCCTCCTTCCATTGCCATTTCCCGGAACACCGGCCGACGCCGCGTCGTTCTTGTTTTCACTGCTCATCGCCCTCTTTCTCTCCACCATGTTCATGACGACCTGCGCTCCGATCCTGGAATACGCGATGAAGCGCCGATTTGACCTGCCAGAGGGGGAAGGCATTGTTTTCGTCAGGTCTGGACCGGCGGCGAGAGGTCTCCCCTTTTCTTTGCTTTCCTCCTCCGGCGTGGTTCGTTGGCCATGGTATATCCTGTGTGGGATTGGCCTGCCATTCTCGCTGGTGGTCACAGTGATGGTTGCGATCCAGGAGCGGGGGGCGATTACCGGCCAACTCTACAGCTCCGTGCACGGTTTCGACATTTCTCTCTTGATTCCCATGTTCCTGCTAATTCCGGCCCAACAGCTCGGAGCCGGCTATATTGCGGGCGCCTTTCGTGCTGCGGGCAGTGAGTGGTGCCGCACCGATCCGGACGGCGCCCTGCAAAGAGCCATGCTTGTCGCTCTGTTTGCTGGTCTGCATAATGTGGTCTCCCTCCTCATTGTTTTTTGGTGGTTTGTTGGCCTCTTGGCAAGCCCCCTGGGTGGGGCTCTGGCACTGACGCTGGGCTTTTGGCTCCTCTTGTTAGGGCTTTCGATAGTTTCTTATCTGGCCGGTGTACGGGCGGAAACATGGGTCGCCCGGAGTGCCGCTGCACCCAAAGAAACGACTTGAACGACACCTCATGCCATCCCAATGCCCGCGCCAGATCAAAGCGAATACACGACAAGAATA
>SLOM01000262.1 GCA_007132505.1 Candidatus Sumerlaeota bacterium
CGCGCGGCACGAGGTGGGCGCTTCGGTCTTCGACAGGGAGATCTTCGCCTATACGATCGGGGACGGAGCGGAGACGGATGGCGGACAGCCTCGGCCCGCTGCGTTCCTGCTGGGCGGGGCGCATGCGCGGGAGTGGGCCTCCCACGAAGTCGCCGCGGATATCCTGGAGTGGTTCGCGCTGGAAGCGCCGGAGGATGTGCTCGGGGGGTATCTGCTGGACACGATGCACATCGTGGTGGTCCCGGTTTCCAACCCGGACGGCTTTGTAAAGACGCAGAACCATCCCACCACGACGATCTTCGGCGGAGACACCGGCTGGGGAGGACGCGATGGGCGCATGAGGCGCAAGAACCTGCGCAATTCCACAGAGACACTCGATCCGCCGGCCGGATACCTCAACGGCGTGGACCTGAACCGGAACTTCCCCGTCGGCTGGGGTGGAACCGCCTCCCCCACCAGCATCACCTACGGTGGCACGGAGCCGGGAAGCGAGCCGGAGACAGCCGCCGTCCAGGTGGCGGAGGATCTCCTCGGGGTGGCACAGCTCCGCCTGTTCATTGACTATCACAGCTTCGGGCAGTTCCACTACGTCGTCCAGACGGGTGACCCGATGGACACGGCCACGGGGGAAGCGTACGGCATCATGCGCGACGCTTCCGAGGGCGAGACCGGGGCGGTCTATACACGGTCGAACTGGCTCGTCCCGGCGATGTCCATCGGGGCTTCGGATGAGTATTTCGCCACCAGGTATGGGGCGATGGCATACACGGCGGAGACCCGCCCGCGGCGGGTGGACAGCCCGAACCCCTTCATCCTGCCGGACGACCAGGTGGACGCGGCACGGCGGGAGATGCGGGCCGCGACGCTGGGCGCGCTTTACTACGCCTCGGGACCGGCATGGCTGGAGCAGGTGGAATTCCGCGACACCACGGAGGTTTCCTGGCCGGACGCGCCGGCCGTGCACCGTGAGACACGCCGACCCGGGCCGGACCCCTCCGCGAGGGTTCGTATCGTGGACGTGGGAGAGCCACTGCTTCCCGGCCGTGTCTATACAGCGAGGCTCCGGTTCAACAAGCCCATGCGCGGGGCCGGGGGCGGGCCGCTGCTGGCGGGGTTCGAAGCGGACGCGCCGGAGGTGCTGCTCGGCGGTGTCTTCGTTCCGGAGGGTGTCTCCTGGCAGGAGGGCAACACGCTGGAGGCGCGCTGGGAGATTCCCGCCGCGGCTGCGGGGCCGCAGGAGCTTGTGCTTTCCGTCCATGCCACAGACGGGGTGGACACGGCTCTGGACGGCGCGCCGGACGAGGCGGCTCGCTGGGACGGGCTGAACGGGTGGACCGGGTGGACCCGCGAGCCGGACGAGTGGACCACGGTCGCCTTCGAGGGGATATCGCAGGAGACCACGCCGGAGGTGTGGGTGTTCTGGTGAGCCTTTGGACGGGAGCCCGCAGCCGGGAGAAGGAGTGGCTGGACCGGCCGGAGGACCTCAGCCCGGAGGACGCGCGGGCGCTCTGCCGGGGACTGAGCCGGGCGAACCTGCTCCCGGGCGGTTGGCGGCTGTCCCGCCGTTACCTGGAGCCCCTGATCCTGAAGGCCGCCCGCCGGCGCAACGGCTCGGCGGTGACACTCTGCGACGCGGGGTCGCGAGGGGCGGACTTCGCCATCCGGATGGCGCGCTGGGCGGAACGGCAGGGCATCTCCCTGCAGGTGCTGGCCGTGGAGGCGGACCGGCAACTGGCCGCCGTGGCCCGCGAATGGACCGCCGAGGTACCGGGCGTACACGTGGTGGAGGCGGATGCGCGGATCATCCTGGAGGCGGCCGCACGCGGCGGACTCCGAAACACCCCGGCCCTCCGGGCGAATGGGGACGGCATCCCTGCAGCGGCCTCGCGCTTCGATGTCATCTTCTGCGGGTTGATGATGCACCACTACGAACCGGAGGAAGTGGCAGGGTGGCTGCGTCTGTTCACCGCGGCGAGCACCACCGGCTGGGTGGTGCAGGATCTCGAGCGCTCGCGCCTCGGGCAGTGGGCGGCCCGCGCCATAGCGCCGCTGCTCTCCTCCCACCGTTATTTCCGCCATGATGCGGCACTTTCCTTCCGGCGTGCCTACAGCGAGAGGGAGTGGAAACGCCTTGCGCGGGAGAACGCGCCGGGACGGTGCCGGGTGGTGCGCCACCGGCCCTGGCGTATCGTTGTGCGGGGCACAGGAGCCCGCCACCCCGCACGCCCGCCCGCGTAGTGCCCGTCGCCTTTCCCGGTTGCGCCCGAGCGCCCGCGCGGGCGAAAGCTCCGTTTCCCCACGCGGGAAACATCATGGCGACAGGCCGATTCTTCAGCCAAGACGGCAACACACGGAGAGCTTCATGGCAACCAAGCGTGCGTTCATCACCGGCATTACGGGTCAGGACGGGAGTTACCTCACCGAATTGCTCCTGGCGAAGGGGTACGAGGTCCACGGACTCGTGCGCCGTTCGTCCAGCCTGAACCGCGGCAGGATAGACCACCTGCGTGTGGACGAGCATTCCCCGAGGGCACGCCTTTTCCTGCACTACGGCGACATGGAGGACGCCAGCAGCCTGTCCAATGTACTGCAGGAGGTGCGGCCGGACGAGGTTTACAACCTGGCAGCGCAATCACACGTTCGCGTCTCCTTCGAGATAGCCGAATATACGGCGGACGTGACGGGGCTGGGAGCACTGCGGCTGCTGGAGGCCGTGCGCCGCACCGTGCCGAAAGCGCGCTACTACCAGGCCTCCTCTTCCGAGATGTTCGGCGGCGTGCAGGGTGAGCCCCAGGACGAGAAGACTCCCTTCCACCCGCGCAGCCCCTACGCCGTGGCGAAGCTGTACGCGCATTGGCAGACGGTGAATTATCGGGAGGCGTACGGCATGCACGCCAGCAACGGCATCCTCTTCAATCACGAGTCACCGCGCCGCGGGGAGGCTTTCGTAACGCGCAAGATCACCCGCGGGGTGGCGCGCATCAAGCTCGGGCTGCAGGACAAGCTCTATCTGGGCAATCTCGATGCGAAACGCGACTGGGGTTTCGCCGGGGATTACGTGGAGGCCATGTGGCTGATGCTGCAACAGAACGAGCCGGGGGACTACGTCGTGGCAACGGGCGAGACCCACAGCGTGCGCGAATTCCTTGAGGCGGCGTTTTCCTACCTCGACCTGGATCACCGCGAATATGTGGAGATAGACCCGAAGTACTACCGGCCGAGCGAGGTGGACGTGCTGCAGGGCAACCCGGCCAAGGCCAAGCTCGTGCTCGGGTGGGAGCCGCGGGTGAGTTTCGATGGACTCGTGCGCATGATGGTGGACGCGGACCTCGCGGAAGCCCGGCGGGAGGTGGCGCTCGGGGCAGTGGAGCAGGCACCCCGGCCTTAGCTGCACCCCGTCGCACAGGCACACGCTTCAATATCATCCATACATGGCCGGCAACCCCCGGTACAGCCTACCTTGCGGGCAGGAAGACGTCTGCGGCATCCCAGATTTCGTCGGTGTTCCGGTCGCCGAGGTGGACGCGTTCGCCCAGAGGGAGGCCCCGCAGCCCGAGAAGGGTGTCTATGATTTCGGTCCGGGAGACGAAATCCGGTGGCGGGGTGAGCGTCGGCGCCGGCGTCGGTGTGGGCGTGGGGTCAGGTGTGGGGTCGGTGCCGCCGGGCGGAGCCGGGAGACCCACTTCCACGGAGACAGTCTGCCTGCCATCGAGAGTGTAGGCGACGCGAACCTGGTAGCCGCCGGTGGCGGGCGCGAGCGTGAGCAGCCCCGGCCCGTTTGCGGAGAATGTGCTGAGTGGGCTGAAGGACAACCTTGCTGTGCTGTCGAAGGGAGTCATGGGCCTTGGCTGTCCGGTCCCGGCGGCTGCGAGTCCGAATCGCGGGGAGAGGCCGCCGGAGTTCCGCACCACGTTGAGCACGGATCCATCCGGGTCCCGAAAGGCAATGGTGACGCGTTTGTCGAAGCGGTCATCAATCAAGGTGACAGGTTCGACGATGATGTCCGGCATGGCCTGGCTGGCCAATGGGCCAACGGGCGCGGGAAGGGACTCCGTGCGCAGGCCGCTGGTTCCGCCCAGGGGCGAGAACTGCATGTAGCGGAGGGGCGCTCCTCCGTACTCTGAATAGGCAAGGTGGGCGACGTAGCCCTTCGCTGCGCCGGAGACGCTTTGTATAGCCAGCGCGGAGCGGAAACTGCCGTCCACAAGTCCCGTGGTGACAACCGCGGGGGACCCGAGGATGATGCCGTCCGCGTCGGTGCCTTCGGAAGGTATGGCGTACAGATGATCAGCGAGCTGATAGACGATGGCACCCTGTACTGCGGGGGCTGCCCCCTGGCTGGGAGGCAGGCCCTCCACCATGTCGAAGGCCAGGTTGCGGTGGCCCGTGCCGATTTCCTGGGTGAGGGTGCGCAGGGTAAAGGTGCCGCTGTTTCCTCCGCCGGGCGGCCCGGTGAGCAGCGAGACGGCCGTGTAGGAGGTTCCGGGACGGTTGCCCACGAAGGCGATGTGCGGACGCGGGGCGAATTCGCCGGGAAGCTGCACAGCGGCAATGCGGGGATTGGACACTGTGTTGATGGTTGGAGGCGAGACACGGCGGGGCGGCGTGATCTGCATACCATTGAGCCGGGCATAGTAAACGGCCACGGCACCGGGGCCTCCGGCCGGATACGCGCCCACCCATGCCAGGTGGGCCTCGCCGTTCCGGTCCACGAAGAAGTCAAGATCCGTGGGTGTGCCGGGTCGCTCCTCGTTCCCGGTGGCCACTGGTATTTCGGTGGGGAAGGTGCTCGATGTGGTGGAGTGCTCCCGTGTATAGAAGAACTCGATGAGTCCTGCCTGCGAACGGTCGGGGCGTATAGCGTGCAGGCGGCCGGCGCTCGGGCCGGAGCGCTCCGCGAAGACCGCGGGCCGGTTGCTATGGAACCGGCGATTCTGCTGAACAAGCGCGTGATTCGGATGGAACACGATCGGATCGCCCGGACCGGGAGGTGGCGGCGTGGGCGTGGGAGTTGGTGGCAGGGGCAGGTTTCCCGCGCTGTCGGCCAGGCGCAGCTCACCACCCAGCCGATAGATCAATTGCGGGCTGCCTGCATTCTTGCCTGTGAACTTTGGGCCGATGGCCCGGAACGTCTGGTGCGGAATATTGATCACCGCATGGTAGGTGAATCGGGTGGTGCGCCGGGGCTCGATCGGCAGCATTCCGGGTGGCGGCGGAACGGGCGGGAGCTCGAACTTGTGGGACAGACCGCCGGTGTTTCTGCGCACGCGCAGCTTTCGCTCTGCCGGGAAATAGACAGTGATGCTGACAGACTTGTAGGAGCGCCAGGTGATGACGTCGTCCGCCTGCACCGATATGGAGGGATACTCCGTGGTTCCCACCCAGCCGAAGATGGCACGGAAGACTTCCGAATCAATGCCGGACCCCCGCACGGCGCTGAACTGCATGTAGTGCACCGGACCGTCTTCGTATTCCTTGTAGGCCATGTGGCCCGCGTAGCCCATGTTGTCCGGTGTGATGCTCTGCACCCTGAAGGCCGGATGAAACTCCTGTCCTGATTCGCCCGTGAAGAGGGTGGACGGGGAGCGGAAGGAAATGCCGGTGGGGTTGCTGCCGTTCGTCAGGATGGCATCTATGCGGTTGCCGGCCTGATAGACGATCGCCCCCTGGACGGCGCGCTGGCTGCTGTCTTCCGGTTCGAGGCCCTCCACGAGGTCGAAGTTGATGTGCCTGTAACCCTGACCGGGCGCGTTCGTCAGATTTGTGAGCTGAAACTGTCCCGTGGTTCCCCCGCCCTTCGGTCCCATGAGTAGAAGCACGTCGGTTTCCTGCGTTGTCTGGGAGGGATGGTTTCCGGCGAAAGCGATGAAGGGGCGGGATTCTTGTTCACCCAAAAGCCGGACCGCGGCGATGCGCGGCCAGGAGGCGCTGACAACACGGTCAGGGGATACGAGCCGGCCGGGGGTGACGGAGGTGTCGTCCGCACGCGCGTAATACACCCCATCCACGACCCGGCCATCGTATTCCCGCCTGCCGGTCCAGGTCACGTGCGCCACGCCTTCGCTGTCCACATAGACGTCCGGGTCGCTGCTCACGGTGACACCTGCTGAACCGAGGCTGACAGGCTCGGCGAACACGCCCGTCAGGCCGTGGGTCTGGCGAACATAGTATACCTGGAGTGTATTGTCCGTGCCCCGCTTGACGTAAACGGCGTGGGCGTGGTGTTGTTCGGCGCCAAGCCACCTGTTTGTGAAGGCATGGCGCCGCGGCTCCATTTCCACACCCGTGTCCAGCACCCGCTCCATCGGCGAGAACTCGAACTCAACGTCCTCCGCCGGGAGCGGCGTGGCACCCAGGCCGGCGCAGGCGAGCCAGCAGAGCGCTCCGATTACGCGGAGCGTCAGAGGCCGGAAAAGGCGTTCAATAACTCGCATCGGGACCCCCCTCCCGCGCCTTCCCCTCGGGCACGCGGGCTTCTCCCCATTCCAAACGCAAGTGGCACGCTGGGTGACCCCGCGGTCAACAAGAAAGCTTGGACGGGAGCCTTGCGGGTGCGGCCGGGCTATTCCTCCCCGTGGCCGAGGACGGAATAGTAGGGGACGGGCGCTTCGCCCTCGAGTTTCCAGAGAGCCAGGAGCGCATAGGCGCCGGTGCGCAGGTTCAGGAACTGGCCAATCCGGCCCGTGTCGTCCGAGTACCCGTGAAATCCGCCCCGTGCGCGGGGGTCGCCGGTCTGCTTTTCCTGCAGGGTCAGCAAATGCTCCCCCGCCCTGTGGGCCGCGTCGAAAAGATGGCGCTCGCCGGTTATCCTGAAAAGGTCGAGAAAAAGGAGGGGCGCCGTGGCGGAGGCCGGAGGGACACGGGGGTCTCCGAAACCGCCATCCGGGTGCTGTTCGGAGAGGAGCCACTGGGCGTGGCGGCGGGCGGCGGCGAGGTATTCTTCATCTCCATAGTGCAGCCAGGCCGAGAGGAGGCCGATTGCGGCGAAGTCGTCATTATAGCGGTGCATTCGCTGCCAGTGGAGGGGATACTTGGGCGAGTCCTCGCCATCGAGGTAGCCGCTTCCGTCGCGGAGGTGAATGATCCTAAGCGACCCGTCCGGTTGCAGGAATGTCTTCCTGTAGTGATCGGCGGTGAAGCGAATGCCGGGCTCCGAGCATGTGTCGTCGCCGGTCAGGCGGGCGTAATCCCGGAAGTAGGCTGCGTTGCCGCCGTGAAAGGACCCTTCCAGGTGCTCGTTGATATACGGCTCACCGCGCAGATTGATGCCCCAGAGTGGCCAGCCGAGGGCGAGCCCCTCCCGCAGATACCAGTCGTTGAAGAGGCGTACGCGGCGGAGGCATCCAGCATCCCCCGTGGCTTCGTATAGCCATAGGAGCGCCCAGGATGCCGTGAGCGCGTCGCGAGGGTAGCCCCACTGCGTTTGCGGAGTGACCTCCCGGATATAGCCGTGGTGGCGTGGCTGCTCCGCGTCGAGTATTTGAAGGGACTTGATGTACTCCCCCGCGCACGCGGCGGCTTCCAGATACTCGGGGCGGCCGGTCCGTCTCCAGGTGGCGAGGAGCCCTATGAGGGCCGTGCCGGTGGTCCAATTAATGGAGTGGAGGTATTCGCCCGTTTGGAGATCATAGCCACCCGGGAGGCGGCCCCGGTTGGCATCGCCGGGATCACGGACCTGATTGCGCACGAGCCAGTCTGCGGTCAACAGGGCAGCTTCGCGGTACGCCTGCGCGCGGCGCTCGTCCACGGGGGGAAGTGTGTGAAGACCCATAATGGGAAGGGGGACGTGCGGGACGCCCCCCTGTCAACCGCAAGTGATGTTTTCGAAGCGGCCCGGCTGGCAGGGGCGCTCACCCCTTGCCGTTGTCCACCAGCAGGCGCTCCACGGGGAGGACGAAGGCCTGAAGGTGGTTGTGGGCAGGCTTCTCGACGCGGAAGTGTTCAAGCTCCTCGAACAGACCATCAATGCGTTCCTCGGGCATGAGGGCCTGCATGACGGTGATGTTTCCCGGGAAGACCTGCGTGCCGTGGTGTTTTCCGTCGCGGTCCTTGCCCTGCATCATGGGATAGCGGACGGACTGGGCGACCTTGTGGCGGTCGAGCATCGCGTCTATGATGTCCGTATACTCGAAGTGGACGTGTATCTGCACGAGTTTCGTCATGAGGATGCGGCCTTTGCGTTGGCAGTGCGGGGTTTGGCGGCGCGCGGGGTGAACGCTCGGAGAAGGGCCGCCTGCAACTGGTCAAACAGCGTATAGACGACCGGGATGACCAGAAGGGTCAGGAAGGTCGCACAAAGCAGCCCCGTGGCCACGGTGATGCCGAGCGGCATGCGGGCCTCCCCGCCGGCGCCATAGCCAAGGGCAATCGGCATCATGCCGAGCACGGTGGAGATGGCGGTCATGAGGACGGGACGGAAGCGCGTCCTGGCGGCCTCCTGAGCAGCCTCCATGGGAGAAAGCCCGCGGCCCACAAGCACATTCGTATAGTCAACCAGCAGGATCGAGTTCTTCGCGACGAGGCCCAGCAGCATGATCAGGCCGATGAACGCAAAGGCGTTGAACGTCAGCCCGAGAAGCCAGAGTCCACCGAAAGCTCCGATGGTTGCCAGCGGCAGGGCCATGAGGATCGTGAGGGGGTGGATGAAGGACTCGAACTGCGCGGCAAGAATCAGGAAGATGAAAACGACCGAAAAGCCAATCGCGAGCGTGAGGTAGTAGAAGGACTCCTCGAAAATCTGGGAGAGGCCCGCCATCTCGTAGTCCATGTCCGCCGGCAGCGTCTCGTCCAGGTGGGCCTGCAGCCGGTCCACCGCGTCACCAAGGGGGACGCCCGGGGGTGTCTCGGAAGAGACCGAAGCCGACCGCATCCGATTGTGGCGGTGAATTTCGCCAGGTCCGATGGTTTCCTCGACCCGGACAAAGCTGGCGAGAGAAACGAGGCTCCCCTGCGCGCTGCGGACATAGATGTTCTCCAGGACTTCCGGCTCCAGCGCGCCCCTTCCGACGATGTCGGGAATCACGTCGTACCGCTCCGTGCCGATCTCTATCTCGGATATGGGTATGTTCCCGAGGAAATAGCGGAGAGTATTGGAAATGTCCGCCACGGACACGCCCATCTGCGAGGCGCGGTCGCGGTCTATGTGCACGTCGAGTTCCGGCATGTTCAATTCGAGATTCGTGCGCACCCCGACGTACCACTCCGGCTGGTCCTCCATCCAGGCCATGATCTCCTCCTGCCAGGATGCAAGCACCTGCAGATCGGGGTATCTGAGTACGACCTCCACAGGGGAGCCCCCGAGTCCTCCGGGGACGAGCTCGCCCACGAAGGCGCGGCCGCCGGGCATCGCGTTGAGGCGCTCCCGCAGGTCCTGCATGATGACTGTCTGGTGCCGGTCACGCTCGTGCCGGTGCGTGAGGCGCACGAATCCAAAGCCACTGCTGGGAACTCCGGGGCCGCCCATGGCCACGCCGATGGCGATCATCTGGTGCTGGACTTCGTCCATGGCGGCGAGTTCTGCCTCGACGCGGCGGGCAAAGGTATCCATCTGGGCAAGGGTCGCTCCCCGCGGTGTCTCGAGCATGACCATGAACTGGGACCGGTCCTCTTCCGCGGCGAACTCGTGCGAGAGATCCATGAAGGCCCATGCACCGAGGGTAAACGCGGCCAGCCCCACGAAAACGGTATAGGCACGGTGACGGAAGGCCATGGCGAGCAGCTTCTGGTAGCTGCGATCCAGAAGGGCAAACGCCTTTTCGGAGAAACGAAACACCATCCCGTGGCTTTCGGGTACGCGCAATACCCGGGAGCAGAGCATCGGCGTGAGCGTCAGCGCCACGAAGGTGGAAGCAAAGACGGTCACCGTGATGGTCACACCGAATTCGAGAAGGAACCGGCCGATGATTCCGCCCGTGAAGGCAACCGGAAGGAATACGGCACCGAGGGCGAGGCTGTTTGCGATATTCGGGAAAGCCACCTCCGTGGTGCCGACGCGGGCTGCGGGTTCGGACTCCGCACCGTTCTCCATGTGCAGGTAACTTCGCTCCAGCACAATGATGGCGTCGTCTATCACGATACCGATCACGAGAATGAGCGCGAGCATCGTCACTGTGTTGATGCTGAAGCCCAGTATGTTGATGATTGCCAGGGTCACCAGAAGCGACGTGGGAATGGCAATGATGGTCACGATCGTTCCCCGCCCACTGCGCAGGAACGCAAGCACGACGAGAACCACCAGGCCGGTGGCCATCAGGATGGTCATCAGGAGGTCGCGTATGGCTTCCTCGACATACTCGGCACTGTCCACGGCGATCGTGTATTCCAGGCCGGGGGGAAACGCCTCGGCAATCCGCTCCAGATGGCCGCGTACGGCGCGCGAAAGCTCGACAGTGTTGGCATCGGCCGTCTTGACAATGCCCATGCCGACGGTCGGCTCCCCCTTGAAACGTGCCATCTGGCGATCACTCGCCACATCGTCCAAGGCCTCGCCTACATCGCTCAGTCGAACGGGCGAATCATTGCGATACGAAACAATAAGCGAATTGAAGGGCTCGGCACTCGCGAACCGACCCCGGGTCTGGACCAGGAACTCACGCATGCCGCCCTCGACGCGCCCCGAGGGAATGTCCACGTTTTCCGACTGGATCGTTCGCACAACGTCCTGCACGGTTACCTGGTGGGCAGCAAGGCGCTCCGGGTCGAGCCGGATGCGCACGGCATATTCCTGCATCCCGCCCACCTGGATCTGGCCGACGCCGCGGACGGTTTCGAGCTGCTGCTTGAGGACGGTTTCGACGTAGTCAGTGAGCCGGACATTGGTCCAGCGTTCGTCCCCGGTCAGCGCCACCCACATGATGGCCTGGGCGCCAAGGTCGAGCTTGCGGACGATGGGGGTCTCGGCGTCACCCGGCAGGCGCCGGCTGGCGCGCTCCACTGCGTCGCGCACCTCCTGGACAACGATGTCTATATCGCGCCAGAGCTCAAACTCGGCGATGATCTGTCCCACCTGCTGCCGCGAGGTGGAATTGAGTTGCCGGAGGCCTTCGATCGTGTTGATTTCCGCCTCCAGGGGCTCGATGATTTCCGAGTCCACCACGTCGGGCGAGGCGCCCGGCAGTTCGACGGTGACACTGACGATGGGGAAATCAACGTCCGGGTTTTCCTCCACCGGCATCTGAATGTAACCATAGACGCCGAAGATACCCATCACGATAAACACGATGATCGTGAGCACGGGCCGGCGTATGCAGAAATTCCAAATCATGCGTTTGCCTCATTGCGTGCCGGGGAGCACGGGATTGGCGAGGGTTGGTTGTCTGTCCTGTTTCCGGCGGCCGGGTCGCAGCGCGTGTCCATACGGCTTACCGGGCACCTCCGGGAGTCACGGCGTTGGAGTCCCCAGCCTCCAGGGTGCCGGGGGGCGGCTCTGGGCCCTCCTCCAGCACGTCCGGGAGGCTGGGGGTCTCCTCCTCCACAATGCTCACCTGTTCGCCGCCGCTCAGGCGGATATGTCCTGTGCGGACGACCATCTCGCCGATTTCGGCGCCTTCGAGGATCTCCGCCATGCCGTCGCGGCGCATGCCGGTGCGTACTTCCCGCCGGTGCGCCCGGCCGTCCTCCACCACGTAAACAATGTAGCCGGTGCGGGTGGCCACGAGCGATTCAGCGGACACCATGGGGCGGTCCTCCCGCACACCAACGGTCAGCACCACGGTGCCGAAGGATCCGGGTTTCAGATCCCCCTCCGGATTGGGTACACGGGCCCGCACGCGGAAGGTGCGCGTCGCTTCGTCCACAGAGGGACTGATGAAATGCACGATCCCTTCGAAGGATTGCTCCGGATACGCTGCAACCATCAGCTCAACGGACTGTTCCCTCCGCACCCGGCCGAGGTGGCGTTCCGGGACGGAGAAGCCGATTTCCACCGGATCGGTCCTGTATATCGTGGCGAGACTGTCGCCCACCCTGACGTACGCGCCCCGGTCAACGCGGCGCTCGGATATCTGCCCGTCGAAGGGCGCCTTGATCCGTGTGTCCGCGAGGTCCCGCTCGATGAGGGACAGCTCGGCCTCCAGGCGTTCCTGCTCGGCCACGGCCGCGTCGTACTCGGTCTGGGCCCTGTCGAGCTGGTCCTCGGGGATGACGCCTTCGCGGTGGAGCCGGCGCGCCCGCTCGAGTTCCCGCTCGGCGTTGGCCAGCCGCACTTCGATCGAGCGCAGCCCCGCTTCCCGGACCGTGCGCTGGCGGCGCAGCCGGTCGTCGTCCAGTTCGAAGAGCAGGTCGCCCTCCTCGACCGCGCCACCCTCCTCGAAGTGAATCGCCCGGATGCGGCCCGCGACCTCAGGGCTGATGACCACCGACTCGCTGGCCCGGAGCGTGCCCACGCCGCGAACCGTGTCCGCCAGCGTCACCCCCGTCACTTCCTCGATCTCCACGGGATAGGTGCGCTCCTCCCGGGGAGCCTCCTCGGCCTCTTCCTCCTGCATGTAAAACAAGGTCCCGCCCACGATCGCGAGCAGGACGATTGTCACCGTCCAGGGATTGAGCAGCAGCCGGGCGATCCAGCCGCGGGAAGTGGTGGTGTCCTGCCGTTCGGCCTGTTTTTCCGAAGTTGCCATGTGACCGTATTATGCTCGCTTTAAAGAGTCGCCCCCGTCTCTTGGGAGGAGGCCATGGAGTAGAATGTCCAGAATCTCGGTTGCCTGGGTGTCGAACGGCTTGGACCGGCCAAGCAGGCGGTTCGTGAAGATCGCGCCATACAGCAGGTCGCTCAGCACATCCATGACGCTGTCCACCGGCATGCGGCGGATGCGGCCCGTCTCGATCAACTGCACGATAAGGCCGCGCCATCTGTCGTAGCCGGCCTTCCGGCGAGCCGCGTAGTCGGACTGGTAGCTGTCCCTGAACTCCGCCCGCATGTGGATGATGAGCTCCAGCAGGCCATTGTCCTCGTCGAAGAACGCGAGGTACGCGCGGGCCGCGGAAGTGATCTTGTCGAGCGGGTCGTCCGCCTCTCCGGCGGCCTGCCAGACCCGCGCTTCGAGCCGCCCGATCCCGCGGTTGACCGCTGCGAGGAAGAGCTCCTCCTTGGTGGGGAAGTAGCGGTACACCGTGCCTTTTCCGACGCCTGCCCGGTCAGCCACGACCTGGACGTCGGTCTGGCGATAGCCCACCTCGGCGAAGACGGCACTTGCGGCGGCGAGGATTTCCTCCTGCCGCCTTGCAGCGAGGCGCCTGCCCTTCGGCGGGGGGGGCGGCTGCCTGGTTTCGTTCATGCGGTTGCTCCTGTTTTCGTGGCGGGGCACCCTGCGGACGGACCCGTCCGTCCGCAAACCTCAAGCAGCCACCCGCCCGCTGTCAATGCCCAAGAGGACTGCCCGGCCGGAAGGATCATCCGCCGATTACGCTGATTGACGCCGAGGGGTGCTGGTGGCCGGGTGCGAAGCGGTCCGACCCTACTCGTCCACAGGCGTGAGACGTCCAGTGGGTTCGCCGCAGGGGACGTGGCGACGTGGCGGCGTGGCGTGATGTTCTGTTGAGAAGGCGCGGGCCGGAGGGGCTGAGGAGTCTTCAGCAAGTGGCCTTGCGCTCCGGTATCCGGGCACGTGGCGTCTCCCGGTCGGAAGGAATCATCCGCCGATTACGCCGATTGACGCCGAGGGGTGCTGGTGGCCGCACGCGAAGCGGGGCAGCCTCCAGTGGGTTCCGTCAGCCGAAACGGCGCGGGGAGGAACCATTCCGGTTCCTCCCCGTGTGACAGCCTGCGGATTGTTGCGGTGTTGCTGCGGCTTCGCCGTTTTTCAGTACCGGTACCACTCCGGCTTGTAGGGGCCTTGGGCCGGCACACCGATGTATTCGGATTGCTTTTCGGTCATTTGGGTGAGCTTTGCGCCGAGCTGCGGCAGGTGAAGGCGCGCCACCTTCTCGTCCAGCAGCTTCGTGAGCGTATAGACTTGGCCGCGTTCGTACTTGCCTTCATTGCGTGCCTGCCAGAGGTCCACCTGCGCGATGGTTTGATTGGTGAAGCTGGCGCTCATGACGAAGCTCGGGTGGCCGGTGGCGCAGCCGAGGTTCACGAGCCGGCCCTTGGCCAGCATGATGATGCGCTTTCCGTCCGGCCAGATGACGTGGTCCACCTGCGGCTTGATTTCCTCCCACTGGAGGTCCGAGAGCCCTGACACGTGGATTTCGCTGTCGAAGTGGCCGATATTGCAGACGATCGCATTGTGCTTCATGCGGTCCATGTGCTCGCGGGTGATGACATCCACGTTGCCGGTGGCGGTGACGAAGATATCTCCCCACTCGCAGGCGTCCTGCATGGTGACGACCTGGTAGCCTTCCATGGCTGCCTGGAGTGCGTTGATGGGATCAATTTCGGTGACGTATATCGTGGCGCCGAGGCCCTTGAGGGCCTGCACACAGCCCTTTCCGACATCGCCATAGCCACAGACGACGGCCTTCTTGCCGGCGACCATGACGTCCGTGGCGCGCTTGATGCCGTCCACGAGTGATTCCCGGCAGCCGTAGAGGTTGTCGAACTTGGACTTGGTAACCGAGTCGTTCACGTTGATGGCGGGGAAGAGGAGCTCGCCCTTCTTCGACATTTCGTAAAGCCGGTGCACGCCGGTGGTGGTTTCCTCGGAGACGCCCACGATGCCTTCCGCCATGCGGGTCCACAGCTCTGGGTCCTCGTCGAGTGTCTTGTTGAGGAGGGTATCCACCGCCTCGATTTCCTCGTTGTCGCGGCAGATTTCGGGCTTGTTGCCGGTCTTCTTGAATTCGGCTTCGCGCTGGCGGCCGCGATGGATGAGCAGCGTTGCATCGCCGCCGTCGTCCACGATGGTTGTCGGGCCGCCTTGGGAGAAGGCGAGAGCCCACTTGGTGCATTCCCAGTATTCGGCCAGGCTCATGCCCTTCCAGGCGAAGACCGGCACGCCGCGCTTTGCGATGGCGGCGGCGGCGTGGTCCTGGGTGGAGAAGATGTTGCAGCTCGCCCAACGTACGTCCGCGCCCAGCTCGAGGAGTGTTTCAATCAGCACGGCGGTCTGGACGGTCATGTGGAGTGAGCCGGTGACGCGGCATCCGGCCAGCGGCTTCTTCGCGGCGTATTCCTCACGGCAGGCCATGAGGCCGGGCATTTCGTGTTCCGCGATGGCGATTTCCCGGCGGCCGAAGTCCGCGAGGGAGATGTCGGCCACCTTGTTGGCGGGTGTCTTGAGGGCGGGGGATTGGGCAATGCTCATGTGTTTGGTGACTTCCTTGTGGTCTGTTGGCGCCATCGCGCCGCATCAGGGCATCAGAATGTCCTGATGTCCCACCGCCCCGTCAAGCGGGAACCGGGCCGGAATCGCACCGCCGCTTGACCCCCTCCCCGCCCATGCCCAGAGCCATCGGAAGGTTCCAATTCCAAGGGAGAGACCTCCGATGAGATTCCTTGCCATTTCGAGCACGCTTGCCATGGCGGTGTTGGCCGCTGGGACGGGTTCCGCGTGGGCGGATGAGGACGAGACGCGGTTTGCCGCGTTCCGTGTCGTGAAGGCGGTGCCGGGCGAGCCCAGCAGGCCCGAGATCGTCCTGCCGGACGGTTACGAGCTCGTCTCCGGAGAGCGCCACCAGGTGCCCAGCCGCGCCGAGTTCCACGCCTTCGTTGAGGGGCCGGAAAACCCCGATGGTGTGCCTGTCACCGTGCGCTGGCCGGGCGAGGAGATCCGCGCCGTGGTCGGGTCAAACCGCCGGCTTGAGCTGGAACGCGATCCGGAGGACCCCGAGGCGGTGACCTTCCACCTGCCTGTCCGGGCGCCGTCGCCCGGCGCCGACCAGTCCACGATCCAAGTCTGGAGTCATTACAACGAGCCCGGCCTGCGCTATCGCATCGAGCACAACGACCCGGACCGCGCCGCCGGGCCGTGGACGGAGGTACTCTGGCCTGCTGGACAGGTCCGCGCCACGGTCCATTACCTGGTCGCTTCGGAGGCCATCCTGCGCGACGCCGGCGCCATTGAGGCCGCCGCCGAAAAGGGGCACTTCTGGGCGATCATGGGCTTCGAGACCAACAACACGCTGCATCCCGACAATCCGCCGCATTGGCATCTGGCCTACGTCGCCGGCAGCACCTGGACCGCGCCGACCTACCTGCCGCACTACTGGATCAATTCCGACGGGGAGACGTTCTACAACGGCATGGACGTCACCGGCGAGAGCCGCCAGCAGCTCCGCGCAGGGGACCCCGGGCCAATGTATGACGATGAGGGGGAACTCGTCCTCATCACCACCATCCGCGAGGACGGCGGGCTCGACATCGAAGCGCCCGATGGCACCTCCTACGCGATCGTACCCGGCAACGCGGGCGATTTCGTGCGCAACCTCGCCGTCGAGCGCGAAGACGAACCGTGGCTCCGCATCAAGACCCATGACGACGTCCGCACCGGTGTCCTCATCATTCGCGTGGTGGACGAGCAGGAACCGGACAACAGTCACACCACCATCCACAGCTACGACCGCCTGACCGGAGAGGTGCTGGAGATCCGGCCGCACCCGCTTTCGCCCACGGGCACAGCGGGAGAGTGATGCAACCGGCATGACTGTCTCAGGGGCCGGAAGTGACAATGCTCCCGCCCCGGCCTATCTATTCTTCCTGCTCGTCCTCGCGGTTGAATCCGATCCGTCGCACTTTCCTGGGGGGCGGCGAAGGTACAGCAGTAAGCTCCCTTAGCTTTTTGACGATGCCTGCAATGTGGAAATCGTGCTTTCCAACGCGCCTTTCCAATTGGCGGGGCCGCCTGTCAAGCTCGGCATGCTGAGCGGCGGCTTCCCGCAGGCGCACGAATGTCCGGACGACGTGAACGCTCATCTCCACTGCAAGCTCCGAGTTCAGAACGTTGGCAGCCATAATGGCTCCGTGCTCGGTGAACGCGTTCGGAAGCGTTGGGGAGAACTTGAGGCTCTGGAGGTGGTCGCAAATTGCGACCACCTCGGCCTTTTCCCCCGCCGTAAGCCGGAACATGAAGTCGCCGGGGAAGCGGGAGGCATTGCGCTTGACCTGTTCGTTCAGACGTCTCGTGGGCACACCGTACAGTTCGGCCAACTCGCTGTCGGTGATGACCCTCCGGCCCCGGATGACAAGAATGGCCCGCTCTATGCGGACTTGCCGGATAATGTCCCCGGATGAGCGGTCAGACATGGCGTTCTCCTGTCGTGTCTGTGCGGGACTGCGGATTTGCGGCTGGTTTGTGGGCCCTGTTTCTCACCCACACCCCCTCAGCGCAAGCGCACTCCCCATTTCCCGTTTGACCGCCCCAGCCAGCCTCCCTAAACCCCAAACCCTGAACCCGAGACCCCATCCCCCGGACCCGAACCTTCCCACCCCCATGTACGTCTTCTTCGACAATCCCCTGTTCGCCATCCTAAGCATTCTGACCAGCGTGGCTTTTACGCTCGTGGCAGTACTGGTGCCTGCCAACGGCGGGAACCTTGTCGGCGCGCTCCTCGCCGCCACCTTCGGCGGATACCTCTTCGGCGAGGACGAGCCGGACGAGGAAGACCGCGAGCTGGCGGACGACGACATCTGAGCGCCCGGTGAGGCCCCTCAGCTCGCGCGAAACCGCCCTCCAGCGCCTCTTCGAAGACCTGCACGCCACCTACCATCGGCCCGCATTTCTCCCGGGCGATCCGCTTCTGTTTGCTCACCGGTACAGCGAGCCGCGCGACGCCGAGGTGGCCGCCCTTACCGCCGCCGCCTTCGCCTCCGGCAACATCACGTCCATCCAGCGCTTCCTCGAAGCCTTTCTCCGTGTGCTGGGTCCGCGCCCGGCGGACTGGCTTGCTGCGCGGCAGCCGGGGGACCTTCGTGGCATGTTCGGAAGTCTCGGTCACCGGTGGGTGCGGCCTGCCGATCTGGAGGTCTTCGCCGCGCTGTTGGGGGGAGCGATCAGGCGCCACGGCAGCCTGGGGGCTCTCTGGCCCAAGTGCGACACGCGGCCCGCGGAGGAGCCCACCATCCTCCCCGCGCTGGGCCGTTTCGCGGAAGCCATCCTCTCGGAGCCCGTTGGACCGCTCGCCCCCCGCACCCGCGAGCGGCTGCGGCCGGACGGCACGGTGTCGGTCCTCCCTCCGGCCGTGTCCATACTGCTCACGCACCCGGCCGGCGGATCGGCGTGCAAGCGCATGAACCTCTTTCTGCGCTGGATGGTCCGCCCGGCGGACGGCATTGACCTGGGGCTCTGGACCGCCCACACGGACCCGGCGCGGCTGGTGCTCCCTGTGGACGTTCACGTGCTGCGAATCTGCCGGAAACTGC
>SLOM01000159.1 GCA_007132505.1 Candidatus Sumerlaeota bacterium
CCATGGTCTGGGACGAACGCATGTCGGAGTACGTCCCATGGCGTGTGGAGGCTGCCCGCATCCTGCTGTCGGGAGAGTTCCCCGTCTTCACGGACCGTGTGTTCGGAGGGATGCCCCTTTTCGCCACCGCCTACACGGGTGTTCTCTACCCTCCTAACCTGCTCTACCTTTTCGCCCCTGTCACAGTGGCGAACTCCCTGGAAGCACTGCATACGTTTCTCGCCGCCACCGGCATGTACACCTACCTGCGCGCGAGACGCATATCCCCGTGGGCGGCATTCATTGGTGGTCTCCTTTTTTCGAGTTCCACCTTTCTCATGCACCACGCTGGTCACTTGTCCATGCGGGAGGCGGCGTGCCTGGGGCCATGGGTGGCATGGAGCGGCCTCCGATTGCTGGCTGCCCCCGGGGCAGGCCGGCTGGCCGCTTTTTCCGGGCTGGTTGCACTGCAGATCTCGACCGGGTACCCCCAACTGGTCCTGCTCACCGGACTATGGCTTCTTCTTGATTGGCTTTCCCGATTCCGGCTGAACCTGCATTCGATTTGGGGCACCTTGGCTCTGGCGGCCGGATTGACAGTTGGGGCAGGCCTGATGACCGTGCAGGTATACTCTTCCCTCGCGCATGTCGAGGAGACGCCGCGGGCCGATCTTCCGCCGGAAGCACGGCTGGCCGGCAGTCTGCCACCCCATCTCACCCTCCAGTTTGCTCAACCCCGCCTGATCGAGGCGCTTGACTATGAATGGGCAGGGGAACGTTACGGAGGCGAATGGGGAAGCGCGCCTCTCCCCTTGTTTTGGGTGCTCGCATTGACTCCCCTGCTCTGTCTTGCCCACCGGAGATTTCGTCGAAGCTACCGTCTGCGATGGCTCCTGTTCCTCTGGGGTGGCATTTTCTTTTCCCTGCTCCTTTCCTTCGGCAAGCATTTCCCGCCGGCAACGATTGTTCTCGACACGCCACCGTTCGATCTCTTTCGCGTTCCGTCACGATGGCTGTTTCTGACCACCGTTTTTGCGGCGGTTGCCGCCGCAATCGGACTCGACTGGATGAGCCGTCTGCGGGTTTCCACCCGGATGGCACATGTCCTCACCGCATACCTCGCTCTGCTCCTTGTCACAGCGGCCGCCTGGAAATTTCTGCCCTTACCGGATGGCATGTCACGAGGCGATCTGCCATCTTTCACCAGCGTTATGACAGGAACAAGTCCAGAGCCCGCACTTCCTTTTGGATGGTGGGCCGACGATGAAGCCAGCCCTTTCCTGGGGACTCCATTAATCCGGCGGGAATGGCAGATACTTCTGCCACTCCTATTGGCCGCCATCCTCTGTGCCGGATGGAGATGCTGGACGATTGCTGCACCAGCTTTACTGGTGCTGATTGTTCTCAAGTGGCATCTGCTCTCCATGTGGTATATGCTTCCTCCAAGGGATTGGTCATGGCTTACCGACTCCAGCCGTCACCCTCTCCTTGGTCAGGTTGACCGCTCGGAAATTGCCCGGGTCTACTCCCCCTCACCGCTGTCTGGCGACTGGGGGTACCATGCTCCCGGTTACCAGGTGTACCCCCACAATACGCACCTCTTTGCCGGCGTCCGTGGCCTCCAGGGGTACACGCCACTGCACAACCGCCGCCTGCTGTTCTCCCTGAACATCGGTCAGACCGGCTCCGGATGGAGGGACGCGGAGATGTACGAAAACCCGGTACCCCTCCAGTCCCTCGGAGTCACGCACATCCTGGTGCAGGAGGACATGCTCGGGGAACCTGAGCGCACTGCATGGGAGACCGGGCTGGCGGAGCACTACGACGTGATCGCGCGGCACGAAGGGGACGTTCTCGCCCGGCTTCGCGAAACTGCCCCGCGCTTTCAGTTCGCACGGCGCTGGACACCGGTGGAGCACACCTGGGAGGCGGAGTGGGCGCTCTGGCATACGGCCGGTCATGGTATCCGGGACGCGACGGTGCTCGTAGAATCCCCTCCGTGGGACATGATGCCGCCACCGGATGTGGATATGGGTGATGGAACTGTCCATGTCCTGGTGGACCGCCCGAGCTACCAGCGTCTCCATGTACAGGCTCCGGCGGAAGGGGGAGTGCTGCTCGTTCGCGACGTACACTGGCGCGGCTGGTACTATCGTATTCCGGGAACGGAATTGGGCGAACGCTGGCATCGCATGAGGCCCGCCCAGTCGCTCCTGCGCGCCGCGCCGGTATTACCGGGCGAGCACATGGTGGAACTCGCCTACCGTCAGCCAAAGCTCCGCCAAGGCCTGACCGTGAGTCTGGTATTCCTCGTGGCGTGGCTATTGATGGCCGGCTGGGCGGCATTTCGGTCCTGGCACAGGCGGAAAACGCCTCAAGAGGGTTGATTCCCTATCCCAGCACCAGGTTGTCCACGTGGACGACTTCCTCGTAGGTGGCCTCGCCGAGCAGGGCGGGCAGCTCCTCGCTGCGCCGGCCGGCTATACACTCCAGCTGGCTGCTGTTGTAGTTCACGATCCCCTGGGCGAGCACCTCACCCGCCTCGTTGACGATGGAGATGACATCGCCCTTCCCGAACGTTCCGTCTATACGCCGGACGCCGACAGCAAGCAGCGAGCGCTTTTTCGCCACGAGGGCCTTCTCGGCTCCGCGGTCTATGACGACGGCCCCCCTAGCGCGCCGGCCGGCGATCCAGTGCTTGCGCGCCGAGCCCGCCCGGCGGGCCGCCGATGGCAGGAACAGCGTCCCCTCGAACCTGCCGGACAGGACTCCCGGCAGGGCATCGTCACGCTGCCCGTCCGTCATGACACACGTCACGCCGAAGCGCGTGGCGTGACGTGCCGCCTCAAGCTTCGAGGACATGCCGCCCACCCCGAAGGTGCTCTGGCCACCATGGGCCAGCGCGGTGATCTCGTCCGTGACCTGCTTCACCACCGGGACAAGCCTTGCTTCCGGGTCCCTGCCCGGATTGCCGGTCATCAGGCCGGGGATGTTGCTGAAGATCACCAGCAGATCCGCGTCGAGCTTCGCCGCCACCATGGCGGAGAGCATGTCGTTGTCGCCGAACTTCAGCTCATCCACCGTCACCACGTCGTTCTCGTTGATGATGGGGATGACGGGGTGCTTGAGCAGCGACACGAGCGTAAGGCGGGCGTTGAGGTACCGCCGGCGATCGTCCATGTCGTCGCGCGTGAGGAGCATCTGGGCGGCGACAAGGCCATGGCGCCGCAGCTCGTGACTATACGCCTCCATGAGGGCACCCTGCCCGATCGCCGCCACGGCCTGCAGGTCCGGCAGAGTGGAGGGACGCTGCGTCATGCGGAGCACCCCCCTTCCGGCGGCCACCGCGCCGCTGGTGACCACGATGACTTCCATGTCATGCCCGTGAGCCTCGGCCACCTGGGTGCAAAGGCTTGCCACGCGCGCGTGGTCCAGGCCGCCACTGGGCAATGCCAGCACGTTGCTGCCGATCTTCACAACGATGCGGCGCGGTGTCCGCCCTGCAAAGGGCCAGTGCTTCGCCACCGCGTCCGCGGCGCTCTTGTCGCTCATGCTTTCCTTTTCCCCGTGATTGTGAGTCCTGCTGCCTGCCCCTGCGTCCAACACAGTGTCCGCCTGAGACTCAACCGGCGCGGAAGAAGCACACGTCGCCGTCCTGCACGACGTAGTCCTTCCCCTCGATGCGGAGCTTGCCGGCCTCCCGCGCGCCGTGGACGCCACCGCACGCCACCACGTCGTCGAAGCTGGCGACTTCCGCCCGGATGAAGTTCTTCTCGAAATCAGTGTGTACCTGCCCGGCACAGCGCGGCGCCTTCCACCCCCGGTGGAACGTCCAAGCGTGGACCTCCTTCTCGTTGCCTGTGAAGAACGTGCCAAGCCCAAGCAGCCCGTAGGCGGCGTGAATCATCCGGTCGAGGCCGCTCTCCTCCAGCCCCAGGTCGCGCAGGAACTCCGATTTGTCGGGCTCCTCCAGCGCGGCGATTTCGCTCTCAACCTTTGCCGAGACGACCACCACCTCGGCGCCCTGACTGCTGGCGAACTCGCGGACTCTCGCCACGGCCGGCAGCCCCGCCCCCTCCGGCATCGCGTCCTCGGATACGTTGCAAACGTAGAGCATCGGCTTCGAGGTCAGGAGCTGGTAGCCCGCAAGGAGCCGCTCCTCCCGTTCGCCGCGCGGGGCTTTCGAGGCGAACTGTCCCTCCTCGAGCACGCCGAGCAGGTGACGCTGGAAGTCCACTTCCGGCTCAAGGGCCCTGTCGCCGCGGGCTGCCTTGATGGTCTTCTCCAGCCTGCGCTCGATGGCCGCGTAGTCCGCCAGCACGAACTCCAGGTTCACGGTCTCGATATCTTCCAGTGGATCGCCCGTGCCGGGCACACGGACCACCTCCTCGTCCTCGAAGCAACGCACCACCTCGATGATGGCGTCCACCTCGCGGATGTGGGAGAGGAACTGGTTGCCGAGCCCCTCGCCTTTGGAAGCGCCGCGCACGAGCCCGGCGATGTCCACGAACTCGAACGCGGTGGGCACGGCACGCCGTGGCTTCATCAGGTCAAACAGCACGCCCAGCCGGCGGTCCGGCACTTCCACCACCGCCACGTTGGGATCAATCGTACAGAATGGATAGTTGGCGGTTTCGGCGCCGGCTGCCGTAATCGCATTGAACAGGGTACTTTTCCCCACGTTCGGAAGACCGGCAATTCCGGCCTGCAGGGGCATGAAAGCGAACTCCGCCAAGGAAATCCGGGATCTCCGCGTCCCGGGGAGGGGCTTTCTCCCCCGCTCAACCCCACGAGTGCAACGGGGAACCTCGAGGAGAGCGCCGCGTTCGACGGGACTTGACGCGAGGGTATGAATCGTTTTCGAGTCTTCTCACTCAGAAGCGAGGAGAACGACAATGCTCCGTGGAGCCGGACTATTCCTCGTCCCAGCGGTGGTTGCTGCAGCCTTGGGACTTGCAGCCACGGCGGCTGCCGAAGAGCGAAGCAGCGGCACCCTTCGTGCCGCCGGCCCAGTCCTGCTGCCCGACGGCTCGCCCGCCGGTTCCGCCACCGTCGCTGCTACGGCCTATTCGTTCGGCCGCGATATGATGGACATGACCGAACACGAAGAAGTCATTGAAGTGGACTCCCTGGGCCGCTTTGAGGTCATCCTGCCGGCCGGGGATGATGGCGCCTTCGTGTACTTCCTGGGCCGGAAGGAAGGTTACGCCAGTGCGGGTGTTGCCGCCTTCTCCGGAGTGGTGGGGGACGTTTTCGCGGGCGAGACTCCCCCGCTGGACA
>SLOM01000187.1 GCA_007132505.1 Candidatus Sumerlaeota bacterium
GGGCCCGCACCGCCGCTCTCGGGCCGCCCGGCCGCAGCGGCCACGCCCTCGCCACCGATCCCGCCCGCGAGCGAGTCGTCCTCTTCGGCGGCATGGACGGGGAACGGCCCCTCGATGACACCTGGGAGTGGGCCGGCGGAAGTTGGCGCCCCATCCCGGCCGAGGGTCCTCCCGCGCGAAGCGGCCATGCCCTCGCGTGGGATGCCAACCGCCAGCGCGTGATCCTCCTCGGCGGGGGAGATGCTGACGCCGAGGCACTTCCCGGCCAGTGGGAGTGGGACGGCGAACGCTGGAACGAACTCCCCGAAGCGGCCGAGGGCCCCTCTCCCCGCACCGGCCACACCATGAAGTGGGACCCCGTTCGCGAACACGTCGTCCTCTTCGGCGGCTCGATCGAAGGCCCGCCCGAGTACTTCTTCGGAGACACCTGGCAACTCCGCGGATCACCCTGAGTTCCCGGAGCCCCCACCCGCCTCGTGGCGTCGTTGCGCCGTCGCGTGATCCCTCATCATGACCTCGAACCACGACCCGCGGTGCTCCTGCGCACCCCCCATCGGCGTGAATCTGTGGAATCGGCGGATGATACTCTTTGGTGATGCCGTGCCACCCCGCCGGACGAGGGAGCACACCATCACCCTCCCGATCCCCCCGGCCCCCACCCGCCTCGTGGCGTTGTGGCGCCTTTGCGTGATCTCCCGTCTGCCCCGTCAACCAACGGGAGGCGTTTTCGCTGTCCACCCAGCCGGGAAATCTCTTGATCCCAAGGTCGGGAATACGAATCTGGCACGGTAGAACTGGTGATGTTCACTCTCGCCGCCACCCCCGCCGTGGCCGCCAAGCGGAAAGGGGGTCTCCTCGTGAAATACATCCTCCTAAGCCTTCTCGTTGCGAGTGCCGGAGCCATGGCGGTGTTCGCCGGACACGCCAGCGGTTCCCCCGAGGTGCCGGCCGGCGTCAGCTCCGGCAGGTCGGCACCACCCTTCTGGCTGCTGATGACGCGGGAGGGCCCTTCCCCGCGCGGCAGTCACGCCGTGGCGTGGGACGCTGCACGCGGCAGGATTGTGCTCTTCGGCGGTGACGGCATGATGGACGGCCGGGTCGAATCGCTCGGCGACACGTGGGAGTGGGACGGCTCCACCTGGCACCGCGCTGCCACGACCGGTCCCTCTCCACGTGAGAGCCACGCCATGACATACGACATCACCCGCGCCCGCACCGTCCTCTTCGGCGGCGAAACGGAAACCAGCGGCGACGACTTCGTCTCTCTCGGCGATACTTGGGAATGGGATGGTACCCAGTGGCACCACGTTGCATCCGCCGGACCGCAGAGCCGGCAGGGTCACGCCATGGTGTACGACGCCGCGCGGGGAGTCACCGTCCTCTTCGGAGGCTCCGCGGACGATGACGGCGATGACGTGGTCCTCGGCGACACGTGGACATGGAACGGATCGCAATGGCAGCAGGCGCACGTCTCCGGCCCTGCCGCCCGCGTCCTCCACGCCATGGCCTACGACTCCCTCCGCCAGCGCGTCGTCCTCTATGGCGGATGGAGCGGCTCGGTGCCCCTCGGCGATACTTGGGAATGGGACGGCGCGCAGTGGCAGCAGGTTTCCCTGGCCGGGCCCTCCGTTCGTGCCCTCCACGCGATGACCTACGACAGCACCCGCGGCGTGACAGTGCTCTTCGGCGGCGCGGGGGTGCCCGCCGGAGCCTTCACCCTGCTGGAAGACACCTGGGAATGGGACGGAACGCAGTGGACCCAAGTGGGAACAATCGCGGCGCCCTCACCGCGCGGCCGGCCCGCCATGGCCTTCGATGGAGCCCGTGCACGGACTTTGCTCTTTGGAGGATTCACTGCCGTCGAGTTCATCCACGGTTTCGAATCCTTCGCGCGCGACACGTGGGAGTTCGGCACTCGCGAGCCGGTCTTCCCGCCGGAGATCGCCGAAACTCTGCTCGGCCAGCGTGCCCTTCCGGTCCTCGAGCGATTCCTTCTCGGAGACCGCAACGCCGACCGTATCTGGGACGCGGCGGATCTCCTGCCCCCTGTCCGGTAGCAGGTCTTCTTCTCCGCGGCAGAGGCCAGGGGAGGGCGCACGCCCCCATCGCCGTGGCTCGGCGGAATCGGCGGATGATTCTCCTTGGTGGTGCCGTGCCGCCCCGCCGGACGAGGGAGCACTTGATTACCCTCCCCGACCCCCTACCTCGCGCCAGACCATATTCAGCCACCCGGCATGCCGCCGGTGCATCGCGTGGCTTCCTGCAAGGCAGGACCCTCGAGATTGGAATGTGAGAAAGGGGTTCTTCCGAAGAACTGGGGCGGGCGAGGGGACTTGAACCCCCGACCCCAGGTACCACAAACCTGTGCTCTAACCGACTGAGCTACGCCCGCCACACACGGCCGCGCAAGGCCACCCCCGCGCGAGCGCTAATCCGTTACGGCTTCCACCCGCCGGACATCAAGGCTTTTCCGCGCCGCCGTTCTCCGGCTCCTTCTCCGGTTCGTTTGCCGTCGCGTGCGCCTCATACGCCCGCACGATCCGCATGACCAGCTCGTGCCGGACGACGTCCTGCTCATTGAAATAGACAAACCCGATGTCGTCTATGTCCTTGAGCACCTGGCGTACCTGCACCAAGCCGGAGTTGCGCGCGTGCGGCAGGTCAATCTGCGTAATGTCCCCGGTCACCACCGCCTTCGATTCGAAGCCAAGGCGCGTCAGGAACATCTTCATCTGCTCGGGGGTGGTGTTCTGCCCCTCGTCGAGGATAACGAAGGCGTTGTTCAACGTCCGTCCGCGCATGAAGGCCAGCGGGGCGATTTCGATCACGCCGGTGTCGAGCGCCTGACGGATCTTCTCCGCCTCCATCATCTCGTAGAGCGCGTCGTAGAGCGGCCGCACGTAGGGGTCGAGCTTCTCCCGCAGGTCGCCCGGCAGGAACCCGAGCCGCTCGCCCGCCTCCACCGCCGGCCGGCAGAGGATGATCCGGCTTACCCGCCCGGCCAGCAGGGCGCTCACCGCCATCGCCACGGCAAGGTAGGTCTTCCCCGTCCCGGCCGGTCCGATCCCGAAGACGATGTCCTTCTTGCGGATTTCCTCGATGTAGCGCTTCTGCCCCGGCGTGATGGGGGACAGCCGCCGGCGCTTGAGCGGGACCGGAATCTCGTCCAGCAGGATCTCCGAAAGCGGCCGGTCGTAGCCCGTGGGCTTCTCCTCGGTTGGTGGTTCGGGCCCACCCGGATTCGGGCCTGCGGGTGGGCGCAGGGAGCGCTGTCGAACCGCCTGACGGAACTGCTGTGGAGTCAGCCCGCCACCCTGACGCTGCACGTCGAGGATCTCCGACACGCTCTTACTCGCGACGTTTACTTCCTCTTCGCCGCCGATGATCTTCAATTGGTTGCCGCGTAGAACGAACCGGGCGTGAAAACGCTTCTCCAGCTCGATAAGTTTCGCTTCGTTGCGTCCCGAAAAATCGAGGACCTCATCCTGTCGGAGGGTCAGAACCTGTTCGACGGTTTGGCTCAAACGCGAAAGCTCCCGCGGCGGAAATGATGGCGGGGGAACCCCTTGATTCCCTCAACCTGAAAGCGTCACCGGACGGGCTGGGCTGTCAACTCCGATCCAATGCCCACGCCCTGCCGGCTTCCTGTCCTACTCCCGGAACACCGGCGCCACCTGACTCACGGGTCGTTCCGTCCCTCCGGCTTCTTTCTCGCCCCGCGGCGGCGCTGCTCATCCCATCGCCGGAGCAGCTCCGCCCGTTCGCCCTCCCAACCGGCCCTGCCCGGACGGAAGAACTCACGGTCCGCGATTTCATCCGGCAGGCCCTGCTTGGCCGCGAAGGCGTCCTCGTGATCGTGGTCGTAGGTGTAACCCTTGGCATAGCCGAGGTCCTTCATCAGGCCGGTCGGTGCGTTGCGCAGGTGGAGTGGCACCGGGAGCGACCCGCTCTTCCCGATCTCCTTCTGCGCGGCAAGCTGCGCCATGTAGCAGGCGTTCGACTTGGGCGCCAGCGCCAGATAGGCTGCGGCCTGGATCAACGCCAGTTCCCCCTCCGGCGTGCCGAGCGACTCGTAGGCCCTCCATGCCGCCACCGCCTGCGGCAGTGCATGCGGGTCGGCCAGCCCGACGTCCTCGCTGGCAAACCGGATCAGCCGCCGCGCCACGTACCGAGGGTCCTCGCCCGCCGACAGCATCCGCTGTGTCCAGTACACGGCCCCATGCGGATCGGAGGAGCGTAGGGTCTTGTGCATCGCGCTGATCAGGTTGAAGTGCTCCTCGCCCGTCTTGTCGTACAGCAGATGGCGCTGCGCGATCCGTGCGATCTCCTCGCGCTGGAGCGGGGAATCGTCCCCGGTACTCCGCCGGACTGACTCCGCCAGCTCAAGCATCCCGAGGGCCCGCCGGGCGTCGCCATCCGACAGACCCACGATGGCCGACAGAGCCTCCTCCGGACAGGCCAGCGGTGCCTGTCCCTCCTTGCGCCGGTCCTCGTTCAGCATCTCCACCCCACGGCGGAGCAACTCCCGGAGGTCCCTGGCAGCGAGCGGCTTGAGCACAAACACCCGGCAGCGCGAGAGGAGCGGGGAGATTACGCTGAAGCTCGGGTTCTCCGTCGTCGCCCCAACGAGCGTTATGGTGCCCGCCTCCACGTGCGGCAGGAAGGCGTCCTGCTGCGCCTTGTTGAAGCGGTGAATCTCGTCAATGAACAGGATGGTGCGGCGCTGGTACTTGCGGTTGGACTTCGCCACGTCCACCACGGCGCGCACGTCGCGCACCGAGGACGTGACGGCGCTGAGCGTCACCAAGTCCGCATTCGCATGCGTCGCCACGAGCCGCGCCAGTGTAGTCTTTCCGCATCCCGGAGGACCCCAGAGCACCATCGAGGGCACGTTGCCCGCCCGCAGCAGGCGAGTGAGCGGTGCCTCCGGGCCGACCAGATCCTCCTGCCCCAGCAGCTCCTCCAGCACGCCCGGGCGCAGCCGGTCTGCCAGCGGGCGGAACTCCCCATCCCCGGGTTCCTCTGCTGCCTCCCTCGGCCGCGGTGGTGCCGGCCGCTCCTCGCCGAAAAGGTCCTCTTCCATGACTGCGCCATCCCCGCCGTTCAGTTCTCGTCCAGCTCGCGCCGGTGCTGCGGAATTTCATACGCCCGGTAGGGCCCGTGCTCGAAGAGGAATTCCGCCCCCTCCTCCATCAGCA